>JBKEEC010000101.1:0-14049 GCA_047975785.1 Sphingomonadaceae bacterium | reverse complement strand
GGACCTATTCCTGCCGCAATGTCGCCGGAAGCGCGAAACGATCAGCCCATGCGCGCGCAGCAGCGATTGATGTTTCGGGGTTTGTCCTGAAAGATGGCCGCCATATCAGCGTATTAAAAGACTGGAATGGCGGGACACGGGAAGAAAAACAGTTTCTTCGCACCGTTCAGGACAGCGCCTGCAAACGCTTCGGGACAGTGCTGGGTCCGGACTATAACAAGGCCCATCATGACCATTTTCATCTGGAACAGGGTGATGGCAGTTTTTGTCGCTAAAGCATTGCGCGAAAAAGTGGATACCGGTTTTTCGCAAAAAGCAATGCGACAACAAAAGTATAAAGAGCGGGATATGATTCTGTCATATGTCATCCCGCTCTAAAGCTTTTCGCGAAAAGCTATATTGCGGCAGAAGGTAAATACAGGCTTGCAAGGCTCTGGGAAAACAACGCTCTGGCAAAATAATGCCCGGCCACCGTGTATCTGGAGGCCCGTGGGTGGCCGGGCAAACGGGAAGAAACGCTCCCGTTCAACAGTCTGGATTATAGGATCATGCCATCATGGCTTCCTTGGTTATTACCGATTCCAGCTGTGATTCCAGTCGCAGACGAACTGCTTCAGAGGCATGTTTTGCGCCCAGCTTGCCCATCATGTTCGCCCTGTGAATTTCAACGGTGCGCGGGCTGATATGGAGCACACGGCCAATGGCCTTGTTGCTCCCTCCATTGGCGAGGCAATCCAGCACTTCACGCTCCCGGTTGGAGAGATGTGAGATCCGGTTGCGCGCTTCCACCATCCGGCGGCGCGCATCGGCCTGTGCAACCGCTTCGGTGCCAATGCGCTGCAATGTAAGTGCTATAACCCGTTCATCGGCTGGCAGATGCAGATAATCCAGTGCCCCGGCCTTGACCGCTTCCACGACCCTCCCAATTGACGGTTCAAGACCACTGACAACCAGAGGCAACCAGATTCCTGCCTCTGCCAACCGCTCAAGCAGAACTGATACCCCGCCATCCAGCGCATCGTCGCGGGCAATGATGATGCCGTCTCTTGGTGGGTGATCAATCAGTTCTGCAAGATCGGAATAAACCTCGGCATGGTGACCGAGTTCAAATGCAAGACGAGACAACTCGGCCCTGATCCGGCTGGAGCTGTCAATGACGTGAAGTGTGATGCGATGTTCCATGAGGCAAGAATGCCTCAGCATCACATATTTTGCATGGTGCATTTACTCCATTCAGGAGCAATCCTCATCGCAATCACCCAGATACCAACAAATATAAGGATAATTTTGCACCAGATTGGATTAAAATTACGGGAGATACCCCTAGAAAATTCCGTAAAGGAGTCATTTCACGGGGTGATTATACGAAAATTGATCCAGACTCATCAGGTGATTCACCGATAAAATCCTGAAATATTCCAACAAGGTTAACAGGTTATTCATCATAAAAATTGTGATTCATTTTTACGCAAGGCAGGAAGACTCCCCCGCATCCTCATCAATAAGGTTCAGCAGGGTAACCATCACTTCCGGCGCATAGGTAAATCCCAGATGGGTGCATTTCATTTCAATCGCCCGGTCCCGCTCATCCGGCTTTCCGGCAGCACTGGCAACACTGATAATCCCGTCCCGCCTGCTCCATAAAGCGATAGTCTCTACGGGTGGTTTACCTTCTGTGTGAACCTTGACCGGCGGCCGATCTACACTGTGACCGGCAATGACCTGATAAATGCGCCAGACATTATTGGCGCGCATACTACCTGAAAACGGACTGCCCATTGTAATAACCCTGTCAACAGCATCAGGGTGCAGCCAGGCAAGCTCACGCGCAAACAACCCGACAAGACTCCACCCGACCAGCACGACTTTCTGACCGTGACGTTGATGCAGTTCCAGCAATCGCGCTTCGATCAGGGCAAGTTTTTCCGGTGTCGGGCCGAAATTAAATCCCGCCCCCCAGCGTTTTACAGTATGGCCAGCCCGTTCCAGATTGCGCGCAAGGTAACGCATCCGAACCGGGTGCGTGGCAAAACCGGGTAGCAGCATAATAAGCCGGGGCTGTTTTGCAGGCCGGATCTTTATCCGGCGGAAGGGACGGCGGACCGGCTCTGCGACCCATTCCAGCTCTCCCAGCATGGTGCTCCGGTGGGGCCGGGGGTGAACCTCATCAACGGTTTCACGCCCCAGCTCTACACGGCGCATGATTTCCTCGCGAGAACGGAGAACAAAACCATTTTGCGAAAGGGTGCGTCGGGCTGCCATCAAACGGTCGGGCTCAGGATGACCCTTCCTTGCAATCTCCCGTCCGTTTCGATGAAACCTTCATGCCGATAGTCATTTTTCCGCCGGGTATCTGGGCATTTTCCTGAGAAATATGCATTTCCACATCCTGCGAGGTTTCGGTAACGGTGCCGGTCATGGTCATTTTTGCCGATCCCTTGTCACCTGCGTCACAGGCCAGTTGCGCATCCAGCGCATTGCCATTGACATTAAACCGGTCAAACTTGCAGTTCATGCCTTCTTCGCCCTGCCCCATTTCACGAATGGCATCTTCAAAGCCTTTTTCTGCCTGCTCCTTCGTCATGCAATAGCTTTGTTCTTGCGCCCCCATGCCGGTGAACATCTGTTTCATCTGGTCGGCCTGTTCGGGCGGAAGGCCTGGCACCTCAAAATTGATCACTTCGGATTTGCTGACATACTGACCGGGCTGGGGCTTGGTCAGTTGTCCCGCTTCCTTGGCAATCTCATCCTGACTTTGCGGAGTTTTTTCTTCTTTTGCAGAATCGCCACATGCCGCCAGTGCAAGACAGGCCACAGAAATAATCAAAGCAGGTTTACGCATAAAGTTCGGGCCTTTCAGATATTATCGAATATGGGGGCAATATTGCCAGACATAGTAAAATAACACCCGATGCTACCAAGCTGGCCCACCAGTGCCAAGTCACAACACTCATCTTTCCTGATTTGTATATCCCGGATTGATTGCCCGCCGAAACGCCATCAGCAGGTTCAACATTGCGTCAGACAGTCACAGACGCCATATCACAGCCATGAGCCAACTCGTCATCCGCCGCGGACTGGAAGAGCCGGATACTTCCACCACATTCGTCCCGCACAAACCTGCGAGGCCCGAAAAAACCGACGGCGGCAGGCCGTTCCAGCTTGTATCGGATTATGCCCCGTCAGGCGATCAGCCTTCCGCCATTGCCGACCTGACCAATGGCACAAAGGATAATGAACGCACACAAGCATTGCTGGGCGTAACCGGCAGCGGCAAAACTTTCACCATGGCCAAGGTGATTGAACAATTACAGCGCCCGGCCCTTGTTCTTGCCCACAACAAGATTCTGGCCGCCCAGCTTTATGGCGAGTTCAAGAGCTTCTTTCCTGACAATGCGGTGGAATATTTCGTCTCCTATTACGATTATTACCAGCCCGAAGCCTATGTTCCGCGTTCGGACACCTATATTGAAAAAGAATCCTCGGTGAATGAGGCGATTGACCGGATGCGTCATTCGGCAACCCGCGCCCTGCTGGAGCGGGATGATGTTATCATCGTCGCCTCGGTCAGTTGCCTGTACGGGATAGGGTCGGTTGAAACCTATTCCGCAATGATTTTCGATATCAAACGTGGTGATATTGTGGACCAGCGCGAGCTGATCCGCAAGCTGGTCGCCCTGCAATATAAGCGCAATGATGCTGCATTTTTCCGCGGTGCCTTTCGTGTGCGCGGCGATACGCTGGAGCTGTTTCCCAGCCATTATGAGGATATGGCATGGCGGATCAGCTTCTTTGGCGATGAGATAGAGGAAATCAGCGAATTTGATCCTCTTACCGGCAAGAAGGGCACCAGCCTCGATCAGGTGCGGGTCTATGCCAATTCGCACTATGTCACGCCCGGCCCGACCATGAAACAGGCAACCGAAGCAATCCGGTTTGAATTGCAGGAAAGATTGCGCGAGCTGAACGACAATGGCCACCTGCTGGAAGCGCAGCGGCTGGAACAACGCACCAATTTTGACCTTGAAATGATCGCGGCAACCGGAAGCTGTGCCGGAATCGAGAATTACAGCCGCTTTCTGACCGGACGGCTCCCCGGAGAGCCGCCGCCTACACTCTTCGAATATTTGCCCGACAATGCCTTGCTGTTTGTGGATGAAAGCCACCAGACCATTCCGCAAATCGGCGCTATGGCCCGCGGGGACCACAGGCGGAAACTGACCCTGGCCGAATACGGCTTTCGCCTGCCTTCCTGTATCGACAACCGCCCCCTGCGCTTCAATGAATGGGACGCCATGCGCCCGCAAACCATTGCCGTATCCGCTACCCCCGGCCCGTGGGAGATGGAACAGACCGGTGGTGTCTTTACCGAGCAGGTGATCCGCCCGACCGGCCTGATTGATCCCCCTGTTGATGTGCGCCCGGTGGAGGATCAGGTGCAGGATTGCATCCATGAATCGCAAGAGGCTGCCAGGCACGGCTATCGCACGCTTGTCACCACACTGACAAAACGCATGGCCGAGGATCTGACCGAGTTCATGCACGAAGCAGGTGTGCGGGTGCGCTATATGCATTCCGATGTGGAAACACTGGAACGTATCGAACTTATCCGCGATTTACGTATGGGCGTGTATGATGTGCTGGTCGGCATCAACCTGCTGCGCGAAGGGCTGGACATCCCCGAATGCGGGCTGGTCTGCATTCTGGATGCGGACAAGGAGGGCTTCCTGCGCAGTGAAACTTCATTGATCCAGACGATAGGCCGTGCTGCCCGCAATGTTGAAGGCCGTGTCATCCTTTATGCTGACCGGATAACCGGCAGCATGGAACGTGCCATGAGCGAAACGGATCGCCGTCGGGAAAAACAGCGCGCCTATAATGAAACGCACGGCATTACCCCGCAAACGATCAAACGCGATATTGCCGATATTGTCGCACATACGGCCTCACAGGATTCCGTCACTGTGGATATGGGAGATGACGCAGTTAACAATCTCGTCGGCCACAATCTGCGTGCCTATATCGAAGATCTGGAGAAGCGGATGCGCGACGCCGCCGCCGATCTGGAGTTTGAAGAGGCTGGCCGGTTGCGTGATGAAATCCGTCGTCTGGAAAATGAAGAACTGGGGCTGGCCGATGGGCAGAATACTGCCCCGCGCATCGGCCGTTCAAACGAGGGCAAACCCGGAACACGCAAGCTCCGCTATGGCAAGACACAGAGGAAATGGAAACGCTGACCGGACGCGCTACCGATAAACCGCCACCTTTCGCATACAGGAATTTTTCTGATAGCCGGAGTTTCCTGCAAATCTGGTTATTTCGGGTAATCTTCTGTTTTTGAATCAGGAAATTACCCACAGGAATGGGCCGCCCCGGTTCATATACGTGATTGACGACAGCTTAACTTTCAGCAATCATCCACACGTTCCCTGAGTCGATTTCTTGACAGATTGGCTCAGGCTTCGCTGTGGGAGAGCTTTTGCCAGAGCCGTACACTCTGGTAAAACGCCGAAGGAGCAACCGCCCCGGAAACTCTCAGGCCCATGGACCGCAGCGTTGCGTAACACTCTGGAAAGCGCCTCCTTTTCCGTATTCGGAGGCCACCGAAGGGGTAAGCTGCTCGCAACAGGGGGTGGCCAAGCTCTCAGGTACACCGACAGAGGGGGCGGCGGTCAGGCATTGGCGTTGTGCCGGAGCAAGCCGCCCCACTTGTCGGGACTGGAGTTTATGTCAGAACAAATCTCTGCCAATTCTGCTGATGAATCTGCTGCACGGGAAGAGCACTCTCCCGAATCTCTGCCGCTTGACGCATGGCACCGGGCGCAAGATGCCCGTATGGTGCCTTTCGCCGGATACTGGATGCCCATCCAGTATGAAGGGATTATGGCGGAGCATGAATGGACGCGTAATTCTGCGAGCCTGTTCGATGTCAGCCATATGGGCCAGCTTTATATCAGCGGAAAAGACCCGCAATCTGCACTGGAAGCCGTGCTGCCAGCAGATCTTGCAACACTTGGCGACGGAAATCTGCGCTATTCCCTGTTGCTGAACGCTGAAGGCGGCGTGCTTGATGACCTGATGGTGACCCGCTGGAGCGAAGGTTTTTACCTTGTCGTCAACGGAGCCACCAAATGGGATGATATTGCCCATTTGCGCGAGCACCTGCCTGATGAAGTGACCATATCCCATCTGGAGGACAGCGCCTTGCTGGCATTGCAAGGACCTCAGGCCTTTACCGCACTGGATCGGCTGGTTGAGGGAGATACACCGCTTTCCTCTCTCGGCTTCATGAGCGGGGCGGCATTCACGCTTGCAGGAGTCAATGCCTGGATAAGCCGCTCAGGCTATACCGGCGAAGATGGCTTTGAAATTTCGATCCCCGCACAAAACGCATCTGAAATAGCCGGGCTGCTCACCGCCCAGGAAGAAATCCGCCCCGCAGGTCTGGGGGCGCGGGACAGTTTGCGTCTGGAAGCGGGCTTGCCCCTCTATGGCCACGACCTTGACGAAACAACTGATCCGGTTTCCGCCGGGCTGACCTTTGCCCTGAGCAAAAGCAGGCGCGAAACCGGCGGCTGGCCGGGGCATGGTCAGATTATGCAGATCATGCAGGATGGCCCGGCCCGCAAGCGCATCGGCATGGCCGTAGAAGGCCGACTGCCCGCCCGTGAGGGCGCCCGGATATTTGCCGGAAAAGACCATATCGGTGTCGTGACATCGGGCGGTTTTTCCCCGACACTGGGGCATCCCGTTGCCATGGGCTATGTTGCATCGGACCATGCCTCACCCGGCACGAAGCTGGACATTGAAGTGCGCGGAAAGCGCCTGGCCGCACAGGTCGTAAAACTGCCTTTTGTTCCCCACCACTATTATCGCAAGGAAAACGTATAATGACTCGTCTGTTCACCCAGGAACATGAATGGATTGATGTTGATGGCGATACCGCCACTATCGGCATTACGGATTACGCCCAGAGTCAGCTGGGTGATATTGTTTTTGTTGAAGTGCCCGATATGGGGGCGCAGCTCAGCAAGGGTGGGGATGCCGCGATTGTGGAAAGTGTAAAGGCTGCCAGCGATGTCTATTCGCCCGTGACCGGAACTGTTGTCGAAAGCAATGGCCAGATTGAGGAAGACCCTGCCCTGGTCAACACGGCACCCGAAGGCGAAGGCTGGTTTTTTCGTCTCCGTATTGCCGACCCGTCCGAACTTGAAGGGTTGATGGATGAGGCCGCCTACAAGGCCTTTATCGAAACACTCTGAGCTTTCTTTCTCCCCGCAAACAGCCCGTTTGACAGGACAAGTCTTTCATGCGTTACCTTCCCCTTACCGATGCTGATCGCAGCGCCATGCTGGATGTAATCGGCACATCCTCGATTGAAGACCTGTTCCGCGATATCCCTGTCGATGCGCGGCTGACTGGCCCGATAGACGGCCTTCCTCTCCATGCCAGCGAGATGGCCGTCGAGCGGCATATGAGGCGCCTGTCAAAACAGAATCTTGCCGCAGCAGATGCCGCGTTTTTTCTGGGTGCCGGGGCATATCGCCATCACATACCGGCGAGTGTTGACCACCTGATCCAGCGTGGTGAATTTCTGACTGCCTATACCCCCTATCAGCCTGAAATCGCACAAGGCACATTGCAGATGCTGTTCGAGTTTCAGACCCAGGTGGCGCGACTGTTTGGCTGCGAAGTCGCCAATGCAAGCATGTATGATGGCTCCACCGCCTGCTGGGAAGCGATCGCCATGGCAGGGCGGATTACCCGGCGCAACGAGGCCCTTCTGCATAGTGGTCTGCACCCGCATTATGCGCAAGTGGCGCAAACCATGGCGCATTTTACCGAAGACAGGATTATCTCCTCCGCTCCGGAGCTGGACTCATCCTGCGACGAAGACGCCCTGATTGCGCAGATCAATTCCGATACAAGCTGTGTCGTGGTGCAATATCCCGATATTCTGGGCCGCCTCCCCGATCTCGAAAAAATCGCCTCTGCCGCCCACGCACAGGGCGCATTGCTTATTGCCGTAGTGACAGAACCGGTGGCTCTGGGTGCGCTGCGCTCCCCCGGAGAGCTGGGCGCGGATATCGTTGTCGGTGAAGGCCAGTCGCTTGGTGTTGGCCTGCAATTTGGCGGACCGTATCTGGGGCTGTTTGCCGTGCGGGACAGCAAGCATGTGCGCCAGATGCCAGGCAGGCTTTGCGGCCAGACAGAAGATGCCAAAGGCAGGAGGGGCTTCGTCCTCACCCTGTCCACCCGCGAGCAGCATATCCGCCGCGAAAAGGCGACCAGCAATATCTGCACCAATGCCGGGCTATGTGCGCTGGCCTTTTCCATTCACATGACCTTGCTCGGAGAAAAGGGACTGCACGCCCTGTCACAGGAAAATCACCGCCTTGCCTGCCTTGCGGCTGACAGGCTGGCCTCTGTTTCAGGCGTCAGATTGCTGAATGACAGTTTTTTCAATGAATTCACGCTTGTTTTGCCTGCAGATGCGCGTGAAGTTGTACGGCAATTGTCCGGGCGTAATATCCTTGCCGGCGTCTCGCTGGGGCGCCTCTATCCCGATAATACATCTTTATCCGGCGGGCTGGTCGTCGCCGTGACCGAAACTACGAGCGAGGACGATATCGAAACCCTTGCCACCGCGCTGGAGGAGATAGTGCCATGAACGCCCCCAACCAGAGCGGATGGAAACCGGAGCAACCGATTACCTCTCCTGATGCCATGTCAGGCCCCTCCACCACGACCGGCAATCATGCACTGATGCTGGAAGAAAAACTGATTTTTGAAATAGGCAACACGCAAACATCCGGCGTTGATTTGCCTGATAGTGTGGCGGATCAGCCCAACCGGCTGGGCGGGATGGAGCGCACGGATTCTATTGGCCTTCCTGGTCTGTCAGAGCCGGAAACCATCCGTCACTATACCCGTCTGAGCCGTCAGAATTACGGCATTGATATGGGGCTGTTTCCGCTTGGCAGTTGCACGATGAAGCATAATCCGCGCCTGAATGAAAAAGTGGCGCGTATGCCCGGCTTTGCCGATATTCATCCTCTCCAGCCGCAGGATACGGTGCGCGGTGCCTTTGCTGTTATGCATGAACTGGCGCATTGGCTGATCTCGCTTACCGGCATGGACAGTGTCGCCATGAGTCCGAAAGCAGGCGCGCACGGGGAATTATGCGGCATTTTATGTATTCGTGCTGCACTGGAAGCGCGCGGCGACATGCGCGAGGTTATTCTTGTTCCCTCCAGCGCCCATGGCACAAACCCGGCTACCGCAGCCTTTGCCGGATACCGGGTGGAGACAATCCCCGCCAATGATGAAGGCAGGGTTGATCTGGAAGCGCTGAAAGCTCGCCTTGGCCCCGATATTGCCGGCGTGATGATCACCAACCCCAATACTTGCGGCCTGTTCGAGCGGGACATGAAGGCTATCTCTGATGCGGTCCATGCTGCAGGCGGTCTGGTTTATTGCGATGGTGCCAATCTTAATGCCATTCTCGGACGGGTTCGCCCCGGTGATCTGGGCGTGGATGCAATGCATATCAATCTGCACAAGACTTTCTCTACCCCGCATGGCGGCGGCGGGCCGGGTTCCGGTCCGGTTGTGCTCTCTGCTGCACTCAGCCCGTTTGCGCCTCTGCCTTTCGTGCGTCTGAACGAGGCCGGAGTGGCAGAACTGGTTGAAGAGGAAGCAAGGGATGCAAACAGCCAGAGCTTTGGCCGCATGGCCGCTTTCCATGGCCAGATGGGCATGTTTACCCGTGCGCTGACCTATATCCTCAGCCATGGCAGTGACGGGTTAAGGCAGGTATCGGGCGATGCCGTATTGAATGCCAATTATATCCTGCGCAGCTGCGAAGATGTGCTGGATGCACCCTTTGCCAAAACCGGACCCTGTATGCATGAGGCCCTGTTCTCGGACAAAGGCTTTGCCGATGACGTTTCCACACTGGATCTGGCCAAGGCAATGATTGACGAAGGCTTCCACCCGATGACCATGTATTTCCCGCTGGTCGTGCATGGGGCCATGCTGATCGAGCCGACGGAAACTGAAAGCAAGGCAGTGCTGGATCAGTTTATCCTTGCGTTGCGCAGTCTGGCGCAAAAGGCGCGCGCAGGCGATCCGGAGCTGAAATCAGCACCATTTTATGCTCCGCGGTCCAGGCTGGATGAAACACTCGCCGCAAGAAAGCCCGTGCTGGTTTGGCAGGAAGAATCCTGATCAGGCCTGCCCGCCCTCACCCTCTCCGCTCGGCAGGCGGTATTCGAACAGAAATTCATCATCGCGATGCACGCCAACATAAAAATCAACATCGGCGATTTTTGTAAAACCAAATCGCTGGTAAAATCTTTGGGCGTCATGATTTTCTGACCACACTGTCAGCTGGATAGCATCCCTGTTGCTGCGTGCAGCGCAGGCAAGCGCCCATTGCATCAGGCTTGAGCCAATCCCGCGCCCTGTCATATCCGGCGCAGTATAAAGCTGGCAAAGATCGACCGGATCGCGCGCATCGGAATAGGTGGCATATTTGCCCGGATAGCCCATTTTGCAAAAGCCAAGCAATGCACCGTCCTGCTCTGCGAGCTGAAATTCATATTCCGGCCCGGCAATTTCTTCCCGCACGGTTTGCGGGGCATAGACCTGCTCCAGAAACGAGGACAAATCCTCTGCCCGGTAAAGATGCCCGAATTTCGCAACAAAGCTGCTGCGGCCCAGTTCAGCCAGATTAACAGCATCAGATAGGGAAGCGGGGCGCAGGATCATCTCCCGCGCCCCGTATCATACTCCCCGCCAGACGGGCAATGTCCGACGGGCAGAAAGAAAACCCGGCCTTACTTGTCTGAGCCGGTTTTCCTGTCCAGCTCTTCAAGCTTTTTGGCAGCCCATGTCCGGCCACCCAAACCGAAGGCCAGCGCACCGGCAACCGCACCGCCCAGCACCAGAGCGCCAAAGGCCAGTTGCACGATTTCTTCGCCCACACCCATGAACTGCAGGCCCATGAATGTGAACAGGACCATGGTGGTCCAGCGCACGACTGTGCCGGCCAGCGTAGCAGAAGAATCCGCCCCGCTCATCAGCCGGCCCAGCATGTTGGCAAGCAGGTAACCGGCCAGGATCACCGCGCCGCCAAAAATCACGCTGCCACCCAGAAGCAGGATTTCATCAAGAATGGCCGTAAGCTCCGGGAAGCCCAGCAACCGCGTTGCAGCAATGGCAAAGAACAGGATGATGGCAACCTGTGTTACCCGCCCCACCACTTTGGAAGCAGATGCGCTTTCCGGCAGCAGGCCAAGGGCGGCAACCGAACGGTCAAAACCGAGACCGGACAACACTTCTTCAAGAATTTGCATGACAAACTTGCTGATCAGATAGCCAATACCCAGCAGGATGACCGCGCCAATAATCAGTGGAATGGATGACAGGATCATCGAAAGCATTTCACTCGCCGGACCGGAAATGGTCGCAATATTGAGCGCACCCAGGGCCGCAATCGATACGGGGATGACAATCAGCACATAAATAATCGTGCCAACAGTCTTGCTCAGGGCATTATTGCCCGTCACCCGGTCAACCCCGCCCTTGTTCAGCCATTTATCGAAATTGGCTGCTTCCAGCGCGGTAACGGTAATATCACGAACAATGCGCGCCACCATCAGGCCAATAAAGAAGACCAGAGACGCCCCGACCAGATTGGGAATGAACTCCATGACGTCATTCAGCAATGTCTGGAGCGGCGCCATCACACCGTCGAGATTAAAGACATTGAGAATGGCCAGCAGGCCAAACAGCCAGATAAACAGGGAGACGATTTTGCCCAGCGAAGTGCCGATGCTCTGCCCGGTTTCGGTATGACGCTGAAGAAAGGAAATATTGTCTACCAGCTTGGCAAAAGCCCATTTCGCGCCCTTGGCCAAAGCCCATGTGACAAGAAGGATAATAACGGCCATTGCGACTTTTTGTAAAATCGCCATCGCCATATCCTGATCGAAATACCAGTTCCCGATATGCATGTGCTGCGTCCCCTGTTTAACTGCTTGAAAGCGGTGGATTCCAGCATTAGCACGAAGATATACGGATGCTCAATGGCAAGGAAACAAAGTTTTCTGGCATTATGCTTCCTTTATGGTCGCTTTATGGTCGTATCCGGTGCCCAAACCCGATACCCACACCGAAAAAAACAGGGAGAACACAATGAAAATCGCTCTGGCTGGTCTTATCGGACTGGCAGGTGCATTATGCACAGGCACAGCTATCGCGCAGAATGCGGATAGAGCAGAAACTGCCCGACAGGAGATAAAGCAGGCTCCTCGCTGGGCACTTGCCATCCATGGCGGGGCTGGAACAATCTCTCGCGAAAAGATGGATGCACAAAAAGAAGCCGCCTATCGCGCCGCATTGCAGCAGGCACTGGATGCAGGTGCCGCGATTTTAAAACAGGGCGGTCCGGCGGGCGATGCGGTTCAGGCTGTTATCACGCGGCTGGAAGATGATGAAAAATTCAATGCCGGGCGCGGGTCTGTCTTCACCTGGGATGGCACCAATGAAATGGATGCCGCCTTTATGGATGGCGCATCGCGCACAGCCGGCGCAGTTGCAGGCGTTACCCGTGTCAAAAACCCCATTTTGCTGGCTCGCGCCATAATGGAAGATGGCCGGCACGTATTCCTGAGCGGAAAAGGTGCCGAAGAATTTGCCTCCGATCACGCAGTCGAGATGGTGGACCCGTCCTATTTCGCCGTGCCGGAGCGGCTGGAACAGCTTGAAAAACTGAAAGACAAAACCCTGTCTGCACGGGAAATGGACGACAAATACGCCGACCATAAATTCGGCACGGTCGGCGCAGTTGCCCTTGATATGCAGGGACATCTGGCTGCGGGTACCTCAACCGGCGGCACAACCGGCAAACGATGGGGCCGGATCGGAGATTCACCTGTTATCGGGGCCGGAACCTATGCCGATGACAGGGCCTGCGCCGTTTCTGCCACCGGAACGGGGGAATATTTTATCCGTGTTGGCGTTGCCAAAGCCATATGTGACCAGATCCTGCTTGCCGGAAAATCAACTGCCGATGCCGCGCAGGACGTAATCCGGGAAGTTACCGAAATAGGCGGTGATGGCGGCGTTATTGTCGTCTCACCCGATGCGGAGGCCGTGTTCAGTTTCAACACTTCTGGCATGTATCGGGGCCGGGCCACCAGCGCGGGGATAAGCGAGGTCGCAATTTTCAAGGAATAGCCATTAAGGTTTTTCGCGAAAAACCGTATCAGGCGCCTGACGGATCAACAAAATTTCCGCCGCCAATATTGGCGTTTATGATACCGCCATCTATCGGAATTGTCGTGCCGACAACATAATCTCCGGCGCGGCTGGCCAGATAGATGGCTCCGGCAGCCATATCTTCATCCACACCTATCCGGCGTGAAGGTATGCCCTGCACGACCGAGTTTTCATTGTCGCGCGCAGCCCGGTTCATATCGCTGGCAAAGGCTCCCGGTGCGATCCCGTTTACGACAATATTATCCCGGATAAGCCGCGCAGCCATCCGCCGCGTAAGATGGATCAGCCCCGCCTTGGATGCCTGATAAGGGTAGGTTTCCCACGGATTGCAGGCCAGGCCGTCAACCGAGGCGATCATCACGACCTTGGCTGGTTGTTCCGGCGATCCTGCAGCCTTGAGCATGGGGTGCAGCCTCTGGGTCAGGAAGAAAGGTGTCTTGAGATTGATATCCATCGTCCGGTCCCATCCGGCTTCGGTAAATTCCGTAAACTCCTGCCCCCAGGCAGCCCCGGCATTATTGACCAGAATATCCAGCGCGGTTTCCTTTTCTGCCAGACGCGCGGCCAGATCATCTATTCCTTCAACATGGCTGAGGTCAGCCGGAAGGCCGATAACGCGATCCCCCAGTTCTGCCACCGTTGCCTTGACCTGATCAATCTTGCGTGCACTGATATAAACGCGCGCGCATCCCGCATCCAGAAACCCCTTTACGATCATTCGCCCGATACCACGTGATCCGCCTGTTACCAGCGCGACGCGTC
>JBKEEC010000100.1:0-9539 GCA_047975785.1 Sphingomonadaceae bacterium | reverse complement strand
TCCGCCATTGAAATTGCGGCCACTCAAGGCGTGGAAGCATTTTCGGAATTTGTTGAGGGACAAAGAGAATACCGAGGAGGTATTTTATATCTTTGAAGCCCTGCCGACGCACGATGTCAGGGGACGCGCACAACGCTTTTTGACGAGCGATCATGGAAGGCAATTGCGCCTCAGTGAGCCATATCTGCCTGACCTGCTGGATGACCATGAGATGCTTCGTGCTTTCCCGGCTGACAGTGTTGCCCATGCCTATCTTGATTTTATGGAGAGTCAGGGGCTGACTGCGGCCGGGCTGGTTGAAGAATATGACCGTTTTCGAAAAGGACGCCCTGAATTTGATGACCAGTTCGAATGGTATATCAGTCGGTATCGGGATACGCATGACCTGTTACATGTTCTGACCGGGTATAATCGTGATGCATTGGGCGAGCAATGCGTGCTGGCATTCACTCATGGCCAGAATGGCGGGTTGGGATATCTGTTTATTGCCTACGCCGCAGCCATGAACATGCGCAGCAATGGTGCAGCAGATGCTCCTGTCATCCGTGCTGTGAGAGAGGCGCAGAAGCTGGGTAAAGGGTGCCCTACGATTGCGGAAATGCCCGTGCGGGATTTACTTTCCATGCCTTTGGTTGATGCACGAAAAAGATTGCGGATTTCTCCGGCGAAAATTTATGAGCAATGTCATCAGCTCTGGCACTCGCGCGGGATTGACCCGTTTGATATTCTGACGCCTGCCGGGCAGGCTGCACCTGCCTGAATGTCGGACATATTTCTGATTTATGCCGCGATTAACAGGCGCTGACCTTAGAGCGGGATGACATATGGCAGAATCACATCCCGCTCTTTATACTTTTGTTGTCGTGTGATTTTTTGACAAAAACCGGTGTCCACTTTTTATCATCACACTCTAATCATACGCTGCATGAGGCAATCGGTAGTGTCGATACCCAGATGTAGCAGGCATCCCAGCGCAATGGCACGCACCCACCAGCGCGGTACGGCAAGCAAAGCCAGATACAATATCAGAGCTGCCAACCCGTGCAGCGGATGAAAACCGATACTGCATCGGTCCGGATCAAAAATGGGTGTGGCGAACAGATGGTCGGCATCAATAATGATTGTTGCGACCATGATAAGCCCGGCCTGCATCCAGCGTGCTGGCCATATGCACCGGGCTATGACAAATGGAAGCAGGAAATGGCCGCCATAGTGAATAAAAAACTGCAGCGCCTTCACCGGGTCGGTTTCAGTCAGTCTTTCATCCAGTCCTGAAAGAAAGACTCATGCGCCTTGTGGATGTCATCCAGCGTGATTCCGGCGATGCTATTGCCACCGACGCGACCAATCTCCACGGCATTGTCCAGTGTTTTATCTGCCGTAGTCGTAACCAGGAAGCGCCCCTGATCTTCTCCAAAGGCGGAGGCAGAGTTCAATGCAATCGACAGATCACAGCCCAGCGATCCTGCAAGAGCCATCTCTGCCAGTGCAACCAGTAATCCGCCATCGCTGATATCATGCACGGCATTGACCACGCCGGCTTCAATCCATTGACGGATCTGCTCGCCTGTCTTGCGGGTGTGCTCCAGATCCACCGGAGGAGGCAGGCCTTCTTCGCGTCCGTGCACTTCGCGCAGCCAGAGGGACTGCCCCAGATGCGTGCCATCTCCACCTGTCAGCCAGACCTTATCGCCAGACTGTTTGAAGGCGATGGTCGCCATCACGGCATAATCAACCAGCACGCCAACCCCGCCAATGGCTGGTGTGGGCAGAATTGCGGACCCTCCGCCAGTTGCCTTGCTTTCATTATAGAGGCTGACATTGCCGCTTACGATAGGGAAGTCGAGCGCACGGCAGGCATCGCCCATACCTTCAAGACAGCCAGTAAACTGGGCCATGATTTCCGGGCGCTGGGGGTTAGCGAAATTGAGGCAATTGGTTACAGCCAGAGGCTTTGCCCCCACGGCGCACAGATTGCGATAGGCTTCGGCTATGGCCTGTTTGCCTCCTTCATACGGATCGGCATAGCAATAGCGCGGCGTGCAATCGGTTGTGATGGCCAGAGCCTTTTGTGTGCCATGCACACGCACAACCGCAGCGTCGCCGCCAGAAAGCTGCAAGGAATCTGCGCCCACCTGGCTGTCATATTGCTGCCAGATCCAGCTACGGCTGGCGAGATCGGGGCAGGCCATCAGCGTTAGCAGATCGGCACCGGTATTTCCGCTCTCTGGCACAGATTCCAGCGACTTTACTCCGGCCCATTTGCGGTATTCATCGCGCGAGACGGCGGGCCTGTCATACAGCGGCGCATCGGCAGCCAGCGGGCCAAGCGGGATATCGCAGACAACATCGCCATTCCATTCCAGCACCATATGCTGTGTGTCCGTGACCTCTCCGATAATCGCGAAGTCCAGCTCCCACTTGCGGAAAATGGCTTCTGCCATTGCTTCCTTGCCGGGTTTGAGCACCATGAGCATTCGCTCCTGACTTTCACTCAGCATCATTTCATAAGGAGTCATGCCTTCTTCCCGGCACGGAACCCTGTTCATATCCAGCCGGATGCCAGCCTTGCCATTGGTTGCCATCTCGACACTGGATGAGGTCAGGCCCGCCGCACCCATATCCTGAATCGCGACGATCGCATCTGTTGCCATCAGTTCAAGACAGGCTTCGATCAGCAGTTTTTCCGTGAATGGATCACCAACCTGCACGGTGGGCCGTTTTTCTTCGGAGTCTTCTGCAAAATCGGCGCTGGCCATTGTTGCGCCGTGAATGCCATCGCGCCCTGTCTTGCTGCCGACATAGACGATGGGGTTGCCAACACCGGTTGCGGCTGAATAGAAAATCCTGTCGCTATCTGCCACGCCCACAGTCATGGCATTGACCAGAATATTACCGTCATAAGCCGGGTGGAAATTGGTTTCCCCGCCAACTGTAGGAACCCCGACGCAATTGCCATAGCCGCCAATCCCGGCAACCACGCCCTTGACCAGATGCTTCATCTTCGGGTGATCGGGCCGGCCAAAGCGCAAGGCGTTCATATTGGCAACAGGGCGGGCGCCCATGGTGAACACATCGCGCAATATACCGCCCACGCCTGTTGCGGCGCCCTGATAAGGTTCGATATAGCTGGGATGGTTGTGGCTCTCCATCTTGAAGATGGCGGCCTGTCCATCGCCAATATCAATCACACCGGCATTTTCACCTGGCCCGCAAATGACCCATGGTGCTTCGGTCGGGAGCTTTTTCAGATGAATCCGGCTGGACTTATAGGAACAATGCTCTGACCACATGACAGAGAATATTCCCAGTTCGACCAGATTTGGCTCTCTACCCAGCGCATGAAGCACGCGCTCATACTCTTCGGAAGACAGGCCATGGGCCTCAACGACATCAGGTGTGATTCCAGACATAGGCGCGCATTTAGCGATGCCGGGCTGGTCCCGCTAGCCCTTGCACGCTTGACCAGCAGGCTTATGCCCGTCAAAGCAGGCACATGGCTGAGGAAAGCTCCGATATTTCGCAATTAAGCTTTGAGGATTCGCTCCGCGCCCTCGAAGAAATCGTCCGCAAACTGGAAAGCGGCGATGTCCCGCTTGATGATTCGATCACCCTCTATGAACGCGGAGAAAAGCTGCGCCAGCATTGTCAGGCGCGCCTTGATGCTGCGCAGGCCCGGATTGAGAAAATCGTTGCATCGCCTGATGGCACTGCCAGCGCAACCCGTCCATTCGATACAGATAGCTAGGGCGGGTCATTTCCGGTGGAGCAAACACAGGGCGAGTCGGATCTTTTGTTTGAAGCACTGGCCGAGGTGCAGCGAGAAACAGACACAGTATTTGATGCCTTGTTGCCGGTTC
The DNA here is from genome assembly GCA_047975785.1 of Sphingomonadaceae bacterium. Lineage (GTDB taxonomy): Bacteria > Pseudomonadota > Alphaproteobacteria > Sphingomonadales > Sphingomonadaceae > JACXVD01. Next base: position 5,679 of record JBKEEC010000100.1, on the reverse strand, counting down.
CCGAAGATGGTCGGGCGCGTCTGGTCGAGGCCATGCGATATGCCGTGCTTGATGGTGGCAAACGTGTGCGACCCTTTCTGGTTGTCTCTACGGCGCGTCTGTTCGGCGCGGATCATGATTCTGCGGTGCTGGCCGGCTGCGCGATTGAGTCGATCCATGCCTATTCGCTGATTCATGATGATCTTCCCTGTATGGATGATGACAATCTTCGTCGCGGAAAGCCGACAGTTCACCGTGCTTTTGATGAAGCGACAGCCGTTCTGGCAGGGGATTCCCTTCATGCGCTGGCGTTTGAAATTCTTTCTGATCCGCGCACCAGTGGGGATCCGTTTATCCGTGCCGATCTGGTTGCTGCATTATCGCGTGCCAGCGGCAAGGATGGGATGGCGGGCGGCCAGATGATGGATATCTCCGCAGCCGAGCAGGACATGACCCTGCATACCATTACCCGCCTGCAACAGCTCAAGACAGGTGCCTTGCTGGGGGCTGCGGTGGAGATGGGAGCCATTCTGTCACGGGTTCCCGCCGAGGGGCGCTCTGCGCTGCGCAATTATGCCCGCGATATTGGTCTTGCCTTCCAGATTGCCGATGACCTGCTTGACCATGACGGAGACGAAGCCAGAACCGGCAAGGCATTGCGCAAGGATAAGGATCAGGGAAAACTGACTTTTGTTTCCTTGATGGGGTCGGAAAAGGCGCGGGAACAGGCGCACAGGCTGGCCCAGCAGGCTATAGGTCATCTGGGCGGATTCGGGCCTGATGCAAATGTAATGCGACAATTGGCCAATTATATTGTGGAGAGAGATCGGTAATGGAACGTGTTGGAATATATCCGGGGACATTTGATCCGGTCACACTTGGCCATGCGGATATTATCCGGCGAGGCAGCAAGCTGGTTGACCGGCTGATTATTGGTGTCACCACCAATCCGAGCAAAAACCCCATGTTCACACCCGACGAACGGATGGCCATGGTGCGGCGTGAAACCGGGGCGATGGGGCTGGATAATATCGAGGTTGTAGGCTTCAACGCCTTGCTGATGCACTGGGCTGAAAAAATGGGCGCATCGGTTATTATCCGCGGTCTGCGCGCTGTGGCTGATTTCGAATATGAGTATCAGATGGCAGGTATGAACCAGCAATTGAATGATACGATTGAAACCATTTTTCTGATGGCGGATGTGTCCTTGCAGCCCATTGCGTCCAAACTGGTGAAGGAAATCGCCATGTTCGGTGGAGAAATACAGCCATTTGTCAGCGAGGAAGTTCGGGTGGACGTCAACCGCCGGGTAGAAGAGCTGGGCCGTCTGGGGGATTACTGAATTCACCTGCCTGTCTTTATTTTGCCGATCATTCATTGAAACGACAGCCGATGCCAGCTATCGGCATGGCGCAAGGTCATCATCATACGGACTGATAATGCAAAAACGCTTCCTGCTTGCAGGCGCACTGGCTGCGCTCGCACTTTCTCCTTTCTCGGCCAACGCACAAGATGCTGCAGAACCACCGGTATCCCCGGCACCAGCAGCGCCTGAAGTGCCCGTTTCAGAACCGGCACAACCTGCCGCGCCGAAAACATATGCGGCTGTGGATTTTAATCCGCAGAATGATCCGGAAAATATCCTGCTGCTTGATCTGTCCAACAGGCAGCGTGTGGCAATCCGGCTTATGCCTGACTGGGCGCCCAGTCATGTCGAGAGAATCAAGCTTCTTGCCCGGCAGGGATTTTATAATGGTGTGATCTTTCACCGGGTTATAGAAGGATTCATGGCCCAGACCGGAGATCCGACCGGGACAGGAACGGGCGGGTCACCGCTTCCTGATCTCCATGAAGAATTTAACCCCATGCCACATTTGCGCGGCACCGTTTCCATGGCGCGCGCGCAGGATGACAATAGTGCAAACAGCCAGTTCTTCATTGTTTTTTACCCGCGGATGAGCCTGGACAAGCACTACACCAATTTTGGCAGGGTCATTTCGGGCATGGCTGCGGTTGATTCTATCCAGCGTGGAGAGCCGCCTGCCAATCCTACGCGAATTGTTCAGGCATCTCTCGCCTCCGATAACAAGGCTCCGCCATCACCTTCTGCGATTGCACCTTCCGCCATCACCGCCGACATGCTGAGCGCACCGCAACAGTAAGGGGTGGCAGACGGGCTGATTTGCCATATCTGCATGATGGACGATGCGCGTTGATCTGTTCGATTTTGACCTGCCTGCCGATCGCATAGCCCTGCGTCCGGCAAAACCACGCGATTCTGCCCGAATGGTGCTTGCGGCAGGGCCAGATGCGCCGCTGAAAGATTATTGCGTTTCCGATTTGCCGGGCCTGCTCAATCCGGGTGACGTGCTGGTATTTAATGATACACGGGTTATTCCTGCCCAACTTTTCGGCACTCGCGGCGAAGCGAAGATTGGTGCGACATTGCACAAACGTGTGGACCTGCGACGCTGGGAAGCCTTTGTTAAAAATGGCAGGCGTTTGCGGGATGGGGATCGTATTGATTTTGGTCAGGATGTATATGCCCTGGCGGAACGCAGGCTGGAAAATGGCGGCTGGATTCTGGAATTTCCGGGGGATGAGCCGGTAGAAGTTCTGCTGGAGCGGGCAGGGACGATGCCACTGCCACCCTATATCGCCGGAAAACGCGCAACAGATGCACAGGACCGGAGCGATTACCAGACCATGTTTGCCAGCAAGAATGGTGCGGTTGCAGCGCCCACAGCAGCCTTGCATTTCACGCCGGATCTGATTGTGGCGCTGGACAGGGCAGGCGTTCAGCGCGAGGTGCTGACCCTGCATGTTGGTGCGGGAACATTTCTGCCCGTCAAGGTTGATGATACAGACAATCATCAGATGCATTCCGAATGGGGGCGGATCGACCAGGCAGCGGCGGATCGCCTCAACACGGTCCGCAGAGAGGGGGGCCGCGTCATTGCTGTGGGAACAACCAGCCTGCGTCTGCTGGAAAGTGCAGCCCGCGAAGATGGCATTATCCAGCCCTTTGAAGGGGACACGTCCATTTTTATCACTCCGGGGTTTCAATTCCGTGCGGTTGACGGGCTGATGACCAATTTTCATTTGCCCCGTTCCACCCTGTTTATGCTGGTCAGTGCGCTGATGGGGCTGGAGCGGATGCAGGAAGTGTATGCGCACGCTATTGCGGAGAAATACCGTTTCTATAGTTATGGCGACTCCAGCCTGTTATTGCCCGGAGCTTGCTGATGGCATATTCATGTATCGCCCATTTGTCTGAATATTGCGGATGATGCACTCCGAAGCCGACCTTATTCTGGAGGTTGAGGGGCTTGCCAAAACCTATCCGGGCGGGTTGACGGCGCTTGATCATGTCGACCTGACAATCCGGCGCGGAGAGATTTTTGCCCTGCTTGGCCCCAATGGTGCCGGAAAAACAACCCTGATCGGAGCGGTGTGCGGTCTGGTGCGGCCAACGGGCGGAACAATCCGGGCATTCGGACAGGATCTGAAGCGGAACTGGCGCGATGCAAGGCGCAGGATAGGGCTGGTGCCGCAGGAAATCGGCACAGATATGTTTGACACGGTTGAACGACAAACTGCCTTTTCTCGCGGCCTGTTCGGCTGCCCGCCTGACCCGTCCCGAATTGAGGAAGTGCTCCGCTCGCTCAGCCTGTGGGACAAGCGCAAGGAGCAGATCCGCAAGCTTTCCGGTGGAATGAAGCGGCGGGTTCTTATTGCCAAGGCGCTCAGCCATGACCCGGAGTTACTGTTTCTCGATGAACCGACTGCCGGAGTTGATGTGGAACTGCGCCGCGACATGTGGCGACAGATTGCCACGCTGCGCGAAAGCGGCGTCACCATTATCCTGACGACACATTACCTTGAAGAAGCGGAGGAAATGGCCGACCGGATTGGCGTGATTGATCGTGGCCGGATTTTGCTGGTAGATGAAAAAGCCGCGATGATGCAGCGATTGGGGCGCACGGAAGCGGTGTTTCATCTCAAGCAGCCGCTGGCTACCGTGCCTGAATTCCTGACGCATTTTCCGGTGACGATAACAGATGACGGGATGCAGATAGTCTATCGCGGCGGTGATGGTGGAGGGCAGGGAAAAATGGAGATTGCGCAGATTGCGCAGTTGCTGGCACAGGGCAATATCTGCTTCACTGCACTGGATCAGAAGGAATCCACACTGGAAGACATTTTTGTCTCGCTGGTAGAACGTCGGCAGGATTCCGCATGATATCCTGGCGCAGCACATGGGCCATCTACACCCACGAGCTTGCCCGTTTCCGGCGGACTATCTTTGGCTCGCTTGTCTCTCCTGTTCTAACAACATCTCTGTATTTCATTGTGTTTGGTTCGGCCATTGGCGGCAGAATGCAGGCGGTAGACGGCGTTAATTACGGTGCCTTTATCGTTCCGGGCCTGTTGATGCTGACCTTGCTGAGCGAAAGCACATCCAATGCCAGCTTTGGCATTTACATGCCGCGCTTTACAGGCGCGATATATGAGCTTTTATCCGCTCCGGCAGGAGTGACGGAAACACTGATCGGGTTTGTGGGGGCCGCTGCGACCAAGAGCCTTATCCTTGCGGCGGTAATATTGCTGACGGCGAGCCTTTTTGTCGATTACCACATCACATATCCGCTGCTGGCCCTGCTCTATATCATTCTGGTGGCGGCCAGTTTTTCTCTGCTGGGATTTATTCTTGGAGTATGGGCAGAAGGCTTTGAAAAGCTGCAGATTATTCCGATGCTGGTGCTGATGCCGCTGACCTTTCTGGGCGGCACATTCTATTCCATCACCATGTTGCCAGAGCCCTGGCAGACGGTGGCCCTGTTCAATCCGATTGTCTATCTGGTCAATGGTTTGCGCTGGACATTTTATGGTGCATCGGATGTCGATATCATGGTGTCTCTGGGAATGACATTTGGCTTTCTTGCGCTTTGTGTGGCGATTATCGCGTGGATATTCCACACCGGCTGGCGCCTCAGAAGCTGAACCAGCTCCAGACAAGGTTGATGGTAAGCCCCAAAGAGGCGGCTATCATGAGCGGGCGGATGATGCGGGCGCCATGTTTCATGGCAAAACGGGAACCAAGATAGCCACCCGTCATGGAGCCGACAGCCATACATAATCCCAGAAGCCACAGCACTTTTCCGCCAAGGGCAAAGGTCATAAGCGCGGCAATATTGGTCGTGAGGTTGAAAAGTTTGCAATGTGCTGCCGCACGGGTCAGACCATAGCCGCGAAGTGCAACAAGGCTGGCTGTAAAGAATTGTCCGGTTCCGGGGCCAAAAAATCCATCATAAAACCCAATTCCGCCGGCGACCGGGGCATAACCGCGCCGCGTCAGGATATGGTGGGCGTCATCATCGGTCATCCTGCGCGAAAAAAACGTGTAAATGACGACACTAATCAGGCAGACAGGGACAATATAATCAAGTGCCTGGGCAGAAATTTGCTGGACGGCAAATGATCCACAAACTGCACCTGTGAAGGCAATCATTACCAGAGGAAAATTGCCCCGGATATCGACCAGTCCACCCTTCCAGTATGTGCGGCACGCCATCATCGTGCCCCAGCTTGATTGCAGCTTGTTGGTGCCCAGAGCGAAATGGGGAGGCAGGCCTGCAGCAAGCAGGGATGGCATCATCAGAAGTCCGCCTCCTCCGGCAATGGAATCGACAAAGCCTG
>JBKEEC010000099.1:0-23440 GCA_047975785.1 Sphingomonadaceae bacterium | reverse complement strand
TCGCACCCATGGCATAGGCCATGCCAAGAGAGCCAAACACCGGCTTGCGCGAGCAGGTGGCAATGATCTGGCGGATAATACCGAAAGCCGGCAGGATCATGATATACACTTCGGGGTGACCGAAGAACCAGAACAGGTGCTGATACAAAATGGGATCACCACCGCCGGACACTTCGAAGAAGGTTGTGCCAAAATTACGATCCGTAATCAGCATGGTGATGCCAGCCGCCAGAACCGGCAGCGACAGCAGCAGCAGGAAAGCCGTAATCAGCATAGACCATACGAAAAGCGGCATTTTGTGGAGCGTCATCCCCGGTGCACGCATATTCAGGATAGTGGTAATAAAATTGATCGCCCCCATGATCGAGGCCGCGCCAGACAGGTGAAGCGCGAATATCGCAAAATCCACTGCAGGGCCGGGTGAACCGGTCAAGGTGGATAGCGGAGCATAGACAGTCCAGCCTGTGCCCGCACCATTGCCGCCCGGACCTCCGGGCACGAACAGGGAAAACAGCAACGAACAGAAGCCTACTGTCGTCAGCCAGTAGGAAATATTGTTCATCCGCGGGAACGCCATATCCGGCGCACCGATCATAATCGGAACAAACCAGTTCCCGAAGCCGCCGATCAGGGCCGGCATTACGGTAAAGAAGATCATGATCAGGCCATGTGCGGTAATCAGCACATTCCACATATGCAGATTGGCGTCAAAGCTCGCCTCACCGCCCATGAAATTCACCCAGTACCCCAGATACTGAATCCCCGGCTGCGCAAGCTCGGCACGCATGATACCGGAAATCGCACCACCGATAACACCGGCAATCATGGCGAAAATCAGGTATAGTGTACCGATATCCTTGTGATTGGTTGACATGAACCAGCGGGCAAAAAAGCCCGGCTTGTGATCGGCATCATGATGATCATGAGCCTCATCATGGATATCAAAGCCTTCAGCGGTAGTAGCCATAATTATTCTCGGTACCTGCTAGCGTAATGCCTGTGTGTGTTATATTTTCGTAACGGTTATTATGTGGTGGGCGCCACTGCCTCGGCAGCACTTTCCTGCTCCGCAGCCTCACCCCGATCCTCTGCCGTCGCTGCTGCCGCGTCAAGTTTCGCAGCATCTGCACCGGCTTCGGCTTCAGCCTGTTCCTCAGCCTCATCGCCAAGCGTTCCGCCCTGCGAGAGAACCCATTGCTCAAACTTTTCCATCGGAACTGCCTCAATCGCAATCGGCATATAGCCATGCCTGATCCCGCACAGTTCTGAACACTGGCCGTAATAAATGCCCGGCTCCTTGATCAGCATCGTCTGCTCGTTCAGACGGCCAGGAACCGCATCAAGCTTGAACCACAGCGACGGGACAGCGAAGGAATGAATCACATCCGCGCCCGTTGTCTGGAGCCGGATCGGAACGCCAACCGGCACCACCATGCGGTGATCAGCAGCAAGGTGCCCCGGCTCTCCGGCTTTTGCGGCATCTTCAAGCGGAAGCATGTTCGAAATCACTTCAAACCCGCCATTATCCGGATAGGTATAACCCCAATACCATTGATACCCTGTTGCCTTGACGGTCAAGGCATCTTCGGGCGGAGATTTGTATTGCTTGGCCAGCAGGCTGATGGAAGGCACTGCGATCAGCACAAGAACCAATACCGGGATCAGGGTCCAGACAACTTCAATCAGCGTGTTATGGCTGGTGCGCGACGGCGTAGGGTTGGCACGGCGATTATACCGGATCATGACCCACAGCAGCAGCCCCAGCACGAAAATGCTGATAACTACCATCACCCAGACAAGAGCATTATGAAGGCCAACAGCCGTCTGGCCGATTTCGGAATATTGTTCCTGAACATCTATTCCGCGGTCAATCGGCTGCCCCTTGATCATCTCAGGGCCAAGTGGCTCATATGCCGGCACGGCATCAGCAGCCTCTGTTGCAGAAGCGGTTTCGGATGCGGCACCTTCAGCGGCTGCAGGCGCCTCGGCCTGAGTCGCGGCATTCGCCTGAGCCTGGGCAGCAATGGCAGCCGGAGCTGCTTCATCCTGTGCAAAAGCAATCTGCGGTGCGCCTGTCAAAAGGGCAACAGCCCCGAATATGCCCAGTGCCCGCTTTACCAAACTGATACTTTCCCCGAAATCCATCTGTCAGACGCTTTCCGTTTTTGTTGTCTCTTTACAAGGCTGCAACCGCAACCGGAAACGACCCCCTGTCCGGGTGCGCTTGATGGGCCTATACGCACGCTTGCCCCTTGCCTCAAGCACTTCTAGGAGGTTTTTTATCCCTACACCTTTTCTTGTGCGTTTAACAGGGACAGAATGACACAATGACAGAAGATGAAATTTTGCATGAATTCCGCAGTTCCGGGGCACTTCTGGAAGGGCATTTCATGCTTTCCTCCGGGCGGCATAGCGGCCATTACATGCAATGTGCACGGGTTCTGATGGACCCTGAACGGGCCAGCAGGCTTGCCTATGCTCTCGCCCAGACGCTGCCGCGCAATATAAAATCACAGATCGACAAGGTCATATCACCGGCCATGGGCGGGCTGATTATCGGTCACGAAATGGGTCGGGCTCTGGGCAAGGAGGCAATGTTTGTCGAGCGGCCCACGGGCACTTTCGAATTACGGCGCGGTTTCCGGCTTGAACCGGGCGAAAAAGTTCTGATGGTGGAAGATGTCGTCACCACCGGACTCTCCAGCCGCGAGGCGATTGATGCAGTGCGCCGTGAAGGCGGCGAGGTTCTGGCCGAAGCAGCCCTGGTAGACCGGACGGGGGGCGAAGTGGATCTGGGCGTGCCGTTTTTCCCGCTGATTTCCTTTAATGCGCCAACCTATGCCGAGGAAGACCTGCCCGATGCCCTGGCAGCAACCCCGATCACAAAACCGGGGAGTCGCAAGAATTGACGTCAAAGGAACTGACACGAACGATGGCACAGGCCGGGACATCAGGGGCCCTGAGGCTTGGGGTAAATATTGACCATGTCGCCACCATTCGCAATGCGCGTGGCGGCGATCATCCCGATCCTGTGCGTGCCGCGCAGATAGTCACCAGCGCCGGAGGCGATGGCATAACCGTGCATTTGCGTGAAGACCGTCGCCATATTCGTGATGAGGATCTGGCGCGTATCCAGCAGGCTACCCGCCTGCCGCTCAATCTTGAAATGGCTGCAACCGATGAAATGCTGGAGATTGCGCTCCGTCATCGTCCTCATGCAGCCTGCATTGTGCCAGAAAAAAGAGAGGAGCGGACAACCGAAGGCGGGCTGGACGCTGCCGGGCTGCATAACCAGCTTGCCCCTGTAGTTGACCGCCTCCTTGATGCCGGGATTCGCGTCAGCCTGTTTATCGCGCCGGAAGCACGCCAACTGGAGGCCGCCATGCGTTTGCGCGTGCCAGTTGTCGAGTTTCACACCGGAGAATATGCCCATGCCTGCTTCCATGCCTCTGATGGCGAAACCCGTGCGCGCGAATTGAAACGCATTGCCGATATGTCCGCTCTGGCGGTGAAAAACGGGATTGAACCTCATGCCGGCCATGGATTGACCTACGAGAACGTCCAGCCCATTGCAGCGATACCTCAACTGGCTGAACTGAATATCGGGCATTATCTTATTGGAGAGGCCCTGTTTGACGGGTTGGAGAACGCCATCAGCCGGATGCGCGAATTGATGAATGAGGCACGATAACATGGAAAACAAACCGCGCAATTACTCGATAGTCCTGACTGTTATCCTTGCTCTTCAACTGGCCTTCGCACTGTTCATAGCCTTTCTTGTGCTCACCTTCCGCTCATCCATGAGCTCGGAAGCAATCTCTATTGGCGAACTGATGACAGGGCTGGCACCCGTCATTGTCGTGATTTTTGCCAGTGGAGCATCCGTTTTGCTGTGGCGGGAACAGAAACAGACCCTTGCCTGTATCTGTGCCCTGACCCCGCTCCCTCTTTGTGTGGTGTTTGCCGTGCTGCTGGGAATAGTGTGATGATTATCGGGCTGGGATCGGATCTGTGCAATATTGACCGGATCGCCCACTCGCTGGATCGTTTTGGCGAAAGATTTGAAAACCGGGTCTTTACCCAGGTTGAGCGGGACAAGGCCCGGCGGCGCCCTTTCACCATTGCCGGAACCTATGCCAAACGCTTTGCCGCCAAGGAAGCATTCAGCAAAGCTGTGGGAACCGGCTTCAGTCAGGGTGTGTTCATGCGTGATATTGGTGTTATCAACGCTCCGTCAGGTGCCCCGACGCTGGAACTGACCGGAGGCGCATCCAGCCGGCTTGCCCGTATGGTGCCCGATGGCCATGAAGCGAAAATCCACCTGACCCTGACCGATGACCATCCCTGGGCACAGGCTTTTATTATCATTGAAGCCCTGCCCCTATGAAAAGTGCAATTGAGGCGTGACAGACATCATCAAGACAGCAGAAGAGGAGGCCCCTATTGCCAAGTCACAGACAGAGGATGGAGCAGGAAAGGTAAACTGGCTTGCCGAAGCGCGCGGGCTGGCATTAATGCTGCTGGCGGTTCTGGTTTTTCACAGCCTGATCGCCAAGCCATTTTATATACCCAGTGAATCCATGCTGCCCAACCTCCTGGTTGGCGACCGGCTGATTGTGACCAAATACCCCTATGGCTGGAACTGGTCTTCCGCCAGCTTTCACATGCTGCCCCGCAGTGACTGGCGAATTGCCGGAAAAACACCCGAATATGGCGATATAGTCATTCCGACCCATCCCGTTCGGAGCGAAGATTATATCAAGCGCGTTGTCGCCCTGCCGGGAGACAGATTCGCCATGATCAACGGCCAGATCATCCTGAACGGAAAGCCCGTTCCGCAACAGGTCGAGCCATCCCTGCGTATTCCGGTTGATGCAAATATGCAGTGCAATTTCGGGTATAATCCCGCAACCGGGCAGCCCTTTGACTATTCCGTGAAACAGGCAGATGGCTCGCTGGTCTGCGAGCCGCCGACCTTGCGGGAAACCTTGCCCAATGGCGCAACCTATCTGATCATCGACCATATGAGCCAGCCGCTGGATAATTACCCTGAATTTACCATCCCCGAAGGCAGCGTTTTCGTAATGGGGGACAATCGTGACCACTCCGCCGATAGCAGGGCTGACATTGTCGAACAGGGTCTGGGTGGGCCGGTTCCGCTGGAAAATATTGGTGGCCGTGCAGAATTTATCACTTTTTCGCTGGACGGGACGACAGGCTGGAACCCGGTGAGCTGGTTCACCTCACTGCGTGGGGACAGGGCATGGACCACCTTGCGCCCCTCTTTTGCCGATACCCGGGCCGCCGGGGAGCAAACCGGCTCATGACAACACACTTCTGACTCCCGCTGCTGACCGGCTGAAAGCCTGCTCCGGCATCCGGCATTAATGACAAGGTAACGGCCATGGCCCGGAAATTTCTTTACTTCGTTGCGATCTGCATTGTGCTGGTTCTGGTTGCTCTGGCGGCAATGCGCCTGTGGTCAAAAGAATTTGCCGAACTCGCCTTTGTGCCTTCCAGCGAGTTTGAAGCCCAGCAGCCGCTGGCAACCAACAGCTATGATGATCCCGCCATGTGGTATTCGCGCCCTGGCATGAAAGGTGATGACCCTGCCCGCTGGCAACCTGCGATGCAGGCAGAGGCCGAATCTGACATGCCGCCGCCCGCCACTCCCGGTATCTCAGGCAGCAGCAGTGCGAGCCAGACAGGCACTCGGCAGAATTATTCCGTATTCTTCATCCACCCGACCAGTTACATGAGCCGATCACACTGGAATGCCCCGCTGGATGATGAAGAAGCGCGGGAAACAGCTATTCTGTTTATCAAGGGCATGGCAACTCCGTTCAACGGCGCCAGCGCCATATGGGCACCACGATACCGGCAGGCGACCCTCGGCGCATTCCTGACAGATGATCCGGCCGGCAAACAGGCTCAGGATGCGGCCTATGCTGATATTCTTCAGGCTTTTGATACTTTCCTTGCAGAAACCGCCCCGGATCAGCCGATTGTTCTGGCAGGCCACAGCCAGGGAGCCTTGCACCTCATGCACTTGCTGCGCGACAGGGTAAGCGGAACTGCGCTGCAGGACAGGGTCATCGCAGCCTACGTCATTGGCTGGCCCATTTCTGTCGAGCACGATCTGCCAGCCATGGGCCTTCCGGCCTGTGCAGAATCAGGCCAGACAGGCTGTATACTGAGCTGGTCAAGCTATGGTGAACCGGCTGACCCGTCGCTGGTGACAGATACCTATCGCGAATCAATCGGGCTGGATGGCACGAAACGGGGCAACAGCATTATTCTGTGCACGAACCCGTTGACCGGAGGAATTGGTGGCTCCGCTCCGAAACAGGCCAATATGGGTACGCTGGTGCCGGATGAAAATCTCGAAAACGGTAAACTGGTGCCGCATTATGTCCCGGCTCTTTGCGATTCGCGGGGACTACTCCTGATTGGCGAAGCCCCGAAAATGGGAGATGCCGTGCTGCCGGGCAATAATTATCATGTCTATGACATTCCCCTGTTCTGGGCCAATGTAAAGTCGGATGTCACAGAACGGGCCGCAGCATGGCAAGCCGGCCAGTAATCACCGACAGTGCCCTGGAATTTGGCGATGCGCTGCCTGATGGCGGGGCGTTGCTGGGACTTGATCTGGGCACAAAGACAATCGGCACGGCTTTCTGTGATGCCGGATGGCGCTTTGCCAGCCCCGGAACCACGCTGGCGCGCGGCAAATTCAGTCGCGACCGCGCCTTGCTGGAGGCTCTGGCTACAGAACGCCAGATTGCCGGTATCGTGATTGGCCTGCCCAGAAACATGGATGGCAGTGAAGGCGCCCGCGCCCAGTCCAGCCGCGCCTATGGCCGCAATCTGATGTCTCTTGGGCTACCTGTTCTGATGTGGGATGAGCGTTGGTCAACTGCCAGTGCAGAGCGCGCCATGATCGAACAGGATACCAGCAGAAAAAAACGCGCCGCGCGGATCGATTCCCACGCGGCGGCTATTATTTTGCAAAATGCTATTGATGCAATGAGCGGTGGCTTCAGTATTTGAGCTGCCGTTCATACAGATCGCGGTAATGCTGGATACGTGTCACACGCAACCCCTGCATACCGGAACGGTCAACAGCACGTTGCCATGACGCAAATTCTTCCAGCGTGAGGTTATAGCGTTCAAGCACCTCGTCAATCGTCATCATACCGCCATTTACGGCGGCAACGACTTCAGCCTTGCGCCTGACTACCCAGCGTTTTGTGTTGGGTGGAGGTAAATCTTCCATGGTCAATGGCTCGCCGAGCGGGCCAATTACCTGTGCGGGGCGAATCTTCTGGTTCTCAATCATTTCGGTTCCCGGTCATTTATTGCCGCCTTATCTACGACAAGGACAGATATTGCCCCCTTATCCTTGTCATGGTTTTGATCATCTAGGTTAACAGAATGCTCATAATTTCCCCTGCGAGCGATCTGCGAAGCCGTTTCCTGATCAAAACTGCCGCCCACAGCGCCGCGTTGCTGCTGAAGCACCGTGCGTAAATCACGCACAGCGTTCAGCCGCGCAACCAGCTCATCCCATGAAAACCGGCGCAACCCTTTACGGTTACCCGCTGTTTCCAGAGCCATTTCCTGTGGTGGCAGCTCTACCATGCCCCTGTCATAAACACAGAGGCGTCAAAAACTGGTAAAGCTTATGCTTAGAAAATTTTAGGACTTTTCCCTACGCATGTCCGGCATCACGAGAGCAGGCTGGCCGGGCGCACATCTAGCGTGTATGGCCCGCGCATGAATGCGCCTGCCCCACCTGTCCTTGCACCAGATCCGGAAACCCTGTTCGATTTACCCCGACCGGCAAAAGATTGCCGTATTGTTGTCGCCATGTCTGGCGGGGTGGACAGTTCGGTCGTTGCCGCGCTTGCGGCACAAAGCGGGGCCGAAGTCATTGGCATTACCTTGCAGCTTTATGATTACGGCGCAGCCACGGGCCGCAAGGGTGCCTGCTGCGCCGGCGATGATATTCAGGATGCACGCGATGTCGCGCAGAGACTGGGCATTGCACATTATGTCCATGATCATGAAAGCGCCTTTCGCGAAGATGTGGTCGAGCGTTTTGCCGATGACTATCTTGCCGGACGCACGCCGGTTCCATGTATCCGTTGCAATATGGGACCAAAATTTACCGATCTATTGCATATGGCACATGAGCTTGGAGCAGATTGCCTTGCGACGGGCCATTATGTCCGGCGGAAAGAAACCGGACATGGGGTGGAGCTGCACCGCGCATGTGATCCGGCACGCGACCAGTCCTATTTTCTCTTTGCCACGACAGAAGATCAGCTTTCATTCCTGCGCTTTCCACTGGGCGGATTACCCAAAAGCGAAGTCCGCAAGCTGGCTGACACTGCCGGGCTGCGTAACGCCGGGAAGCCTGACAGTCAGGATATCTGCTTTGTGCCCGATGGGGATTATGCGCGGATTGTCCGCTCGCTTCGGCCCGAAGGTGGCACACCCGGCCCTATTGTTGATGTGACCACAGGCGCCGTGCTGGGAGAGCATAAGGGCATTATCCACTACACGGTGGGCCAGCGTCGCGGGCTGGAAATTGGCGGCCTGCCTCGTCCGCTTTATGTGGTTGGCCTGAATGCTGAAAAAAGCGAAGTGCAAGTCGGCCCCAAAGAGATGCTGGGCGTCCGTTCAGCAAAAATCGTTGAAACAAACATTATCGGTCCGCTGCCCGATATTCCGCTGAGTGCAAAAGTGCGTTCACTCGCCAGGCCGGTTCCGGTTGCTCTTGACGGTGCTCTGGGAGATGGAGCTGAAACCACGATCAGATTTCTCCAGCCCGAATACGGCGTTGCCCCCGGACAGGCGGCCGTCATTTATGCCGGGGACAGGGTGATTGGTGGAGGGTGGATTGATTCGACAGAATCCGCAGTAAGCAGGCAGGTCGCAGCCAATGGTCAGACCTGAAGGGCGCGATCAATCCGCCCATTGCTGCAACACGCAGCCATAGCCCTTGCGGTAGGTCGCGGTCTGGCTCGACAGAAGCGGGAATCGCGCGGTCACGCTCATGTTATCCGGATTATCCGATAATGTGACCAGAGCCATGCCATCCATCTTGTCTGTCTTGCAGGAATCCAGATCCCGCCCTTCAATATAGCGGCACGAACATCCGATATGCGCCATATAGGACGTGCCCGTTTGTGCATAACCCGTTGCCTGGGTGCCATAGAGCCACCACAACACGGCCAGACCGATAAGCAGGGCCAGAAACAGCCAGGGCCAGCGGCTGGTTTTGTAAGTTGTGGACCGTTTACGCGATTTTGCCATTGCCAAGGGGATTCCGCTCATGCGATCAGGCCGCATGTCATCGCGACCCGTTTTTTTGTTGTCTCGCCCCCTTATCGCCTGCGCGGCCCTGCTGCCAAGCCTTGTGGCCTGTTCTTCCTCCGATACCCCCGAAACGCTGCCGCCCCTCACCCCGGAAGCGCGCGCCGCGGTTACGGTTGAAGACCCTGGAGCTCCGACTGAAGAACTCGCCCGCGAAATTGATGATCTGTTCACCCATGCTGATGTCGGTGAAACACGCGCAGTCGTCATCATGCGTGGCGGCAGTATTATAGCCGAACGCTACGCCCCCGGTTACGGGCCGGATACACGCCTCATAAGCTGGTCAATGGCCAAGACTGTTACGGCTGTCATGATCGGTATGCTGGTGGCTGACGGACGCCTGCGCCTGGACGAATCACCACCGATTCCCCGCTGGCAACGCGCCGGTGATCCGCGAGGAGAAATCACCTTGCGGCAATTGCTCCAGATGCGCAGCGGGCTGCGCCATACCGAGGCAGGAGATCCCCCTTACGAATCATCTGAAGTGCGGATGCTGTTTCTTGATGGGCGAGACAATATGGCGGACTGGGCGGAATCGCAGCCGCTGGAAAATGAACCGGGTCGCAATTTTGAATATTCCAGCGCCACAACGGTGATACTCTCGGATATCGCGGCGCGATCGCTTACTGACAGCACAGACCCGGATATCAGGCGACAGGTTGTGGATGAATATCTGCGGAGCCGGATTTTCACACCGCTGGCCATGGAATCAATGCAGGCAGAATATGATGCCAGCGGCACATTGATTGGCGGCTCCATGATACACGGCACAGCCCGCGACTGGGCGCGTTTTGGTGACTTTCTGCGCAATAAAGGCTCCTATCGCGGCTCACAGCTTGTTCCGCGCAAATGGGTGGATTTCATGGTCACTCCAAGCCCGCGCAGTCCTCAATATGGCGCACAAACCTGGCTGAATCAGCCTTCATCGGGCGAGTCATCAGGCAAGGATAACAATCCGCTATTTCCTGCGCGTGGACCGGGCAGCCTGTTTGCTGCTGTTGGCCATCTGGGACAATATGTTCTGGTATCGCCCGACCAGAAGCTGACTGTCGTTCGGCTGGGACATTCCAGTCAGGAGCAGCGTGAAGTCCTGATGGATCAACTGGCAGATATCTTCGCCATCTATCCCGGCTGATATTTATTGAATCCCGGTCATCCGGGCCATATCCCGCAGGCGGGCAAAGGCCGCCTGATCATCTGCCGGGCGGCCATTGAACAAAAATACGGCTACGCGATCCTTTTTACGGAAAACAACCGTGTATATCCCCGGTATCGCACCGTAATGGCTTAATGTTCCATCCGGCCAGACACGCCAGCCCAGCCCGTAATAGTCCTTTCCCGGTTCGGCATAGGCGGGCCGCTCCGTCACACGTGAATCAAGCGGGGCCGAGGCAAAGGCCCAGTAATCTGGCGCTGTTCCTGTCCAGCCTCCGGCTGGGCCGATCGCCTGATAGGCTGCCTCAGGCCAGTCACCGGCGTAATCAGCGGTGGAGTGATCAACGGTGGGTCGTCCGTTATATTCCAGCCCTGCATGACGAGGCGCCAGAACATAACGATCAACATAATCGGAGTAAGACATGCCGGATGCCTGCTCGATAACGGTGCCCAGCCAGCAATATCCGATATTGGAATAGGCATAGCGCGTGCCCGGAGAAAATTGCGCAGGTGGCATAAGCCGGGCAATATCTTCGCACTGATAGGGCAGGGTTAGCCCTATTTTGCTGGCAGTGGGCGGATTGCTTATCGGATCGAAGGTTATCTCCCTGTCCCACCCGCCACTGTGACGGAGCAAATCCCTTACGGTTACATTGCCCCCTGTTTCCGGCACTTCTGTATCCAGCGACAACCGCCCCTCTTCAACCAGAGACATGATTGCTGCCGATGTCACCGGCTTCGACAGACTCGCAAGACGGAAGCGGTCACTCCCCTGCATGGCGCGACTGTCTGTAGCACGGCCAAGGGCAAGGACTTCTGGCGCCGATCCGGCTGGACCATAAGCAACAACACCACCGGCAATGTTCTCGGAATCAAGAAACTGCGTAAGTTGCCTCTCCAGCGTATCAGCCCTCATTTGCCGAAACACCAGAAAGGCGATTGCGCCCAGAAAAAGGACAGCCAGTGTGATCAGCAACCAGCGCGTTCGCGGCGCACGCCCTGTATTCTGTGTGTTACCGGCTATTTTCCTGCCCCCTGCGAACCAGCATCATTTTTCAGAATGTAACGCAAGGGGCAGTATATTTGCAATCTCAAGGAAATCAGGCGGCATGAGGCATCTGACCCGTATGGCAGACCATGTCCCTTCCGCTGACAGAGGTGACCTGAAAGGTCAGGTCCTCTCCGCGCGCGCCCCTTCGGCCTGAAATGACCTTGTGCCCCCGCACCGCATTGGTCAGACCCGCACCAATTTCATCCGTCACCGGCTGGGCAATATGCATTGATTTCTGGCCCAGCATGGTCGCAATGGAAAGCAGTGCCTGAACCGTCTCCTTTCCATAACCTTGCCGGCGCAAGGATGGATCAATCCAGATACTGATCTCGCAATGACCATGATCATGAACCAGAACTGCAAAGCCAATAGCCGGAGCATTCGCCAGTTCGGGGCGAGTCACCAGAAGCGGCAAATATCCTGCCCGGCGCTCCCAGCATGTTTGCCACAAGGATGTTGCTGCCTGCGCTATGACATCATCGACGCGTTCACAAAGACGCAACCGTGCCTCCCATAAGGGGGAGCCCGAAAGGCGGGTTTCGTCCTCCGGCCAGGCCGGGCGTAAAAACAGCCGTTCGCTACGATGGAACATGGGCCTATCTCCTCTTGCCCCGCAACGTCCTGTATAGGCCCACTACGTGACATTATCATGGCGGGCGATTCCTTTTTCGACCACCTGTGAGGGAGATACGACAAGAGGGAGATGGCATCTCCCGTTCCCCGGAAGGCCCTTCTCCCTCTGATGCCGGATTGTCTGTCCGGCGGGCCTCCCGTAAGGGGCGGCCCGTTATGAACCGCCGTTATTCTGCTGCTTGCGCCGCCATATCGACCGATACGTATTTGCGACCGAGTTTGCCCTGATGGAAACGCACGCGTCCTTCAGTCAGGGCAAAAAGTGTATGATCCTTGCCCATGCCAACATTGGTGCCGGGATAGAATCGGGTGCCGCGCTGACGCACGATAATATTGCCGCCGGTCACTTCCTGACCGCCAAACTTCTTCACACCAAGGCGACGACCTGCTGAGTCGCGACCATTGCGGGATGAACCACCTGCTTTTTTATGTGCCATTGCGATCTACCCCTTACTTGCTTTCTTCAGCCTTTTTGGCTTCGACCTTTTTGGCCGGTGCCTTTTTCGCAGCCGGTTTTTTAGCTGCCGCTTCCTTTACAGGTGCAGTTTCCGCCTTGGGCGCTGCTTCCTTCGCAGGTGCGGCTTTCTTCGCGGCAGGCTTGCCTTCACCAACCGAGACGATGCGCAGCAGAGTCATCTGCTGGCGATGCCCGGCACGACGACGGTAATTATGCCGGCGCCGCTTCTTGAAGACGAAAACCTTTTCCCCCTTTGCCTGGGCGATGATTTCCGCCGAAACATTGACCTTGGAAACATCTGCCAGATTATCGCCTTCACCGGCGAGCAGAACATCACCCAGAGTCACTGTCTCTCCGGCTTCACCGGGGAGCTTTTCAACTGCAATCTTGTCTCCGGCGGCAACGCGATATTGCTTTCCGCCCGTGCGCACTACTGCGAACATGGTATCGTCACTTCCAATCTTCTGGACCGGTTGGCCCGGAAACCCGTTTACGCATACCGGCCTGTGCCTCCGCCTGTAAATTAATACAGAACCTGTCACAGACTCGGCGCGCCCGATCCCCCGCCGGATGGCGTGGCCCGGAAAGAACGGAGCCGTTAATCGACAAGTGCCGTTCTGTCAACGCCGCAACACGCTGAAAATTCGCTTTTCGAGCCTGAGCGGGCTGGCACCACAGGCTCACCGTGCTATGCACCCGCATGATGCAACGATCCCGGCACTTATATTCATACAGCTTACTGCCACTTCTGGCCTGCAGTGCCACTCTGGGCGGATGTGCAACCGGCAAGGGTGATTACCCCTCGCTGGCGATTCGCGATGCAGAGCGGGTTGAAGGACAATTCCAGCCTGTGCAACCGGTGCAACCGCCGATTGCCCTTGCGCCAGAGCTGGATGATGCGCTGGCCAGTGCTGTCGCCCGCGGCAATGAAGCCCATGCCCTGTTTATGGCAGACGTGCCCGCCACACGGCAACGCGTGGCTGCAGGACGCAATGGCGGGCAGGGTAGCGATAGCTGGAGCGCAGCCCAGATCGCGCTTGCCAATCTGGAATCGCGGCGCAGTTCAACGGCAATTCCGCTGGCGGACCTCGATACCATCTACGCAGATGCCTCAAATCGGGCACTGT
Source organism: Sphingomonadaceae bacterium (assembly GCA_047975785.1). Taxonomy (GTDB): domain Bacteria; phylum Pseudomonadota; class Alphaproteobacteria; order Sphingomonadales; family Sphingomonadaceae; genus JACXVD01. Next base: position 9,636 of record JBKEEC010000099.1, on the reverse strand, counting down.
TGCAGGAACGAATCATCATCGCACGCAATGACGTGACTGCGCTGGTCGCGCAGGAAGACAGTATACTGGCGCAGCTGCGCAGCCAGATGCGTTAATCATGCGTTGATCATGAGATCAGACTGTCATGCCAGACTGCCGTGATGCTGACGCATCAGCAGTCTTGTATCACTCACCTGCGCGCGCAATCGCCTCTTCTACAATCCTGCGGGCATCGGCTGCATCGCCCCACTGGCCGATTCGCACCCATTTCTCTGCTTCCAGATCCTTGTAATGGGTGAAAAAATGCTCGATCTGCTGAAAGATAATTGACGGCAGATCCTTGGTTTCCCCAACATCGGAATAATAGGGGAATGTCGTATCCACCGGCACGCAGATCAGCTTTTCATCGCCGCCATGCTCATCTTCCAGATTAAGCACGCCAATAGGCCGCGCGCGTACAACACAGCCCGCAATGAAGGGGGAACGCGCAATCACCAGCGCATCCAGCGGGTCGCCATCCGGGCTGAGTGTATGGGGAATAAAGCCGTAATTGGCAGGGTACCGCATCGGCGTATGCAGAATACGGTCCACAAACAGCGCGCCTGATTTCTTGTCGAATTCATATTTCACCGGCTCGCCCCCGGTGGGAACCTCGATGATGACATTCAGACTTTCAGGCGGATTGTCGCCGATAGGGATATGTTCAATCTGCATGGTATCTCGCTTTGCATGAAAACAGGCGCGCCTCGTAGCGAAATAGCGCGCCAAATGCTACCAGGAATTGGTGCGGTGCAGCAACTATCGCCCATACAGGCTGATTTGCATGAAGGGGCGTTGTGATTTGGGCAAGCGCCGACTAAGGCATCCGCCACTTATGAGCAAAATCGCAACCCCAAGGCCCATTCGCGGCACTCAGGATATTTTCGGTGCCGAGGCAGAAAGTTTCGCCCATGTGGTTGAAACATTCGAGCGTGTGCGCAAACTCTATCGCTTCCGCCGTGTGGAGATGCCGGTATTCGAAAAGACTGAAGTTTTCGCCCGCTCTCTGGGCGAAACCACCGATGTTGTCTCCAAGGAAATGTATTCGTTTGACGATCGCGGCGGCGAATCGCTGACATTGAGGCCGGAGTTCACCGCTGGAATCGCCAGAGCTTACCTGACCGATGGCTGGCAGCAATATGCCCCGCTTAAAATAGCCACCCATGGCCCGCTATTCCGCTACGAGCGCCCGCAAAAGGGCCGCTACCGCCAGTTTCACCAGCTTGATGCCGAAATTATCGGTGCGGGCGAACCGCAGGCCGATGTCGAATTGCTGGCGATGGCCGACCAGTTGTTGCGCGAGCTTGGCATTACAGAAGGCGTAACCCTGCAACTCAATACACTGGGAGATGCCGACAGTCGCGAGGCGTGGCGCACCGCACTGGTGAATTATTTTCGCGCAGTCTCCGGCGATCTTTCCGAGGATTCGCAGGAAAGGCTGGAAAAGAACCCTCTTCGGATTCTCGATTCCAAGGATGATCGCGACAGGGCCTTTGTCGCCGATGCCCCGAAAATTGATGATTTTCTGTCTGACGACGCACGCGCATTCTTTGATGCAGTCACCAGCGGACTTGATGCAGCGGGTGTGGAATGGGTGCGCGCTGAAAGTCTCGTGCGCGGGCTGGATTATTACCGCCACACAGCTTTCGAGTTTGTGACAGACCGGCTGGGCGCACAAGGCACCGTGCTTGGCGGGGGCCGCTATGACGGGCTGATGGAGAGCCTTGGCGGGGCACCCACGCCTGCAGTCGGCTGGGCCGCCGGGATCGAGCGGCTGGCCATGCTGGTGGAGGAACGACCATCGGGTGATCTCGAAGCAATGGTTCTGCTTGAAGACGATGCCGGAATGAACCACGCTTTTGAGCTTCTGGCTGGTTTGCGGGCATCCGGAATTATCGCGGACATGATTGCAACCGGGTCGCCCAAAAAGCGTTATGACAAGGCAGTTAAACAGGGACCACGCGCAATCCTCAGGGTCAATGCCGATGGTTACTACGGTATGACGCAGGATGGAGAGAATCCGCGTCTGGCAGATTATCTCAGATCACGCACATGACCATCCCCGCCGAACGCCTTGACCAGATTATCCATCGTTTTGCCGAGCTGGAGGCAAGGCTGGCATCCGGCACGCTGGACGGGGATGATTTTGTTACCGCCAGCCGCGATTATGCCGAACTGGAACCAGTGGCGAAAATCGCGCAGGATGTGCGTGAAATGCATATCGAGATCGCAGAACTCTCCGCACTTTCAGAAGACCCGGAAATGAAGGCGCTGGCGGATGAGGAACTGGCCGGACTCCGCCAGACCCTGCCAGAGAAGGAACGCGAACTGGCTATTGCCATGCTCCCGCGTGACAGTGCCGATGCCCGCCCCGCCATGCTGGAAATCCGCGCAGGCACCGGCGGGGATGAAGCCGCCCTGTTCGCCGCTGACCTGTTCCGCATGTATGAGCGTTATGCCGCCGAACAGGGCTGGAAGGTGGAAACGATCAGCATCAATGCCAGCGATATTGGCGGCTTCAAGGAAGTGATCGCCAATATTACCGGGCAGGGTGTGTTTGCAAAACTCAAATTTGAAAGCGGCGTTCACCGCGTCCAGCGCGTGCCGGTGACTGAAAGCGGCGGGCGCATCCACACATCAGCCGCCACGGTTGCCGTCCTGCCCGAACCGACCGAGGTGGATGTGCAGATTGAGGACAAGGACCTCAAGATTGATATTTACCGCGCCAGCGGTGCTGGCGGACAGCATGTAAATACTACAGACAGCGCGGTGCGGATCACCCACCTGCCTTCCGGCATTGTCGTCACCCAGCAGGATGAACGCAGCCAGCACAAGAACCGGGCCAAGGCAATGCAGGTGCTACGCGCCCGCCTTTACGAAAAAATGCGCGATGAGGCGCAGGGCGAGGAAGCCGAAGCACGCAAAGCCATGGTCGGCAGCGGAGATCGTTCAGAACGCATCCGCACATATAATTTCCCGCAGGGGCGTGTCACCGACCACCGGATCGGCCTGACACTGCACAAGCTGGACGAAGTGCTTGCCGGCCCTGCCCTTGGCGAAATCATTGATGCACTGATTGCCGGGGACGAGGCCAGGCGCCTTGCTGCACTGGACGAATGATCATCGCCCAGGCCCTGCGTGATGCAACGGCCCGCCTCTCCGCCACATCCGACACAGCGCGCCTTGATGCAGAAGTCCTTATGGCCTTTTGCATGGGAGTTTCCCGCTCCGAATTGCTGCTACGCCATCTGGACCAGCCCTCCCCTGCCGGATTTGAAGATAAACTTGTACGGCGGCTGCGGCATGAACCCGTGGCCTATATTACTGGTGAACAGGAATTTTACGGTCGCAGGTTTCAGACCAGTCCTGATGTGCTGATTCCGCGCGCTGATAGCGAAACTGTCGTGCAAACCGCGCTGGACCATACAGGCAAAACCGGCAGAGTTCTGGATTGCGGCACCGGATCGGGGGCCTTGCTCATTTCCTTTCTGGCAGAGCGACCCTTCTGGACGGGAGTTGGCGTGGATGCGTCGGCAAAGGCTCTCGCCATAGCAGAGGCCAACGCCGGGCACCTGCTGCCTGGGGGTGAACGCGCGCTCATGCTGCAGCGGGACTGGACGTGCCAGGGCTGGACGCAAGACCTCGGCCAGTTTGACCTTATTCTTGCCAATCCGCCCTATGTCGAATCTGCTGCCCGTCTCCCCGTTTCTGTGCATAAGTATGAACCCGCCCAGGCATTATTTGCCGGAGAACTGGGGATGGATGACTATCAGGTCCTGATCCCCCAAATTCCCTTGCTCCTGTCCCCGCAAGGTGTGGCAGTGGTGGAAATCGGCGCTTTGCAGGCAGATGCAGTGATGGAAATCACCCGCAAGGCAGGGATGACAGGAGCAATCCATCATGACCTTGCAGGCAGAAACCGTGCGATCCGTATGACACAATCTCCTTGACATCAGGGGCTGGCACCGCCTACTTCAGCAAAAGGCAAGTGGGAAACAGGCTTGATTGCCCACATAGCCGGGTTCCAGAACGCGATGAAAGATTGTGCCGCTGCATGCAGACAGGACACTAACGCGTATAAGGAGTTCCTGTGATGAGCGTTACGTCATCACAGTAGGGGTAATGGCACCAGTCTGGCAAACAGAATAACCAGTTTGGACACGAATGAGGATTATCTTTCCTTGAACAACAATCGCAATAATCGGCGTCGAAACCGCAATAACAATCGCGGTCAGGGCGGTGGAAACCAGCTTAACCGGGTAGACAGCCGGGCACGCGGAAATGCTGCACAGCTTCTTGATAAATATAAAAAACTTGCACAAGATGCGCAGCATAATGGCGACCGCGTCCAGATGGAGTATTACTTGCAGTTAGCGGACCATTATTTCCGCGTGATTGCAGACAACAAGGCCCGTCAGGAAGAAGCCCGCGCCAAGCGCAATGAAGATCGCGAAGATAGCGAAGAAGCCGCTGAAGGCTACAGCAGGAATGACGCATCAGAAAATGATGCCCAGGACCGCCCGCGCAGCCGCCGTCGCACATCAAAACCTGACACTGCCGAAGGCACGTCCAGCCACGAAGGACCAGAAAGCACTTCTTCGTCCGACGACGCACCGGAGCATAATGACAATCCCTTCCTGCGCGATGCTGCACAGGCCAAGCCTGCACGCCGCACACGCAAGCCACGCAAGAGCCCGGCGGAAAGCGATGATAATGCCGAGGCCGATGATGCTGCGGCGCCATCCATTGACGCGGCGGCCCTGCCCCCCTCTATCAGTAGCAGCGAAGAAGATGACAAGCCCGCACCGCGCAAACGCACCGTTCGTCGTCGCAAGACTGCGCCGGATGAAGGTGAAGGCGAACTCAGCGCCGCCTGAACACAGGCAATAAACCGATGGACGGGAAAACGGGTTCAGGCCGGATTGCCCCTTTGCTGCAACGTCTGTTGCATTATCCGCGCTCCCTGGCTGCTTTATGCGGAATCCTGACAGCAACAGGACTGCCCCCACTCCATCTGTGGCCCCTTGCCCTTGTCTCCCTGGCCGGGCTGATCTGGCTTCTTCATCATGCCCAGGGATGGAAACGGGCCTTTCAGCTTGGGTGGATGTTCGGCCTGGGTTACTTCACATTCGGCAATAGCTGGATAGCAACCGCATTTACCTATCAGAATGAAATGCCCGCGTTTCTCGGCTGGGTAGCCGTGCCGCTCTTGTCACTTTATCTTGCTCTCTACCCTGCACTCGCTGCTGCACTGGCCCAGATATTCTCGCGCAGGTTTGCCCGAAACAGCCTGGTAATGCTGATAACCGGCCTGGCACTGGCAGGATTCTGGATCATTGCAGAATGGCTGCGCGGCACACTGTTTACGGGGTTTGCATGGGGTCCGCTCGGCCTGATCGCTCTTGGTGACTGGAGCCGCCCCGGCATGGCTGCGGCCCTGCCCTGGCTGGGCACCTATGCCCTTTCCGGCATGATCATTGTCATTGCAGCCATCATATTACATACGGGGCTGATGCAAAACAGGGCGAGACGCTGGCTCTTGTCGTGCGGCCTGTTGATAGCCTTGTCTGCCGCAATGTATTGGCCTCCTCCGAAATCCGAAACAGGCATTTTACACTATACTCTTGTCCAGCCCGACATAAGGCAGGAGAACCTGAATGACCCGGCCCTGTTCGAAGAACAATTCCAGCGCAGCGCACGATTAAGCCGGAGGAAAGCGCCCGGTCGTCGTCTGGTGCTGTGGCCGGAATCCGGTATCCCCGATTATCTGCGAGACGGGTATCCATACCGGTATTATCTGCAGATGACCGCTGGCGCCGATCCGGCCTTTGCCCGCGAACGAATCGGGCGTGTTATCGGGCCGGGCAGCCTGTTGCTAACAGGAGCCCAGGATCTGGTGATTGAAAATGACCGTGCACGAGCGGCCTACAATTCCGTCACCGTGCTCAATGCGAACGGCATGATTACAGGGGGCTATCGCAAGGCGCATCTGGTCCCGTTCGGAGAATATCTCCCGCTCAGGGCACTGCTGGAGCCTCTGGGCCTGACCAGATTTGTCGCCGGAACAATCGATTTTGAACCGGGTCCGGGGCCTCGCACGCTTGATCTTGGCCCGTGGGGCAATGCCGGCATCCAGATCTGTTATGAAATCGTGTTTCCCGGAAGTGTAGTGGACCGGAATAACCGGCCTGACTATATTTTTAATCCGTCAAATGATGGCTGGTTCGGCACTTTTGGTCCGCCGCAGCACCTCGGTCAGGCCCGTATGCGGGCAATCGAGGAAGGGCTGCCCGTATTGCGCTCCACCACAACCGGAATCAGCGCCGTTATTGATGCCAGTGGTATCGTGCGTGATCGTATTAACATGCGTGTGGCAGGGCGAATGGACGGGGTTATTCCTCCTGCAAAAGATCCAACCCCGTTCGCCCGAATGGGTAATATGCTTTCTCTCCTATGGGCATCAGGATTACTATTGGCCGCAGCACTTGTGGCGCGCAAAAAACATCGTTAGTGCTCCGGTCTTCCTCTGTTCTCAAAAGGTCACAGCCAATAATGCGCTCCAGTTATCTGTTTACCTCCGAAAGTGTTTCTGAAGGCCATCCCGATAAAGTCTCCGACCAGATTTCTGATGCGATTGTCGATCTGTTTCTGTCCAAAGACCCGGAAGCACGCGTTGCCTGCGAAACACTGACCACTACGCAAAAGGTCGTTCTGGCCGGTGAAATCCGCTGCAAGGGCGTGTTTGAAGATGGCGAGTGGGCGCAAGGCGCCCTCGAAGAAATTGAAAATACAGTGCGTTCTGTCGTGCGCGATATTGGCTATGAACAGGATGGTTTCCACTGGGAAACGCTTGATTTCCATAACTGTCTTCACGCCCAGTCAGCCCATATTGCACAGGGCGTCGATGCCAGCGGGAACAAGGATGAAGGCGCAGGCGATCAGGGAATCATGTTTGGCTTTGCCTGCGATGAAACCCCCGATCTGATGCCCGCTACGCTCGATTACAGCCACAAGATCCTGCAGCGTATGGCGGCAGACCGTCATGCCAGAACCGCCCCTTTCCTTGAACCGGATGCCAAAAGCCAGGTCACCTTGCGGTTTGAAAATGGCCTGCCTGTTGCGGCTACAGCCATTGTCGTATCCACCCAACATGCCGAAGGCTATGATGATGGTGAAAAAGAGGCCGAGCTAAAAGCCTATGTCAAAGGCGTAGTGGCTGATATTCTGCCCGCAGAATTGCTAAGCGATGACACTGTTTACCATATCAACCCGACAGGCACATTTGTCATTGGCGGGCCGGATGGCGATGCCGGGCTGACAGGGCGCAAGATTATCGTTGATACCTATGGCGGCGCAGCGCCCCATGGTGGCGGTGCGTTCTCCGGCAAGGACCCGACCAAGGTGGATCGCTCGGCCGCCTATATTACGCGCTATCTGGCCAAGAATATCGTTGCGGCCGGTCTTGCCAGCCGCTGCACCATCCAGCTCGCCTATGCCATCGGCGTGTCAGAGCCACTTTCCCTTTATGTTGATACACACGGCACCGGCGCGGTGGATGATGCCTCGCTGGAAGATGCGATCAAGTCCATCAGCAAGCTTGGTGGCCTGACCCCGCGCGGGATTCGCAACCATCTGGGTCATAACAAACCCATTTACCGTCGTACCGCAGCTTATGGCAATTTTGGCCGATAGGCAGATGAAGATCACTTCCCGTGGGAACGCACAGATCTGGTAGACGATCTGAAATCAGCCGTCGGATAATCTTTCCCGTGCTTTCCGAAAACAGGGAAGCACGGGAAAAATCGCATTATATTCAGGTCACTGGAAAGTGTAACGAAGGGCAATGCCATAAGAACGCGGCTCTGCTGCGTTTCGGGCATTCACCGTTGTCGTTCCAAAGCCCATTCCGGTATAGGTGTATTCCTTGTCCGTCAGGTTGTTGATATAGAAGGACAGGTCCGCACCTGACCCGAACAGGCCTTTGATCCCTCCTGTCAGATGCAGCAGACTATACCCATCCTGTTCGGTTACTCCGGGAATATAGCTATCGCTGGCTGAATAATCGGAAGAGTAGACGTAGCGAAGCATGAGGTCTGCTTCTTCCCCAATCCCCGACACCGGAACGGAAATACGAGCAGATGCCCCTGCCAGATGCTTGGGCGCACGCGCAAATGGGCGATCAGACAAGTCATTACCAGAAAAGTCGATAAACTCCTTAAACTTTGTATTAGTGTGGGACTAATAGCCGGACAGTTCAAACCATTGAACCGGACGGATCATCGCCTCCAGCTCAAACCCTTTTACCCGTGCCTTCTGGGCATTATAAACCACTGTCGTTACCGGCAGGGTGGTGTCATCCTGAATTTGTCTCTGGATATCCTTATACTTCACATAAAATGCAGCAAGGTTGGTGCGCATGAAGACATCCCCCATGTGCCACTCTGCCTTCATCCCGATTTCAGCATCATCCACAATCTCCGGACGGTAGGTCCGGCTTAACCCTGCCTGCGTGGAAGCGCGCGCGCCATAACCACCAGTTCTATAGCCGTGACGGTGCGCCACATAAAGCAGAAGATCATTATTCGCCTTGTATTCCAGGCTGATATTATAAGTTGGCTCAGAATAGCTCTTGCTCATGTCCAACGCACATCCCTGCAGGCTGGGCCTGACTTCCGGTGTTGCCGGATCATTATCATCATCAAGCGTGAAGCGACAGGCTGCATGAGTGCGGTTCTTGATGATAGCCTGACGTTTATCCCAGTTCATCCTGCCGCCAACGGTTGCTGTCAAACCTTCAATGCCAAGATTGACAGTAGCCTGGGCAAACACGGCCGTGCTGGTGTTAATGCCTGATCCCCACGTATTTGAATAACAGGAATAATCCCTGAAGTTCGTAATCGTAAAATCTTCAGATATGGCGCCGCATCCTCCGAAAACACCCGTGCTCATGCCCTGATTATCCGACTCCTCGTGAAAGTAATAGACTCCGCCAATCCAGTTCCCCCAGTCATGCTCTCCCAGAAGCTGTATTTCTTCAGAGATCTGCCACTGCTTGACATAGCGGTTGATGGGGAGTAGGAACAGGTTGGACCCGTCTGAATCAGACAAGGAACTGTATTTCATGTCTCGATAGCCCAGAATATTGCGCAGATTTATCTCATCGGTCAGCTCAATATTGGTCTTGTTGCTCATCCCCAGAATTTCAGCCCTGGCATATACCGGAACACCGCTGGCCACATGATACATATCGCGGGTTTCCTGATCGGCTCCCCCCATTGACCCTGGTCTGGCAAAGGAGCCAGACATACCATCATCAACGTCAAAATATTCAAAGATAAACAGGGATTCGAGGCCATTATCCGGATCAACAAGGAACGACGCACGAATGGCATCGTGGTTCTCGTGATTCATTTTCTTGCCGGTCACGACATCGGTAATATACCCGTTTGTCTCTGAGTGATTACCCGCGATACGCATGGAAAAATCCGGCCCAAGCGGAATATTGATATAGCCATCTGTCCGGAGCGTTCCACGATTGCCGATTGTCTGCTGGATAGATGCTTCAAAATTCTTTGTCGGGGCATTGGAGGTGATCACCACCGCCCCGCCCGGTGTATT
>JBKEEC010000098.1:0-4061 GCA_047975785.1 Sphingomonadaceae bacterium | reverse complement strand
TGTCCGCAAGCGCCTGTTCGGAGCGCGCTGACGGCACTACCCCAAAGGGCGAGAATCAGAACTGTCCAGTTTGTCGCCCCCATGTCAGAGGCACAGCATCAGAAGTGCACTCCGAACCTCACCCCATAGGTTCGCGGCGCCTGATAGGTTGCCGCCAGAAGGCCGCCATTGGCAATGGAATAGGCCCTGCCCGGCCGGACACCATGCAACCTGCCAAAAGTTTACCGGAACTGGCCGTAACCATAGATATCATCGCGTCCAGGCTGGCCGAGGTCTACCGACTGGCTCGCGATATGGCGGCGCAGGCCGACAGAATCATGGCTACCGGAACATTGGGGCAGCAAGGAGGCCCGGCCCGCCACCCATGCGCTGGCAAAGCTGGTGCCTGATGCAATGCGATAGCCGCCCGGTACCGCCGTCAGCCGCTTTACACCAAAGGCTGCTGCTGCAACGTGCCTGCCCGGCGTTGCATATCTGTAGGCCCGTTGTTTCGTATCCAGCGCAGTGATGCCGTTGACGGTGTCCATGATGGCCGGGAACGGCGCGCGTGCTTTTGCACCACCATTGCCGGTCGCGGCGAAGATACAGGTGCCCCGCCGGTCGATGAGACCAACCAGTTCACGTAGCAGCCGGTCATCAGGTCCGCCGAACGACATGTTGAGAATATCTGGCCGGGACTTTGCCGCCGCGTTCAACGCACGGGCCAGCAGGCGAGTGCTGGATATGCCAGGCCGGTTTGCGTCGCCTTGCGAAAACGCCGCATAGCTGGTCAGCTGCTGTGTCGGAGCCGTTCCGCGTACTTCGCTCCGGCCCACAATCACCGAGGCAATCGCGGTGCCGTGCGCACTGGCGCTTTCGCCGCCTGTGAACCGGTGCTGTCGTATCCATGATGCTCTCAGTGCTTCATGGCCCAGATCAACGGCACTATCGATCATAGCGATACTGACAGCGCCAGAGCCAGTAGCAAGGCCGGAGGTCACCGGGCTGGAGGACGTAACAAGCCGCGCAGGGCGCGTAGTGGTCTTCTGTCCGAACTCCCCTTTCAGCTCGAATATTCCCTCACGCTGGACCCAGACGACGTCAGGCAATTGCCCGATACGCGCCATTTCGGCGTCGAAATTCGCGTCTTCGGGAAGTTCCCCTGCTATCATGACAAGACTGACCTCATCTAGCCGGTCAAGCTGTGCATCCACCATCCCGCTTGCCGCAATGGCAGCCTGAGGATCGCCTGCACCATCGCGCATGACCATGATCACGCTTCGGGGCATATGGTCACGCGTTTCCCGGTCGCGCATGGTAATTTTCTTTTTCCTGCCAAGCAGTGCCGCGATGCCAACCCCTACACCCGCTGCAATTAGCCCAGGCACTACTTTTTCGTCGCTGGCCGAGGGTTCATCAACAGGACCACCGGGAACGACCTGTGCGTGCAAGGGGGTAAACGACGTGGCCAGAGAGCCAGTCAACCATGCGGCTGCACCAAGGAGGAGGACAATCCCGCGCATATCAGAGTGCCGGCTTTGCGCTTTCGATCAAGGGACTGGCGGAAAGGGTGGCAATTATCTGTCTGCGGGCGCCTTCGCTCATTTCGCCTTCGGCTGCAACCTGCAACATTCCATCCACCGGACCATCCACGATCACCAGCCCTTCGCGTTCCAGCAGCGCCTTGAGAGCAGACCAGCTGGCATTGTCGCTTGGCCGGATCAGGATGGAAAATGCCGGAACCGTTGCGCCATCGTGCTGGCCGGATGCCGTCTGGTAATCATCGCTTCCCGGCTCGTCTGCCGGTATTTGCCTGTCCTGATATAGCATGGCGCCCTGCATCAACGCTACCATCAGAGTTGCAGCAAAAGCGGGTTTCCACGCTGGCTGAAATAGCCATGCGAACAGACTGGTCCGCTCCCGCACCGGAGCCGCAACCGGGCGCGGTGCGGCGCTTTTACGAACTGGCGCTGGCGCAGGAGCGACCGCCACCGACTGCGCTTCTTCTTCCTCAATCCGGCCCAGCAGATTGCTTAGCCGGGCTTCGCTGGCCGGAACAGCCTGTGCTTCCCAGTCTTTCGCTCCGGATGTCACTATGCCTTGCAAGGCGCGGATATCCTCCAGCTCTTCCTGCAATTCCGGTGACCGGGCAAGGGCAATACGCACACGTTCCCGATCGACATCCCCGATCGTCCCGTTGGCATAGAACGGAAGCAACAAGCCAATATCCTGTTCATCATCCGTCATTGCAACGGCTCCTGTCCATCTCCTTCGGCCAGCCCGGGCGGGCCATGCGCCAGAAGTTTTTTCAATTGCTTTCGTGCATGGAACAGTCTGGTTTTCACCGTATTTTCCGGCACGTCGGCCTGTTCGGCAATCTGTGCGAGTGACAGGCCTTCGTAATAACATAGCCAGATCGCTTCACGATGCTCAGGAGACAGTCGGTCCATCGCCCGGCGAAGTTCATCGCCATCCGATTTCTTTTCCAATGCCTCTTCAGGTGTATCGGCATCGTCAGCCTGATTGTCATACGCGGCCTGTTCTGCATCGTTCAGACCCGGTTTTTCTTTAATTTTGCGAATGGCATCAATGGCCTTGTTGCGCACTATCCGGCGTATCCAGCCATCGGCACTGCCACTTCCCGACCAGCTGGAAGCATTGCGCCAGATATCCATGAACGCTTCATCCACCGCATCAGCAGCCAGATGCATGTCTCCCGCCAGCAGGCCTGCGGCATAGCGTTCCATCTTTGCCTGCAATGCCCGGTATAGTTGTGTGAAAGCGGCCTTGTCTGCCCCAGCTATTCGCCCCAGCAACGCTGCGCTGTCCATATACTCCCCCCGACACACATGAACGCTAACAGAATCTTCTCTGGCATCCAAGAGGGCAGGTTGTCGAGTCAAAGCACCGTGCGAATTCCCAAGCTGGCCCAAACCACCTTGTGGCTGGACCAGCTCAGAAAATCTGCAATTTCTATAGTGCGGTATTGCAACAGCCATCCCGGTGAGGAGAGGAAAGGATGGCTGCTGCTGGATTCCCATCAGAAACGGATACCGACACCAGCCATCGCCTGGTGGCTGGAAACCGTATCTTCCTGATTGGTGTAGCGATATTCACCCTTGACGAAGGCCTTGCTGCCAATTTGCTGTTCCAGGCCACCACCAAGGCGAATACCCTCGACTTCACCGGCATAAATTGTCGTTCCGCTGTTTACGAGGCGCAGTTCGCTGTTGGCATAGCCTGCCTTGGTGTAAATCATTGTGGCGGGGGATACTGCATAACCCAGACGTCCACCGGCATAGAGCGTGCGCCCAGTATCCACGTGGAGGGTCGGGGACAGGTTCCTGCTGTTATCGCTATCACCCATTTCCAGATCGACCCCGGCAATCACATTGTTGGCCAGACGCATGTCGTATCCGATGGCACCGGCCCAGGCGACGCCGTTTTCATTCGTTGGCAGAACGCTGGCCTTGATGTTTTCGTATCCGACCATCACCTCGGCACGAGGACCAACAAAATCGGCGCTGTTATCGGCCGCAAAAGCCGGAGTGGTCGCAGTGATAGCAGCCAGAACTGAAAGAATAGATGTACGCATGAGAGTGTCCTTCCTTTGATTTTGTATCTCCGCAACAAGCGGGATAAAGACAGGTCGTGAGGACACGGCAGAAGGTTCAAAGGGACGGAAAATTATTTTTGGTGAAGGAAGCAGAAAGGCGTTGTCACGTTAACTTGACGCAGCGCGAAAGGGGCAAAAAGTGGCGATGATGTCATGCGCGATGTGCTGCAGCCTTCCATGCATCAAATGCCTCAAGTCGATGGTAGCGGATGGTCATGGCATTACGGCGGCGGGTGGGAACAGCGAAGTGGTTTCGGACTGCGGAATGGATAGAGATGAAGCGCTGCACCGGTTCTGTCGCAAACGTCGGCGTTGACCGCAAGTTGCTCTTTGACATTGCAGGTTAGGCGACGAGGCTGTCGAACTGGGCGGCGAGAGACGGATTTCGGGCGTCATTGGCTGTGACCATCTGGCCTTTGCGGATCATGTGGATGAGTTCGATGCCGGAGAGGATGATCGAAGCACT
>JBKEEC010000097.1:0-11973 GCA_047975785.1 Sphingomonadaceae bacterium | reverse complement strand
TGGGTGGCGATCGCTATTTTGCCAATGATGAAGCCATCATCGGTGGATTCGCCAGACTGGGTCAGCGCAAAATCGTGCTGATTGGTCACGAAAAAGGGCATGATACGCAAACCCGCCTGAAGCACAATTTCGGTATGGGTAAACCTGAAGGCTATCGCAAGGCTATCCGTCTTATGGATCTCGCCGGGCGTTTCGGGCTTCCGGTAGTTACGCTGGTGGATACATCAGGCGCTTTTCCCGGCGTAGAAGCAGAGGAGCGCGGTCAGGCAGAGGCAATTGCCCGTTCCACTGAAGCCTGCCTTGCCCTTCCTGTGCCCATGGTAGCAACCATTGTGGGCGAAGGCGGATCTGGTGGTGCGGTTGCCCTTGCCAGTGCCGAGCGTGTTATGATGCTTGAAAATGCGGTCTACTCGGTCATTTCACCTGAAGGCTGTGCCTCTATCCTGTGGCGAACGGCGGAAAAAGCGCCAGAAGCTGCAGAAGCCATGAAAATAACGGCGCAAAATCTTTTGAAACTTGGTGTGATTGACCGGATTATCTCCGAACCGGTTGGTGGAGCGCATCGCAATCCGCAAGAAACGGCAAACACAGTGGCAGAAGCCATTTCGCAAGAGCTTGATACGCTTTCTTCCTTGTCAACGGCAGAATTGCTCAGGCAGCGAGAGGAGCGTTTCCTTCAAATCGGAGCGTGAAGGATAGCAGGACGAAGGAAGGCGGACCTTTCCTCACCCCGTAAATCCTTCACCCTGTATGACAGGTTATTGTCAATCCGCCTGCCCGGAAGGCTGCGGGACAGGATTGAGGGCATCCATAATGATGGAATAGACGATATTCTGCTCTATCACACCATGGGCACGACCAGACTGCGGCCCGGCAGCATAGAGCGCCACATCTTCCCCGCCATGGGTTTCTGAAAGCGACACTTTTGCATCAAAAACCGAGCCGGTCGGGACCAGTGCCTGCTGCATGGCCTTGGGGCCGGTTTCCGGCACCGGGCGCTCTCCGTTAAAGGCGCCAGGGCCATTCTGGTAGCCCAGCGTCGTGTAAGGCTTGCCATCAGTCGCGAGTGTGGGCGTGGTTTTGGGGTCGCCATGTTCGTCATTGCCGATAGACAGCCCAAGAATGGAATTGCCCCGTGTCGGGTATCCGGCGATGGTAAAAACATGACTGTGATCGGCTGTCACTAGGATCAGAGTGTCAGTAAGGTCGACTTTGTTCAGCGCAGTTTGCACAGCATTGGACAGCTCCTGGGTTTCTGACAATGCGTAGCCGGCCTTGCCGGCATGATGGCCATGATCAATCCGCCCCCCTTCAACCATCAAGAAATATCCATCAGGGTCAGTTTGCAGGCGATCAATCGCGGTGGCTGTCATTTCGCTGAGTGTTGGCTCCGTTGTGTCTTCCGTCCGGTCTAGCATGAAGGTCATATGGCTGCGCGAAAACAGACCGAGCACCGGCCTGCCATCCTGAGGCAATGCTTTCATGTCAGCAGAGGTGTTGACATAGTGATTGCCTGTCTGCTCCGCCCAGATACGGGCCAGATTGGTGGCGACCTGCTGTCCCCCGTCAACACTCCCGCCAGTGCTGTTGCCAGATCCGTAGAATTGCGCCGAACCTCCACCCAGAGCAACCGAGAAGGGGAATTTCAGAAGCTGGTCCGCAAGCCCTGTGCAGCCCTTGGCACGCTCTGCATCGGGAATATCTGAATCACTTTCCCAGTTACGATCTGGCGAATGACCATAAACAGCAGCAGGCGTGGCATGGGTGATGCGGGCAGTGGACACAATCCCGATCGACAAGCCCTGCGTAACCAGTTTCTCCGCCGCTGTAGGCAAAATATTGGCCTGTGCTTCGCTACAATTTCCCAAATGGGCTGCCGGGCCGATATTGATCATCCCTGCACGGGTTTTGACGCCGGAGTTTAATGCCGTTGCGGTGCCGGCGCTATCAGGCACCTGCTGGTTGGTGTTATAGGTTTTGACCAGCGCGACATTGGGGAAATGCTCAAAGGAGAGCAGGTTTTCCTCGCCTGTTTCACCGCGTGTCTGCCCATCATATATCCGGGCTGCCGTAATAGTGGAGATGCCCATGCCATCACCAATAAACAGGATAACATTCTTCGCTCTGGCTTGTTCGGTTGCCGGGGCTTTGACAGGGACTGCGGCAATGGGGGCGCTGATCGGGCGCGCGGAAACAGGTGCCTGATCTGCCGCAAGGGCGCTGCTGACGCCTCCCGCGCTGCATAGTGCGAACAGGGAAACCATCTTGAGTGCAGGTGATTTCATGGCAAGCCTCCGGGTTTTCTTTTGTGGGCGTTGAATATCGTCAAATTGATGACCTGAGAAAATGACATTTTCATGTCAGGGTCAAGACTCTGATCGATCAGAAATTATCCTTGGCCTGACGGATGGCAGCAAAAGTTTCAACGGCCGATGCGCCGCCCCATCGTTTCTGGATGGATGGAACATCTGCACGCAAGAAAGGGTTGGTTGCCCGTTCGCGATCCAGAATGGTCGGAACGGTTGGTTCTCCGCGCGATCTTTGTTCTTCTATTGTACGGACATAGGCAACCAGAGCGGCATTATCCGGATCTGCATGAAGGGCAAATGCGGCGTTGGCCTGAGTGTATTCGTGGGCGCAATAGATGCTTGTCTCACCAGGCAGGGCAGAAAGCCGCTCCAGACTATGCCAGAACTGATCTGGAGTTCCTTCAAACATCCGCCCGCAACCCAGTGCGAACAGCGAATCCCCGACAAAGGCAGCGCCAGATAATTCAGGACCGGTCTGTGGAAAATAATAGGCTACATGGCCTTTGGTATGGCCGCCAACATTGATGACCTGAGCAGTAAATGTGCCCAGACGGACAGTGTCACCCTGATCTACGCGATGGTCAACGCCGGCAATTTTGTCTGCGTCATCTGCGGCGGCGAAAATGATACAGCCGGTTGCAGATTTTATCGCTTCATTGCCGCCTGCATGATCAGGGTGCCAATGGGTGTTCCAGATTTGTGTGATCCGCCAGCCCTTGCGATCTGCCTCACGCAGATATGCCTGCGCATCGGGGGTGTCGATGCAGACCGTTTCTCCGCTGGAATCATCATGGACAAGAAAGCCGTAATTGTCCGAAAGACAGGGGAATTGATGGACTTCCAGCATATATATTCTCCCTGCACAAAACAGCAGTCATTATGAAGGCATGTGAGATCACAGCCCCATAATGACTGATATAGCCGCAATTGTCAGGGGGTGATCCCAAAGCATTGTGCGAAAAAGTGGGAGCCGGTTTTTTCCCAATGCAATGCGGCGGCAGGAACTTGCAGCAATGAGCGCGATTCAGCTTTAATGCTCAATGCTGTAAGGATTAGCTATCATCTTCCTTGTCGCTGTCGGCAGTGTCAACGCCCAGATCATCGTCACCGCCTAGATCAACGTCATTGTCCGGCGAATCGCCATCATCATCAATATCTTCCAGATCATCATCTGCCAGATCGGAATCAGCCTCACCCTCAGGCTTTTTGCCAACTTCTTCAAATGGAATGGGCTGCTTCGATTTGAGCACAGGTTCCGGATACCATTTTTCGCCGCATTCAATGCATTCTACCGGCTCATCATTGCCGAGATCATAGAAACGTGTGCCGCATTTCGGGCAAGAGCGTTTGGTGCCCCATTCTGGCTTGACCATTACATATCCTTACATTGGGCCTTGCCTTGTCAGGCAGGACGCTGAAAATCTGCTTGATGGGGCTGGAGACAGGCGAAATCAAGGTTTCAATTGGCACTGTCAGCCCCGCATCGGGGGCGCGCCTTGCCATAGGGCTTTGCCGCTGTCAAAAGCCGCGCATAATTCAGGGCAAATCTTTTCCCTGCAGGAACCGGAAAGCCGCACGATTGCCACATCTTCCAACATCGCGCCGTTTCACCCCGGATGGGCCGCTCACTGGCACGATTCGCGTCCCCGGTGATAAATCCATCAGCCATCGCGCTCTTATGCTGGGGGCACTTTGTGTCGGAGAAACCCGCGTAACCGGCTTGCTGGAAGGGGAGGATGTTCTTGCAACAGCTTCTGCCATGCGCCTTATGGGGGCAGATATCCGGCGCGAAACCAGGGGAGATGAAGCCGCGAGCGAATGGGTAATTCATGGCGTCGGTGTGGGCGGCTTGCTTCAACCATTACAGGCGCTTGATATGGGCAATAGCGGGACATCGACCCGTTTGCTGATGGGGCTGGTGTCCAGCCACCGGATCACAGCCAGCTTTATCGGCGATAACAGCCTTTCCAGGCGTCCCATGAACAGGGTGACGGAACCACTCTCGCAAATGGGAGCCCGTTTTTCCACCAGCCCCGGCGGGACATTGCCGCTCATGATGGAAGGTGCTTGTCCGGCTGTTCCAATTACCTACCGTCTGCCTGTTGCCAGTGCGCAGGTCAAAAGCGCGATCTTGCTGGCAGGGCTGAACACACCGGGGATTACAAGAGTGATTGAGCCAATTGCGACCCGCGATCATTCCGAGAGGATGTTGCGCGGTTTTGGGGCGCAACTGGATATTGGCGAAGAACAGGGCGAGCGTGTCATTGCCATCCATGGCGAGGCAGAGCTGCAACCCCGGACAATCACTGTTCCAGGTGATCCGTCCTCGGCCGCCTTCTTCATTGTTGCGGCCCTGATTGTACCGGGCAGCGAATTGCTGATTGAAAATGTCGGACTGAACCCGACCCGCGCCGGTATTATTCATGTCCTGCGAGATATGGGCGGGCATATAGAAGAGCGGAACAGGCGCGATGTAGGAGGGGAGCCGGTAGCCGACCTGCTGGTAAGGTCATCCCAGCTACGTGGGATAGAAGTTGATCCGGCAATAGCGCCGAGCATGATTGACGAATTTCCTGTCCTGTTTGTTGCTGCCGCTCTTGCAGAAGGGCGCAGCGTAATGCGAGGCATTGAAGAATTACGGGTCAAGGAATCGGACCGAATTGCCGTTATGGCATCTGCACTATCCATTGCAGGGGCCAGGATTCAGGAAACAGAAGACGGGCTGATTATAGATGGAACTGGTGGCAATCCGCTGGCGGGCAGCAGGCAGGTCATTACCACGCATCTTGATCACCGCATTGCCATGAGCATGGCGATTGCAGGCCTTGCCTCAAAAGACGGGGTGGAAATTGATGATACCGGCCCGATCCGCACCAGCTTTCCGAACTTTGAGAACCTGCTGACAGAGGCTGTATCATGAGCCAGCTTTCCGCCAATATTGCCGGCTTTGCAGGTATGGCCTGCATCATATTTGCCTATGCCTATGTAACGGGAACCAAAAACCCCAATCCGTTTGTTCAGCATGGTGTGAATCTGCTGGGGGCAATATTGCTGACCATGTCTCTGTTGGTGAATATGAACCCGGCGTCGCTGGTGCTGGAGTTTTTCTGGGCTGCAATTGCGATCTGGGGCTTGATCAAGGCGTTTCAGCTCCGCTCCCGTTCTGGCGACAAGGAGCATTCTGCCGACAGGGGAGGGATATGATTATTGCCGTGGACGGGCCAACCGCAAGCGGGAAGGGTACTCTTGCCAAATCTCTGGCGCGCTATTTCGACCTGCCGCATATGGATACGGGATTGCTCTATCGCGCTACTGGGTATCAGGTGGCGTTGAATAGCTGCAATCCTGATGATCCTGAGGACGCATTGCGGGCTACCAGCTTTCCTGAGAGCCTGCTGGATGACCCGCATTTGCGCGATGAGTCCACAGGTGCTCTGGCCAGCCGGGTTTCGGTTCACCCGCAAGTTCGCAAGGCTCTGTTTGAGCGGCAGCGTTCCTTTGCCATGCAGGAGGGCGGGGCGATTCTTGATGGACGTGATATCGGGACAGTTATTGCACCTGATGCCGATGTGAAACTTTTTGTGACGGCCAGTGTTGCAGAACGCGCAAGGCGACGCGGGGCAGAAATGCGCTCTCGCGGGATGGATGTGACCGATGCCGCCATTGCCGCAGATCTGAAGGCACGCGATCAACGCGATAGTGAACGCAAAAATGCACCGCTTGAAATGGCGGGCGATGCATTGTTGCTGGACACCACGGACCTATCCCCCCAGGAAGCCCTGGCTCGCGCCATTTCCTGGATTCAGGAACGAATGGGAAAGGGCGCGGAAGAGTAACTTTCTGTTTCAGCCAGCCAGTGTTGTGCGCCAGTCTTCAGCTTTTATGCCTCGTGCAAGCGGGTTAGGTGTGGGGGCTGCTACCCGCCGCAATTTATGCTTGTCCGAATGGCTGAAAGGCTCTTCGACTCCAGCGATTTTCAGCACGGTGTTTTCGCTGTAACTCCAGCTATTCTCATCATGGATCGTCACGGTCATGATAAAACTGTCTGTGCGGAAATTTTCTTCAAGGAAAGGACCGGAGCAAATCCCGGCTTCGGGTGAGCCGCGTCTTGCTTCAACCGTAAATTTGCGATCATTTGCGCCTGCATTGCCTTTGGCCAGAGCCACCTGTGCGCGTGGTATGCTGAGTGTATGAAAAATATCACCTGTCGCGGGTTCCCACAGCCAGTAGCCTACCTGATCATGATAGGTTTCTATATCGTCAGGGTTGACGATATGAGTGTGATAGCGCAGGCCATATAGCAATTGCGGGCCATTCATTTGCGGGTCAATCGGTTGCAGGGATCTCCGTTCGATATAGGCCTGCCCTTCGGCGCCATCGGCAGTTGGTTTCACATCAAAGCCGTTTTCACCTTCAAATATGCCGGCCATGAAGGTCAGTGGGCCAAGATTGGCCAGCGTATCGACATCGGGATCGGGTTCATCGAAAAGATGTGCGGGAAATTCGCTCATAATCTGTCTCTCCTTCTGTCCGGGTATCCGGGCGAGGGCCATGTGTTCAACGAGTCCTGCCCCTGAAAGCCCCGCACCTTACAATATGTTGTTGCCGGTGTATGCTGTTAATGGGCTGTCTCCAATGCGTTTGCGTTGATAATGTCCAATTCCCTTGCATTTTTCTGTTGTCATCCCTATGTCGCGCCTGCCTGCATCGGGGGAGTTCTCTTGTGCGGCGCTGCAGATAGCAGTCGGCTTCTGTGGCAGTTCGGCCCTTTGGCCCGCTGATGCAATGGTGCGGATGGCGGAGAAAGACCGGCGGAAACAACCGCCTGGCCGGTAAAATAACAGTATCAGGAAATAAAATTATATGGCCACTGCTGCCAATCCTACACGTGCTGATTTTGAGGCACTCCTTAATGAACAACTCGGTGCCGCTGGAGACGAAGGCTTTGAAGGCCGCGTCGTAAAAGGCACTGTCACCAATATTGAAAACGGCTTTGCGATGATTGACGTCGGCCTCAAGAGTGAAGGTCGCATTCCGCTGCGTGAATTTGCGCGCGGGGAAGATGATCACGGGCTGTCAGTTGGTGATGAAGTCGAAGTTTTTGTCGATCGCGTGGAAAATGCTGATGGCGAAGCCATGCTCAGCCGCGATCGTGCCCGTCGCGAAGCCGCATGGGACAAGCTGGAAAGCGAATTTGGCGAAGGCAAGCGCGTTGAAGGGCGCATTTTCGGTCGCGTGAAGGGTGGCTTCACTGTCGACCTCGATGGTGCGGTAGCCTTTCTTCCCGGCTCGCAGGTTGATATCCGCCCTGTGCGTGATGTTACCCCGCTGATGGATGTGCCCCAGCCATTTCAGGTTCTGAAAATGGATCGACGCCGCGGCAATATCGTGGTGTCACGTCGCGCAGTGCTGGAAGAAACCCGTGCTGAACAGCGGAGCGAGCTGATTGACAAGCTGGCTGATGGTCAGGTGATTGACGGTGTGGTCAAGAATATCACCGATTACGGCGCTTTTGTCGATCTTGGCGGAATTGACGGCCTGCTGCATGTCACGGATATGAGCTACAAGCGCGTCAATCATCCGAATGAAGTCGTCAATATTGGCGATACGGTTACTGTGCAGATCATCCGCATCAATCAGGATACCCAGCGCATCAGCCTCGGCATGAAGCAGCTTGAAAGTGATCCATGGGATGGCGTTGGTGCGAAATATCCGCTTGGCGCCAAACTGTCGGGCACAGTTACCAACATCACGGAATATGGTGCATTCGTAGAACTTGAACCGGGCATTGAAGGTCTGGTCCACGTATCCGAAATGAGCTGGACCAAAAAGAACGTCCATCCGGGCAAGATCGTATCAACCAGCCAGGAAGTTGATGTGATTGTTCTGGAAGTTGATTCCGACAAACGCCGGATCAGCCTTGGCCTGAAGCAGGCGCAGCAGAATCCGTGGGATGCCTTCGCCGAGAAGCATCCGGTTGGCTCGACCGTCGAAGGTGAAGTCAAGAACGCAACCGAATTTGGCCTGTTTATTGGCCTTGATGGTGACGTGGATGGTATGGTGCACATGTCTGACATCGCCTGGGGTATTTCCGGTGAAGATGCTCTTGCCCTTCATCGCAAGGGTGAGCAGGTGCAGGCCATCGTGCTTGATGTTGATGTGGAGAAAGAGCGCATCAGTCTTGGCATGAAGCAGCTTGAAAAAGGTGCACCGGCTGCAGGCGCTGCGAGTTCTGATCACCTCAAGCGCAATGATGTTGTCACCGTTACTGTGCTGGAAGTTCGTGATGGCGGGCTTGAAGTGCAGGTTGGCGATGATGGCGCAACCGGCTTTATCAAGCGTAGCGACCTTGGTCGTGACCGGGATGAGCAGCGTCCTGATCGTTTCCAGCCTGGCCAGAAGGTTGATGCCATGGTCACCGGTTTTGACCGTTCGAAGAAGCCGAACTTCTCGATCAAGGCGCGTCAGATTGCTGAAGAAAAACAGGCTGTCGAACAGTATGGTTCGTCCGATTCGGGCGCGTCTCTGGGCGATATTCTGGGTGAAGCCCTCAAGCAGAAGGGCGAGTAATTCGCTCCTTCTCTATTCTCCGTTCACAGGAGAATATGACTTTCAGACCCGTCCGGTTCATCCGGGCGGGTTTTTCATGTTACTTTCACAGAAAAGTTGATTGACTTTTTCTTCGCGGAAAACCTGGCATCCACTTTTTTTGCGCAATGATGTAGGTGCGGGTAATGGACAAGTCTGATTCCCGTCGCTGGCTTTATCTGACTGCACTGATCATCGGCAATTGCGCGCTCGCTCTGGGGCCGTATTTTGTTCGACTGAGCGATACGGGGCCGGTGTCGGCCGGATTCTGGCGCCTGTTTCTGGCGGTTCCCGTTTTGGTCCTGTTTGCGAAATGGAGCAAGGAGCCGCTTGCCGGATATCCGCGCAGGGTGTTTCTGGCTGTTCTTGTTGCGGGTGTGATTTTTGCGCTTGATATTGCCAGCTGGCATATTGGTATTTTGCAGACACGCCTTGCCAATGCGACACTGTTTGGCAATTGCGGCTCTCTGGTATTGATGGTGTGGGGTTTTGTTCTGCTCCGCCGCGCCCCCCGCACAGGTGAATGGATCGCCATAATCGCTGCATTGGCGGGAGCGGGCATCTTGCTGGGGCGGTCACTGGAAATATCTCTGGACACGCTGATGGGCGATGTGTTCTGCATCTTTGCTGGCCTGTGTTATGCGGGGTATCTGGTAATCTTGCAGACAGCGCGCAAATCTTTGGGAAGCTGGAGCCTGCTGGCCTGGTCATCCATGGCAGGTGCGCCGGTTTTGCTGGCTATTGCTCTGCTGCGTTCTGAACATTTCTGGCCGTATGACTGGACGCCGGTTATTGCCCTTGCCATCAGCAGTCAGATTATCGGGCAGGGCCTGCTGGTTTATTCCCTCAAACATTTTCCGCCACTTGTGATCGGGCTGGCATTGCTCACGCAGCCTGCCTTGGCCAGTCTGGTAGGGTGGATGGCCTTTAATGAACAGCCGGGAGGCTGGGATGCTCTGGGGATGATATTGCTGGCCCTGGCCCTGGTGATGGCGCGCTCGGTAGAACGCCGTAGTGCATCGACCTCAGGACAAGTCGCTGCTACAAGGCCCTGAGAGTTGATAAAACCGATAAATCGTTTGAAAACAAGGCAAGAGTCGCAATGAAATCCAGACTGATGATCGCTGCAAGCGCGCTTATGCTTGCATCCTGCACAACGATACCTTCTGACGCTGGCGCAGGCCGCTCCACTATGGGACAGGCGCAGGATGTTACGCCCGATGCTGCATTTTCAGATTTATCAACGCATTATCTGCAAGCAATTGCCGAACTCGATCCTGTAAGCGCAACGCGATTGGGCGACCATCGTTTTGACAGCCAGCTACCGGATATTACATCACGGGGGCGCGCGCAGGAGCGTCAGGCAATCGAAGGATTTCTGGCGGCATTGAAAACCATTGACCGGACCCGTTTGAGCCGGGACAATCAGGTGGATTACGCCCTGCTTGAAAACCAGCTGCAATATAGTTTGTGGTCTATAGATACTGAGCAGCAATGGGCGTGGAATCCGCAATATTATAACAATATTGTTTCGCTTTCGCTTTATGGTCTTGTGGCGCGTGATTTTGCTCCCTGGCCGGAGCGGCTAGATGACATTATCAGCCGGATGGAGAAAATCCCTGCATTTCTGGCAGATTCACGGCAACAGATTGATGTGGCACGCGTGCCCAAAATTCATGCGGAAACGGTTGCACGTCAGAATGCAGGGATCATGCAAATTGTGGATGCCACACTCCTGCCTGAAATAGAGGCACATGGCGGTGACAGAACCCGGTTTGATGCTGCATTGGCGAATTTGAAAGTCGCGGTTGAAGAGCATCAACGCTGGCTGGATAATGTGGTGGTGCCCGGTGCCAATGGCAGTTTCCGCCTTGGTCCTGAAAAATATGACACCAAAATGCGCTTTGCTTTGCTGAGCACCATGAGCCGCCCGCAATTGAAAGCACGGGCGGAGCAGGCTCTGGCTGAAACCCGATCAGAGATGGAAGAGATTGCACGCGGGCTTTCGGGCTGTGATATTCCGGGCCAGCAGGCCGCGATAGAATGTGCGCTGGACAAAACATACAACCAAAGGGCTACGCGCGAGAATATCGAACAAAAAGCACGGGAGACTCTTGCTGAAGCAACGCGCTTTACGCGGGAAAAAGGCTTTGTCACCATGCCGAAAGGCGATGTGCAAGTCATCACCATGCCGGTATTCGCACAGGGCAATTCCGTTGCCTATGATGATGCTCCCGGCCCGCTGGAGCGCAACCTGCCCAATTATTACGCTGTATCACCAATTCCGGCTGACTGGAGCGATGAGCAGGCGGACAGCTTTCTGCGCGAATATAACATGTATATGCTTCATGACCTTTCCATCCATGAAGGAGTGCCAGGACATTATCTTCAACTGGATCATGCCAATAACAGTCCCAGCCTGCTGCGGGCTGTTCTGAGCAATGGCCCGTTTGTTGAAGGGTGGGCCGTCTATTCGGAAGAGGTAATGGCCGATGAGGGCTATCTGGGCGGAGATGCTACGCTGGACGGCAAGCTGTTTCGCTTGACCATGCTGAAGATGAGACTTCGCTCGATTGCCAATACCCTGCTCGATATTGGTATCCACACAGAGAATATGACACGCGACGAAGCGATGAAGCTGATGATGGAAGGGGCATTCCAGCAGGAACGGGAAGCAGCAGGCAAGTGGGTACGGGCCAATTTGTCATCGGTTCAGCTTCTCAGCTATTTTACTGGCTATGCGGAGCATATTTCCCTGCGCGAGGAGGCGCGTGTGCGTTGGGGGGATGAATTTACTCTGAGGCGATATAATGACGCGGTTCTGAGCTATGGTTCACCGCCGGTCAAATATGTCCGCCAGCTTATGTTTGGTTTGCCGGTAGAATAGATAAAATAAACCTGCTTTTGGAATGGTAAGCCAGGGTAGGCCAGGATCGTCAGGAAAAATCGGGTAATCTTCTTGCAGCGCAAGCAGAGGACGCTAATCTGGACAATCATCTGTTGATCCGGGTTCCGTTGATCCGGGCTTTTTTGGCATCAACTTTTCATCATCTCTTTTTACAGGAGCATTGAATGG
>JBKEEC010000096.1:0-10543 GCA_047975785.1 Sphingomonadaceae bacterium | reverse complement strand
TCCATTTGTGACCAGAAGCGCAGGGCCGCATCCAGTGGCAATTGCGGGTCAAGCGCGTGATTCCGGTCAACCATTCCCATCGTGCCAGATGAAGTGGCTGTTCCGGACAAAGGACGAAGCAAACCGGCAATAATGCGGATCAGGCTTGTCTTGCCGATCCCGTTGGCACCGGCAATATGCAGCGCATCCCCCTGACCACGCGACAGGGACAGGCCGCAGACAAGCAACCGGTCGCCGCGCCTGCAAGCCAGATCGGTGGTGTGGATGTGTGGTGCCGGTTGCATCATGGCGCGGGTTAGAGCATTTTCAGAAAAAGTAGATAAACTTTTTCGAGCCGGAAAATGCGGTAAAATAAAGAACTACAGCACTGCATATGATGTAACATTCAAAAGCAATGCTGTAGGCGAAGCCGGGGCAAGCGACAAGAAAGGTACTCTCATGCCAATCGCTCAATTGACAGACAATGAGCGCAAGGATGCCCTGCTGGAGCTGCCTGACTGGGTCCTGCGCGGTGATTCCCTGGCCATTGCGAGAGTTTTTACATTTGACGATTTCAGTGAAGCCTTTGCCTTTATGGCCCGCGTCGCCCTGCTGGCAGAGGTGCATAATCATCATCCTGAGTGGTTCAATGTCTATAACCGGGTAGAGATCACCCTGACAACGCATGACGCAGGCGGATTAAGCGCGCGCGATATCGCCATGGCTATCGCGATAGAGGCACTCCTGTAACAACACTTCCCTGTAACAACACTTCGGGCAGGGATTCAGGAAGGTTTGCCAACTTCGGTCAGGGCGCGGGCGCGTTTGCGCAGTTTTGCCGGTGACCATTTGGCAGCAAAGGCAAGCTGGCGGGCGGTTTTACCTACCAGCACATGCAGCCTTCTGCCATGCACCGCATCCCATGCCGCCTGGGCGACCGTTTCGACCGGGGTAAATTCCAGTCCGGCAGCCATCACCCGTTCGCGAAGCGGCATATTGTCTGCGTGATGCGATGTCTGCTGCAAGAGCGGTGTATCAATGAAACTGGGCATGATCGAGCGGACCTTGATTCCATCGCGCAACCATTCGGTATCAAGGCTTTCGGTCACGGCGCGCACGCCGAATTTGGATGCGCAATAGGTGCTCATTCCGGCAGTGCCATAGAGGCCCGCCGCACTACAGGTATTGAGCAGGCAACTGCCCGGTGCTGTCTTGCGCAAATGCGGATAGGCAGCGCGGGCACCGTTAATGACACCCCGCAGGTTAATATCGAGAACCTGGTCAATCTCTTCCTCGGTCAGATCCACCAGCATCCCGCCTGCCGGAATACCGGCATTGTTGCTGACCACATCAACCCGACCACCGGCTGCCAGAGAAAATTCTTCAAGTGCAGTGCGCCATTGATCGGGCTTGCGCACATCCAGCAGGTGCGAGGAGGACATATTGCGCGGGAGCAGCTCTGCCGTTTCTGCCATGCCCTTTTCATTGATGTCAGCCAGCCCGGTAAACCATCCGTGCCGGGCAAAATGCAGGGCAATGGCGCGCCCGATACCTGAAGCTCCTCCAGAGATAAAAATAGCCTTTGCCGTGCTGTCTGCCATGTGATGAATACCTTATTGCCTATCCGGTTGGTGTAATCTGTGACACTGCCAAGGTGCCGGGCTAAAGTGCCGGATTATTGTAACAATGCCATGTAAAAATGGCGATAGAACCGCGATGCGGACTCCAGCTTTGTGCGAGCGCACGGGTTTCCTTTTCCGAAGGGCGGTCTGTCAGGCCAAGAATCTTGCCTATACCTACCTGCACGGCCAGATCACCTGCAGGCCAGATATCGGGGCGTCCTTCGGCGAATAACAAATATATTTCTGCAGACCAGCGTCCGATTCCCTTGATTTTGACAAGCTCTTCTATGGCTGCTTCGTCATCATCGGGCAGATTGTCCAGCGAGACTTCGCCCGAAAGCACCAGTTCACTCAGCGAACGGGCATATCCCTGTTTCTGACGGGATAATCCGCAGGCGCGCAAGGTATCAAAATCCCGCGAAAGCACATTATTCGGGGTGATGTCCTCTCCCAGTTCCGCCTCAAGCTTGCGCCACATGCTGGCTGCTGCGGCGACGCTGACCTGTTGCCCGACAATGGTGCGCAAAAGGGTGCTATAGCCCCGGTCGCGAATGCGCGGTTCGGGATAGCCGGCAGCGTTCAGGGCGCGTGCAATCGCCGGTTCCTGGCTGGCGACATGATCGATCCCTGCTTTAATCGCATATGCATCCAAACCCATATCTTGCCCATCAGTCTTGCAATTCAGGAATTCTGCCTTTAGCAGCGGGCACCAAGGGCTGACAGAGCCACACCAGAGAATTACGAGGATATCTACGCATGGCAAAGCTGACTGTCGTTACCCGTGAGGGCGAAGAAAAAACCATTGAGGCTGAAAACGGTCTGTCCGTAATGGAAGCCATCCGGGATAATGGTTTTGATGAATTGCTGGCCCTGTGCGGCGGATGTTGTTCCTGCGCTACCTGCCATGTGTTTGTTGACCCTTCCTTTGCGGACAAGCTGCCGGAAATCTCCGAGGATGAAAATGATCTGCTGGACAGTTCCGATCACCGCAATGATCAATCCCGCCTGTCATGCCAGCTTTCCGTATCGGATGAGCTGGAAGGACTGAAAGTCACCATCGCTCCGGAAGACTGAGTCTCCCGGCCGGAACTGAAGATTGGTTTTGCGCGGGTAAAGCGCAAGTCACGTTGCAAGATGATGCGCTTGGGCTTAACGCAGTTTCATGACAACTGCTCGATTTTCCGCGCCGTGCGCAACCACGCTTGATCTTATTGGCAATACGCCGCTCGTGCTTCTGAAAGGGCCGAGCGAGGCCGCTGGCTGCGAGATATGGGGCAAGTGCGAATTTGCCAATCCCGGTGCATCGGTCAAGGACAGGGCTGCCTTGTGGATTGTGCGTGATGCGCAGGAAAAAGGCGTTTTGCAGCCCGGTGGCACTCTGGTTGAAGGGACGGCCGGAAATACCGGGATCGGTCTGGCGCTGGTTGCCAATGCGATGGGTTACAAGACTGTTATCGTTATGCCCGAAACCCAGAGCCGGGAGAAAATGGACACGCTGCGCGCTCTGGGCGCAGAACTGGTTCTGGTGCCCGCAGCGCCTTATTCCAATCCGGGGCATTTCGTGCATACATCGCGCCGCCTGGCCGAAGAGATTGACGGCGGGGTATGGGCCAACCAGTTTGACAATATCGCCAATCGCAAGGCGCATATTGACAGCACCGCGCCTGAGATCTGGAAACAGATGAATGGCAGGATAGACGGTTTTACCTGTGCCGCCGGCACGGGCGGGACGATTGCCGGTGTGGGTATGGGGCTGAAGGCGAGAGATGAAAATATCTGCATCGCGCTGACAGACCCGCATGGAGCCGCCCTTTACAGCTACTACGCTGAAGGGGAATTGCGATCTGAGGGTAATTCTGTCGCCGAGGGTATCGGTCAGGGCCGTATTACCGCCAACCTTGAAGGCGCGCCCATTGATACGCAGTTTCGTATTTCGGATGCAGAAGGTCTCGCCTGGGTGGAGCGCCTGCTTCATGAAGAAGGCCTGTGCCTTGGCCTTTCAAGCGGTATCAATGTGGCAGGAGCCATTGCTCTGGGGCGGATGCTGGCAGATCAGGGGCGCAAGGATGTGCGCATCGCGACCATATTGTGTGACACCGGCTTTCGGTATCTCTCCACGCTCTATAATCCTGACTGGTTACGCAGCAAGGGGTTGCCCGTCTTTGACTGGCTTGTTCGTGATTGACGGGTAGCAGGTCCAGCGGGTAAAATTGCTTCATGGCAGCGACAAACAGCAATTCTGACATCAGGGAAAATGATCCGGCTGATATTGTCGAAGGGCGGCGCCTGCCACTGGGGGGGCGCCATGCACAGGCTGTGCAAAGACTCCAGATCGGCATGGCGGGCCTCGGTGCGGTTATCCTCATGATTGGCCTTGCGCAGATCGTGACAGAAAAAGCACGTGAAACGGACGCAACAACTGTGCCTGAAGCGGTTGCATCGCCTGTTGCCAACACATCTTCATCGCCGCGTTCAGACCCGCTGGTTGATGCCGGAGTTGTGCCGGATCTGCCAGCAGATCCGACGCCGTCAGCAACCCAGCCAGCACCCGTCCTCCCGGAACAGGGGCAGGGCAATGAAGCCGCCGCACAACAGGAATAACCGGCACATCCTTATCATTGCCCTGATGCTGATAGCGGGATTATCGGGCGGGGTGGTGTGGTGGTATTGGGGACAGCGGACACAGCCTCTCAGGGCAGCACCTGTTGTTGTGATGTCTTCCCTGCCACTTTACTGGCCGGAATCCGATGATTTCGGTCAATTGTTGGGTGAAGGGATGCAGGCCCCGTGGCCGCGTGCCGTAATGGAGAAGGATTACCTGCCTGAGCCGGTGGACAGCCTGACTACGGCGGAAGGCGCTTCGCTTTTACCTGATACCGAAACCTTGCTGTTTCTGGCCCAGCCCCGCGCCTTGAGTGCTGATGAGAATATCGCGCTGGATACATGGGTGCGCAGCGGTGGGCATGTGCTGCTGCTGGCTGATCCATTACTCATGACCGATTCAACCTATCCGCTTGGTGATCCACGACGGCCTTTGGGTTCGGCATTACTTTCACCTGTTTTGCAACATTGGGGTGTGGAGCTCACTTTTGATGCCGGTCAGGACGGGCAATGGCGAATGGTGCATATTCGCCTTCCTGATGCGGGTGCCACTGCCTCTGTTGCCCTGCCGGTGCGCATGGCAGGGGCGTTTCGTCTATCAGGGTCTGCAGATGATGCCCGGTGCACCATCTCGCAAGACGCCGTCAGTGCGTATTGCAAAATTGGCTCAGGCCAGGTGATGCTGATTGCCGATGCGGATTTTCTCGGTGGTGCAGGGCAGCCCGAAACCCCTGATGCAGAACAGGCCCTGACCGGTCTGCTGGACATGGCCCGGCCCTTATCCTCTGTAGATTGAAGGGCAAACCGGGATGTGATGAGAGTGCCTCATCATTTTCCGGTCATCCGATTCAACCTGATCTCGCGAGGCTATAACGCCCGCAAGGCAGCGGGGATACTGATCCGATATTTCCCCCATCCGGCTCCTCACGGATTCAATGACTGCGCATTATGCGGGAAAATACGGGAAAGGGAAAAAGCTGAGTCGCCGGATTTCCGTCGTTAGATGTAAGCACATGAAAAATAAGATTATATGTCATTTCCCCTATCGCGCGATAATGACATCATCTTAGGTCTTTTCCATAAGGGAAAACAAAAAACCAATATAAAACAAGTAGATATAGTGTTTTCCCGCAATTTCCCGCATTTTGCCCTTCCATCCCCGGATACTGTCCGTTAAGAGGATATCCCATCGACAAGAGTTATTCCGTGAATCCGTCGTCAGTCGGATAACCCGTTCGCGCATCTGCGTGTTCGGGGCGGTGATGATTGTGCGATGTGGCGAAACCCAGAGTGGGGGACGGGAAATGGCAGCCGGGCTGCAGGGAGGTTATAGTGGACAGGCCTTTTCACCCAAGGGTGACAAGGGTCGCTTTGTCCTGCCTCCAGCTTTCCGCAAGGCTGTTATGGAATCGAGCGACGGGCGGGTCCTGTGTATCGATAAACATCCCAAATGGACCTGCCTTGTAGGCTTTGGTCTGTCGCGCCACAGCGAGCTTGAATCCCAGCTTGACCGTGAGGAAGAGGCTGCATGGCGCCGCGAAACCGAATTCGATCGTGATATGCGGGCCTCGCAATTGTTCGGTTATCTCCAGCTTCCTTTTGATGGCAGCGGGCGCTTTGTCATGCCGGACCATCTGGCGGGTCTCGCGGCGATTGACGGTGGCCTGTATTTTCATGGTGCAGGACGGTTCTTTACCATCTGGAATCCGGATGAGTTGCAG
The DNA here is from genome assembly GCA_047975785.1 of Sphingomonadaceae bacterium. GTDB lineage: Bacteria > Pseudomonadota > Alphaproteobacteria > Sphingomonadales > Sphingomonadaceae > JACXVD01. Next base: position 4,620 of record JBKEEC010000096.1, on the reverse strand, counting down.
CGCATGGGTGATGAATGGGCGAGCGCCAAGGCCGCCTGTTCCAGCCTTGTTGCTGACGGGTCAGGGAAGGGGAAGCGCAAATGAGCGTGTCTTCTGTCCCGCATATTCCCGTTTTACTGGATGAGGTTCTGTCTGCCCTGCATCTGCGGCCGGGTGATGTCGTGGTGGATGCGACCTTTGGTGCGGGCGGATATAGTCGCGCATTTCTGGATGCAGGCGCCATAGTCCATGCCTTTGATCAGGACCCCGATGCCATTTCTGCCGGACAGGCATGGCCGGAAACACGAGAGCAGCCTCCGCGTCTTGTGCTTCATCCGCGCCGGTTTTCGGAAATGGTTGCGTCTCTTGCAGAAGCAGGTGTGAGTCAGGTTGATGGTGTCGCCATGGATATCGGGGTGTCTTCCATGCAGCTTGATCAGGCAGGACGTGGATTTGCCTTTTCTGCCGATGGTCCGCTGGACATGCGGATGAGCAGGCAGGGGGAAACGGCGGCGGATTTTCTGAATGAGGCTGCGGAAGGCACGATAGCGGATGTGCTTTATCAGTTTGGTGAAGAGCGGCAGAGCAGGCGCGTTGCGCGGGCGATTGTCGCGGCTCGCCCGCTGAAGACAACATCCGATCTTGCCCGTGTGGTGCGCAAGGCGCTTGGTTATCGTTCTGGGGCACCCAAGGATCCGGCGACCCGCAGCTTTCAGGCTATCCGGATTCACGTGAATGGGGAGCTTGATGAGCTCAGTGCCGGACTGGCTGGCGCAGAGCAGATGCTGAAGCCCGGGGGGCGGCTGGCAGTTGTCAGTTTTCACAGCCTGGAAGACCGGATCGTGAAACGGTTTTTGCGCGATGCTGCGGGCAGGTCTGCCGGTTCCAGGCATATGCCTGAGGTGAGTGCGCCGGAAGCGGCCTTCACTCAAATTTCGCGCGGGATTCGGCCCGGTGAGCAGGAGATTTTACGTAACCCCCGCTCGCGGTCGTCAATATTGCGTGCAGCGACCCGCACCAGTGCACCGGCCCGGAAGGACGCAGCATGATTTTCAGTGGAAGCCATATTCGCAATATCGGCTGGGCCGCTATACTTGCTATCTGCGTGGCATTGTTTGTTGCGCTCACTTTCAAGGTCAATGCGGTAAAAGGCGAGGTTCGCCTGGACGAGCGCAGGATCGTAGCGCTTGAGCGGAAAAGAATATTGCTGGAAACAGAGTTCCAGACCCGCGCCAATCAACAGCAACTGGCCAACTGGAATGCTGTCGATTTTGGCTATCAGGCGCCTCAGGCCAATCAGTATATGGAAAATGAGCGGCAATTGGCCGCGCTTGGTGTTCCGCGCGGGGCAGATGCGCCCAGCCCGATCCGCGTTGCCCGCGCTTCGGTTGAAGAAGAAGGCATTTTTCCCCAAATGGTTTCCCCATTGACCGGCAGACCCGCGCGGGGAGCGGATTTGCGGCAAAACAGCACGGATGAGGCAGAAGCGCACTCGCATAGTGGTGAAATGGCCGGATTGGCCGAACGTCTGGCGCAATCTTCGGCTGCAGGCAGGGTCGGCCTATCCATGTCCGGGGGCTCTGAATGAACAGCCTGACATTCAGCGCGGCAATTTCTCAGGGCCGTGGCTATCTGGTGGATGTTCGCCGCGGGGCGGTGCTGACCGCGCAAAAGCGTATATATCTGGTCGTTCTGGGCTTTGTCCTGCTTACCCTGATCGCATTGTTGCGCATCGGATTTCTTGGAATTGGTGACAGGGTCGGAGGGAGTACCTCTCTGGAAGAGGCTCTCCTGCCTTCTCGCGGCGAAATTACGGACCGCAATGGCGTTCCTCTCGCCCGCGCTTTCCCGGCCTATGCCTTGTGGTTTAACCCCAACGCGCTGGAAGATCCGGCCCATCCGCTGGTCAAATCGCCCGAAGAGGTTGCCGTGCAATTGCAGGCAATATTTCCGGATATGGATCAGACCAGACTGACGCATCGCCTCAGGAATGGCAAAGCGGGATATCTGCGGCGGCGTGTCTTGCCTGATGAGGCGAACCGGGTGCAGGAAATCGGAGAGCTGGCGCTGGAAATGCCCCAGGAAACCGACCGGCATTATCCGCAGGGTTCCATGGGTGCGCATGTGCTGGGCTATGTCGGGGCGGATGGCCATGGCAGGGTCGGGATGGAGCAGGTTCTTGATGAGCAATTGCTTGATCCGGACCGGAGAGGCCAGCCGGTTGCCCTGTCGATTGATATGCGGGTGCAGGGGGCGCTGGAAGATGAGCTGCGCCGCGGTATGCTTTCAACCGATGCGGCCGGAGCAGCCGGTATCGTGCTGGATGTCGATACAGGCGAGGTGATGGCGCTGGCTTCACTGCCGGAGTTCGATCCGAACAGGATTGATGCCGAAGGCGAAAAATACATGTTCAACCGCGTAACCAATCAGGTTTACGAATTGGGGTCTACATTCAAGCCCATTACCGTTGCTGCGGCAATTGATGCTGGCGTGGTGCGCGATTTTGGCAAAAGATATCAGGCAAACCGGCCTATAGAGATTGGCGGTTACAAGATACGCGACGGCCATACTCTGGGGGCAAGCCTGAATGTGCCGGAAACACTGATCCATTCATCCAATATTGTCACGGCCCAGATTGCGGACCAGCTGGGCTCCAAAAGGCTGCGCCAGACCATGGTTGATCTGGGCATGAACGAGCGCCCCTATATCGAGCTGCCTGCCAAGGGGTTTCCGCTCTGGCCAGGAAAAAACTGGCCGCGTCTGAGGAACATGACCGTCAGCTACGGACACGGTATTGCAGTGACACCGCTGCATCTTGCCAGCGCCTATGCGACTATGGTGAATGGTGGCATCTGGCGTCCGGCTACCTTGCGTAAGCTGGAAGCGGGAGAGGCTCCGCGAGGCCGCAGGGTGTTCAAGGCATCGACAAGTTCGCGTATGCGACAATTGTTGCGGATGATTGTGGTGTTCGGCACCGGACGAAATGCAGATGCCGAAGGTTATCGGGTCGGTGGCAAGACTGGATCGGCTGAAAAACCCGGCGTAGGCGGTTACAGGCGCAAATCGCTGGTTTCAACTTTTGCGGCTGCCTTTCCGATGGATCGGCCCCGTTATGTCGTGATTGCCATGCTGGATGAGCCAAAAGGCACGACGGCCAGTTCCTTCCAGCGCACGGCGGCATGGAATGCGGCACCGATTGTCGGTCGTCTGGTGCCAAGGATCGGGCCGGTTCTGGGAGTTCGCCCTGATGATACGCGCGATATTGACCTTTCTGATCTCAGGCCATTGGTGCCGGGAGCAAGGGAATGAAGCTGTCGCGCATTGCCAAGGGCGCAGGCATGACGCTTCCTGCCGGAAAAGATGCCGAAGTAACCGGCTTTGCGATTGATCACCGCAAGGTTGCGCCCGGAACTGTATTTGGTGCCTTTCGCGGTGCCCGCTTCAATGGAGAAGATTACATTCCTGCTGCTATTGCTGCAGGTGCCGTTGCTATTGTCTGCGCACCAGAGGCTGATTGCGCAGCGGAGGCTGGGGTTGACGGGCCTGTTGCGAACGGGGCTATTACGATCAGAAGCCCTGAGCCAAGGCGGGATTTTGCCCGGTTGGCGGCACAGTTTTTTGTGCCTGTGCCTGAAACGATTGTCGCCATTACCGGAACCAATGGCAAGACATCCAGCGTGGAAATGATGCGTCAGATCTGGCGGATGGCAGGCTATCATGCTGCATCCATAGGCACATTGGGTGTGACCACGGCTGATGAGAGTGTGTCCACCGGCCTGACGACGCCCGACATCGTGACTTTTCTGTCCAATATGTCAGGCCTTGCGCGAGAAGGCGTCAGCCATGTCGCCTATGAAGCATCAAGCCATGGCCTTTCGCAATATCGCAATGAAGGTCTGCCGGTCAGGGCGGGTGGATTTACAAATTTCAGTCGGGATCATCTTGATTATCACGATACGATGGACAGCTATTTTGCGGCAAAGATGCGGCTGTTCGACGAGGTTGTGGGTGAAAATGGCCATGCTGTTATCTGGACGGATGGCAGTAGCTGGTCTGAACAGGCCTGCCAGCACGCCGCTGCACGCGGGTTGAATTTGCTCACAGTCGGGCCGGGGGAATATGGCGATGCCCCTTCACTGCGTCTTGTGTCCCGCACACCGACCCTGCTGGGTCAGGAGTTGACGATTGTTTATGGCGGGCAGGAGCGGATTATCACCCTGCCGTTGATCGGGGCCTATCAGGCGGCCAATGCTCTGGTTGCTGCAGGTCTTGTCATTGTGAGCGGCGGTGCGTCCGGCCAGACCTTTGACGCGCTATCGCGTTTGCAGCCGGTTCGCGGGCGGCTGGAGCGGGCAGCAATTTCTTCGGCAGGTGCACCGATTTATGTGGATTACGCCCATACGCCGGATGCCCTTTCGGCGGCACTTGATGCACTGCGCCCGCATGTGGATGGAAAACTTCTGACCGTGTTCGGCGCTGGTGGAGATCGCGATCAGGGCACGCGCGCGGAAATGGGGCGGATTGCGGCTGAAAAATCGGATGTTGTGATTGTGACAGATGACAATCCGCGCGGTGAAGATGCTGCAGTTATTCGCTCCATGGTTTTGCAGGGTGCGCCCGAAGCGCAGGACATTGCGGACC
>JBKEEC010000095.1:0-2834 GCA_047975785.1 Sphingomonadaceae bacterium | reverse complement strand
CACATCCGCAAGCGCTATTGGGGACAACGCTTCTGGCAACGAGGTTACTTCTCGACCACGTCAGGCAACATCACAGATGATATCATCATGCGTTACCTGGATCGCCATACCCACAAGGATGGCTTCAGCCACCCCGCCTGATCCTACCGGCCTTCGGCCGGTCAGTCATTCAGCGGGCGCTTCGGTCCTACATTCTTGCCAGCATTCCAGGGGCGACAATTGTGTATGGCGGGGTCGAGGTCTGAATGTCCTATAATATTTCTCCGATGGCCAGAATGGCCGGTCAGAGGATATCGGCCCCAATCATCGAACGCGCGATCTCTTGCTAAATTTTGCCAAAACCTGTATGTCCATGCCCATGTCGACGATGAACATCTCGCTTCCTGATGCGCTCAAGGCATATATTGACCAACAGGTTACCGTGCGTGGTTATAGCACGAGCAGCGAATATGTACGGGAGTTGATACGCAAGGATCAGGACATACAACGGCTTCGGGAAATGTTGCTGGACGGCGCCGGTTCTGACGCCACCGCACCTGTCAATGCCAGATATTTCCAAGGCCTTCGAGATCGCGTGACGCACCTTACGGCATCGTGACCTTAAAACCGGTTGTACCACGCGCCAAGGCGCGAGCGGACGTCGATTCTGCAGTTGAGTATTACGCGGCCGAAGCCGGCGCTGAGTTCGCCCTCAGCTTCATCGATGCGCTGGAACAGGCCTACACATCAATTGGTGAAAGGCCGGCGGCACGGTCACTGCGCTGGTCTTATGAGCTTAACCTGCCTGGCCTCAGGACCATACGGCTCAAGGGATTCCCATGGCTCGTTTTCTACCTTGAATTCGAAACCCACATTGATGTCTGGCGTGTGCTACATGCCAAACGGGATTTGCCTGCCGGGCTGTCCGATGCAGATGACTAACGCTAACATAGCTGCCGTTCCCAATATCGAAGGCGTCCGACAGAGAACCTGCCGTTCATCGAAAACGGGAGATTGAAAAGAGAAGAAATCGCATTCTGAGAAATTCGTACCGATAGCGTTTCTTTGGCACTTTTCAGCAATTGAAAATTAACTGAAATTCGATACCGATTAATTAGAGAGGGTGTTGCTCTGACATCCTAAAATTACTGGATGTCAGGTACAAACTCAATGCGTGAAGGGTACGATTTCGCTTCCCAAATCAAAGCTGCGCAAAACGACCCGGATCAGCTGCGCAAGATTGCAGATGACATTCACGCAAGTGGCGGTTCGCGTATCCTGATGATACGCGCGATCCAGCTGGCCAGGGCAGCAGATAGCGGACCGCATCCTTTGGGCAAGACCTGCGGGGACTTTGGCCTACCGCGTCCCACCGGACTGCCGCTTTATCGCTACAAGCTCGCACCGGGAATTTTTCAGCGGATCGAAGCTAAGCTCTCTGCCAATCTCGCATCGGATTTGCTGCGACCGTCACTAGCTCCAGCTTTCGTCATGTGGGCGGCAGACTGGTTTCGGCGCTCCTATCAGGGCGGCATGCAGCGCTGGGCCGATATCGAAGCGGTTTTGGGCCTCCAACTCCCACAGTCGGAATGGCGGGCACTTGCAGACCGCGGTTTCGATGCCTGGGGTGTTGATCCTCTTATTACGGCGCACGGAAATCAGCGTCTCTCCAATCTCGCGCGGCATGGGGGCTTTCCTGCGGCGGCAATCGCAGGCGGTGCGAGCTGGCCGCGTCGCTTCCTGGAACGTGCAGTCGGTGAGCTGCTCGGGGCAGATATTCAGGACATCGCTACCGCTGTCTCGATCTGCGAACGCAACGAATATTTGCTTCCCTCAATCTGGCGCAGCCCGGAAATGCACGCAATCTGCGGGGAACTTGCCCTCAAGATCGTCGAGCTTCGTGCATTTATCGACAAGGAAGTGCCAGTTGACGGTCGCCCTTATTCTGCCCGGCTGGACCACGCTTACGAAGACTGGCGCGATGAACTGCCGATGACGCTCGACGGGGCTGCGGCGGGCCTCATTGATACGCTCCTCGAAGCCAGAAAGCTGACCGGAACAGGGAGCATCCGGGTCGGACGATTGATGCGTTCGCAGGACGGTGAATGGCGCGAAAGTCTGGATTTCCATCTCGAAGGTCGTTGGGACGACAAGGATCGTGTCCTGTCCGCAGGTGAATATGTCCGGGTGTTTCTTCAGCCCTCGGGTGCCTTGGCGGACCGTATCTCCGGTCGGCTGGCTTACCTTGAGGCTGAAGCGGGGAATAGCTGGATCGCGCGCGCTATGCGCAGCGAAGCTGCGATCGATTTTCCCTTGGACCTCTCCGTCACCGCCGAATTCCATGCGCGCGGCGAAAGACTCGCCCAAAGCTTTGTCCTGCCGGGCGGCAAAGCGGTTGGGGACGGACTGCGGATATTCGAGCGGCGGACCGGAGACACGGAGCTAGGCGCGTTTTCCCTTATCGGTCAGGGGTCGGGCGGTTATCGCGCCGAACCAGTCTTTGTCGATGTTCCGCAGGATTGGATGCTTCGCGGCAAGGACAGCCATACAGAGATCGAAGCCGAAGACTTTGCCTTTGCACCTGGTCGTTCGCTCTACCGATGTGCTGGCCAGATCATCGCAGAGAAGCCCAATGGCGACGCATTTGTGGTGCTGACGGGGCAAAGTGCAGATCGTAAGGATCTCCTGACCATGGTGGCCCAAGAGGCGACCGGTGTGCAGGCACCCGGCGGCGAACGGTTGATCAAACATCCGCTGCATGCAGAAGTCGAAGACGGGGTTTCCCGGCGCACTGCAACGCGTGGAGAGGTCGGCTGGCGGTTTGCAGGGGAAAGCACTTGGCGCGATGATCTTGT
>JBKEEC010000094.1:0-24868 GCA_047975785.1 Sphingomonadaceae bacterium | reverse complement strand
GACACAGTGCCTCGGTCAGATCTTCATCCAGTTGCAGCGCGCGGGCAATAACCCTGCCAATCTGCGCCACTTCCAGGCTGTGGGTAAGGCGGGTGCGATAGTGATCTCCAACAGGAGCGACAAACACCTGTGTTTTGCTACGCAACCGACGAAAGGCGATGGAATGGATAATCCGGTCCCGATCACGCTGAAAAGCAGTGCGCGGACCGCGGATACCATCCTGATTTTCTTCAAATTCACGACCGCGTGATGCGGCGGGACTGGCAGCATAGGGAGCAAGATTCATTATGGGCAGAGGTAGGGTGTTGTCCGGCACAGGACAACGGGAACAATGCGTAAACATCGTATGAACAATGCCTCTCCTCGCGCTGCCATCACGCATATCAGGAAGCAGCTGACTATTGCTGAAGCATTTTCACAAAAAAGTTGATAGACTCATTCGGCCTGAAAAATACGGAGCGGGATATGATTCAATCATATATCATCCCGTTCTGGCTCTAAAGCATTGCGCGAAAAAGTGGATACCGGTTTTTCGCAAAAAGCAATGCGACAACAAATAGATATAGTGGTGTGCGTGATTCAACAATTACCCACACCGCTATAGGCTGAAGGGTCAGTGCTCATGCGATTTATGGGACCAGACCCTGATCCTTTCCGAGGATAAAATTAGCCGCCGCCTGACAATGGGCACGGGTTGAATCGAATATCGGCAAGAGATTCACATCCACATCAACCACAAGTTCCAGCTCGGTGCAGGCCAGCACGATGCCCCTGGCGCCTTCCTTTTCCTTATTGGTGATGATGGTGCGCATTTCCCTTTGCGCATCACGCGTAATTTTGCCGACCATCAGTTCTTCATAAATGATCCGGTTGACCTCTTCGACCACGCTCATGTCGGGCGGCAACAGGTCTACCCCATGCGCGACCAGCCTCTGCCGGTAAAAGCTCTCGGTCATGACATTTCTGGTGCCGATCAGAGAAGCGACATGGCAATTGTCCGCTTTCATCTGCGCGCCGACACAATCCGCTATATGCAGCACCGGGATATCAATCGCACCTGCGACCTGATCATAAACCTTGTGCATGGAATTGGCGCCAATCACCAGACCCTGCGCACCGGCATCCTGCAACCTCAGGGCGGAGGCAGTCAGCTCTTGCGCTGCATGATCCCATTGCTCGGCCGAGGTTGAAGCACACAAGGTCGAAAAATCGAGGCTTTCAATCAGAAGGGGGGCACTGGTCATGCCTCCGGCAGCCTTGTTCACCAGTCGATTGATTTGCTGATAATAGGTAACGGTGGAGACCCAGCTCATGCCTCCGATCAAGCCCAGCTTGCGCAACGAACACTTCCTTTGCCGATATGAACAGCGCAGCCCCTTAGGCCATCAGAAACTGCGCGTCCACCGGCCGCCAAACGGCCAGCCTGTTGACAATGCCGGAAAACTGTCTCTTATCAATCAATTGCCTTGACGATTTCCTCAACCATTTTCTTGGCATCGGACAGCAGCATCATGGTCTGGTCCATATAGAACACGTCATTATCCACGCCGGAATAGCCAACCCCGCCCATGCTACGCTTGATGAACATCACCGTCTTGGCCTTGTCGACATCAAACACCGGCATACCGTAAATCGGGCTGGATTTATCAGTCTTGGCAGCCGGATTCACGACATCATTCGCGCCGATGATGAACGCCACATCCGCCTGCGCGAACTCGCTATTGATATCTTCAAGCTCAAACACTTCATCATAGGGGACATTGGCCTCTGCCAGCAGCACATTCATATGACCGGGCATACGTCCTGCAACCGGGTGAATAGCATATTTCACTTCCACGCCTTTTTCTTTCAGCAGATCCCCCATTTCACGCAATGCGTGTTGTGCCTGTGCCACGGCCATCCCGTATCCGGGAATAATGATAACCTTTTCTGCCTGTTGCAGCATGAAGGCGGCATCATCCGCACTGCCCTGCTTGTAGGGACGCTGCTCCTTGCTGCCACCATCACCACCTGACTGGGCATCAGCACCAAAACCACCCGCAATCACACTGATGAAACTGCGATTCATCGCCTTGCACATGATGTAGGACAGGATCGCACCGGAAGAACCGACCAGCGCGCCGGTAATTATCATCGCCGTATTGTGCAGGGTAAAGCCCATGGCGGCTGCTGCCCATCCCGAATAGGAATTGAGCATGGACACAACCACCGGCATATCCGCCCCGCCGATCGGGATAATCAGCAGGAAGCCTATGATAAATGCAGCGGCCACAATCGCCCAGAACACCCAGCCTTCACCCGGCCCGGCTTGCGGAGCCATTGCATAGGCGACTGTCCCGCCCAGTATGGCCAGCAATGTCCCCAGATTGATAACATGCCGCCCCGGCAGCATGATGGGGGCACCGGACATATTCCCGTTCAGCTTGGCAAAAGCGATAACTGAGCCGGAAAAGGTAATCGCTCCGATTGCTGCCCCCAGAGCCATTTCAACCCTGCTGATCGGCAGGATATTATTCGTCAGATCGAGAATCCCGAAGGCCCCCGGATTGAGGAAAGCAGCGCAGGCCACCAGCACAGCCGCCAGGCCAACCAGCGAGTGAAAAGCCGCAACCAGTTGCGGCATGGCCGTCATCGCAATTCGTCGGGCAATGGTAAATCCGATCAGTCCGCCCAGCACAATTGCGATGCCGATTTCCCAGATATTGGCAAGAGAATGGGTAATCAGCGTTGTGACAACCGCAATCAGCATCCCCGCCATGCCATACCGATTACCGGCACGACTGGTAGAAGGGGAGGAAAGCCCCCGTAATGCCAGAATAAACAACACACCCGATACGAGATAGGCCAACGAAACCCATGGGGCGCTGGCAGTGGAATCACTGGCAGCAGACAGAAGCGTGAACATTATTTACGCTCCTTCTTTTTATACATTGCCAGCATACGTTCAGTCACCGCAAACCCGCCAAAGATATTGATACTTGCCAGCACAACAGCGACCAGTCCCAGCCACTTGGCCAGAGGGCTGCCTGCTTCGGCACTGGCAATAAGTGCCCCCACAATAATCACGCTGGAAATCGCATTGGTTACCGCCATCAGCGGCGTATGGAGCGCCGGTGTAACCGACCAGACAACGTAATAGCCCACAAAGCAGGCCAGAACGAAAATCGACAAGATTGAAATAAAATCCATAATGCCTACCCGTTCAGCCTTTCATTCACGACATTTCCGCCTCTGGTCAGCCGCACGGCATCGCCGATTTCCTCATCCAGAACGGGTTTGCCCTGTTCCTTGTCCCAGAAAGCCGACAGGAAATTATAGTGGTTGCGCGCAAACAATGCGGAAGCATCGGCTGCCAGATGGGCAGGCGTATTGCTGAAACCCATGATTTTGACCCCGTGCCGCTCGACAATTTCATCAGGAACAGAGCCTTCGACATTACCGCCCTGGGCAACCGCAAGATCAAAGATAACACTGCCCGGACGCATACTCGCGATCTGCGCATCGGAGATCAGCCGCGGAGCCGCTGCGCCAGGGATCAGCGCCGTTGTAATCACAATGTCCTGTTTGGCGATATGGGAAGAGACAAGTTCAGCCTGGGCCTGCTTGTATTCATCGCTCATTTCCGTGGCATAGCCACCTGTGCCTTCTCCTTCGATACCGGAGACAGTTTCCACGAAAATCGGCTTTGCACCAAGCGATTCAATCTGTTCCCGCGTAGCAGAGCGCACATCCGTTGCTGATACCTGCGCCCCAAGCCTGCGCGCTGTGGCAATGGCCTGCAATCCGGCAACACCCACGCCCATGATAAAGGCACGTGCAGCAGTAACCGTCCCGGCAGCGGTCATCATCATCGGGAAGGCACGGCCATAGGTGTCAGCAGCGGCCAGAACCGCCTTGTATCCGGCAAGGTTGGACTGGCTGGAGAGCACATCCATGCTTTGCGCGCGGGTTATGCGCGGCATAAACTCCATGGAAAGGGCTTCCAGCCCCGCAGCGGCATAGGCATCCACCCTCTGTCGCTGGCCGAACGGATCGAACAGGGCCGCCACCCATGCCCCTGCCTGCGTATTTTTCAGCAAGGCCGGATCGGGAGCCTGTATGGCGAGCACTATATCCGCCTTTTCCGTTACCTTGTCAGCAGAAAGCACTTCTGCTCCGGCGTCGAGATAGGCCTGATCGTTTATTGCGGCAGCAAGCCCTGCGCCCTGTTCAACAGCTACATTTGCCCCAAGGGCAATAAATTTTTTGGCTGTTTCAGGCGTCATTGCCACCCGGCTTTCACCGGCTGCCCGCTCTTTCAATATTGCTATGCGCAAAGGGCCCCTCTCCCTGTTGGCTGTTGGCTGTAGGTCGATCTAGCTTCCTATGGCGATGACGATAATTGCGGTTATCGCAATTACGACCGGCACAGAAAATTTAAGCAATGTAAGGAAACCGTCATAGGTTTTCTGTGCTGCTTTCATATCGTTAGCGGAAGCCATTACTGTGTTTTCCCTGTTTGAATCGGAACTTCTGGATTGGAACATGTGTATCTGAAATGCGAGCGAAGGAAACATCTGATGATGATTCTTCGCAGATATGAATAATGCCCATGCTCTAACGCGCAACGGCCTGCCTCACAACCCTTTCCAGTCCCCTGCGGCAAACCTGCTGCAAAACAGACAGCCTTAACACGAACTTTACCCCTCTTGCCTAAAGGTCATGGCTGTATCGTATCGGGACGGTCTGGAGATCATGGTAGAGCAGGATACCCGCTTGTTAATGCTGATTGATGATGAACCGGCGCAAAGTCGGCTCATCTCGGCGCTGGCCGCCCGCGATGGGTGGCGCGTTCTGGTGGCGAAGGATTCTGAAACCGCCATTGCGATGCTTGGCACGCGAGAAGGGATGCAGCTGAACGCCATCGTCCTCGATCAATGGGTTCCCGGCGATGATGCCTGCGACCTGATAGCAGAGCTGAAACACCGGCGCCCTGCCCTGCCGATTCTCATGCTGACAACAAGTGCCAGCCCCTTGCTTGCTGTGGATGCCATGCGCGCAGGCGCAACGGATTATCTGATCAAGCCGGTTGCACCGGACCGGCTGATGCAGGCCCTGCGCAGCGCCACACGGCGCGAGGCACCCAAGGACGAATTGCAGCCCCTGACTGAAAAAATCCCTGCTTCACTCGATTTTGATGCCATGATCGGGAATGCACCGGAGTTTCGCACCGCACTTGCGCGCGCAGCCAAGGCTGCCAGAGGGCATGGCAGCGTTCTTATCGAGGGAGAGAGTGGCACCGGCAAGGAAATGCTGTTTCGCGCCATGCACGCAGCATCCCCGCGCGCCAAAAATCCGCTGCGAATTATCAATATCGGGGGTGTTCCGGCCAATTCTCTGGAATCACTGCTGTTCGGGCATGAACAAAACGCCTTCCCCGGCGCATTTGAACGCCAGATTGGTGCCATCCAGCACTGCGAAGGCGGGACATTGGTGCTTGATGACATTGATCGGCTGAGTGAAAACCTGCAAGAGCGACTCTGCGCGGTTCTCGCCAAAGGCATTGTCCGCCCGATTGGCGCGCAACACGGTTTCAAGACTGATATCCGCCTGATCACAACCAGCAATATTCCGCTGCTTGATCTGGCAGAGGCCGGGCATTTCCTTCCGGAACTGGTCAAACTGATCAGCTCCACTCTGATTACCCTTCCTCCCCTGCGCGAACGACAGGGCGATATTCCGGCACTGACACGACATTTTCTTGCCCGGATAGGTGAACAGCCGGGATTAAGGCACCTGTCCATCACCGATGGGGCGCTGGCCTTGCTAGGGGCATTTGACTGGCCAGGAAATGTCCGTCAGTTACAGGCAGTTCTTTTCCGTTCAGCCGTGTTCTGTGACAGCGAAATGCTATCTACCGAAAGCTTCCCCCAATTGTCGGAAATGCTCGGCGATTATGAAGACTGCGCCGGAAACCTGCAGGATGGCGCAGGCGTTGTGCTCTATACGCCCGATGGCAATTTGCGGCCACTGGAAGACATTGAGGCGGATATTATCCGGCTGGCAATCGGCCATTATCGCGGAAGGATGACTGAAGTTGCCCGACGCCTTGGTATCGGGCGCTCTACCCTGTATCGCAAACTGTCCGATCTGGGGATTGATAACGCGGCATAGGCCCGGCATCCTTTCCCTCTGGCCTTCGCTCCGGCCATCCCACTGGCCGGGATTATCCCCTACCCAGCCACAATCTGCCTGTTGGCGCGGCTGTTACGAAGCATATCATAACTGAAGATCGCAATCGCCAGCCAGATCAGTCCGAAACAGGCAAGCCGCGTCATATCGAGCGGCTCATGATAGACGAATACACCGATAAAAAACACAATTGTCGGGGCAAGGAACTGGACAAAACCGAGTGTTGTATATTGCATCCGCCGGGCTGCCACCGCAAACATCACAAGTGGAATGGCCGTTACAGCCCCTGCCAGAATCATCAGTGCAGTCACTCTGGCCGATGTGCCAAAAAGCGCGATCCCGCTCATTTCACACCAGATGATAATACCGGCTGCAAAAGGGGCCAGCAGACAGGTTTCCACTCCCAGCCCCGGTACCGAAGGCACCGGCGTTACCTTACGCAACAGCCCGTATAAGGCAAAAGAGCAGGCAAGAGCGAGCGAAATCCACAGCGTGTCGATTGCTCCCGAAAGCAGAATGGCCACCGCCACTACCGCAATCAACACAGACAATTGCTGCAACCTGCGAAGCCTTTCGCCCAGAAACACCCGGCCCAGCAAGATGTTGATCAGCGGGTTCAGATAATAACCAAGGCTTGCAGCAAGAATATGGTCATTGGACACAGCCCAGATATAGACCAGCCAGTTGAAGCCGATCAGCAATGAGCTGAGGAACAGATTGCGCAGCAAGGCCCGATCGCGCCAGATCTGGCGGAAATCCTGTATCTGGCCACGCCATAACATAATGATAAACAGCAGGGGTATGGACCAGACCACGCGCTGCGCCACCACCTCAAGGGGCGATGCCATGGCCAGCATCTTGAAGAATATAGGCACCAGCCCCCAGATCAGATAGGCTCCCAGAGCATAGGGAAGGCCGCTTTCCCAGACCTGATCGTTCCTTGTGTCCTGCGCCTTCCCGGTCAAATCAAAGCTCTCGAAGATCAGAAAAATCGGTTAGCGCGGACTCGCGAAGGCCACGCCAGACATTACGAGCCTGCACCGTATCAAACGCGTCGTGCACTCGTAGAATGTGCCTCCCGCACGCCATCCCCTTGACAGCAAGAGCAATACTCCCGCCTGCACGCTGATGCGCTGCGACCTCGTTCGACAGGGCGCCAATCATGCGTTTACGGCTTGCACCCAGAAGAAGCGGATGCCCCAGGGCATGAAACATGGGCAGCGCATTCATCAATGCCAGATTATCCGTCAGTGATTTGCCAAAGCCGATCCCCGGATCAAGGATAATCCTGTCTGCTGCAATTCCCGCATCCAGTGCACTGTCCCGCCGGGCTTTCAACCAGTCGAACACATCGAATACCACCTGGCCATACTTGCCCTCACCATGCAGGTCATCGCCATCACCGGGTGCATGCATGAGAACCACCGGACATCCTCTGGCAGCCACCAGTTCCACGCTGCGCGGATCGTGACGCAGGGACGAAACATCATTAATGATATGTGCCCCGGCATCAAGCGCTGCCTCCATCACTGCTGGCCGACGTGTATCGACGCTGATTGCTGCCCCCATGGCCGCGCAATATTCTACTGCGGGCACAACGCGGTCAAGCTCTTCACCTTCCCATACGGCTGGCGCACCGGGGCGCGTGCTTTCCCCGCCAATATCCACCAGAGCCGCTCCGGCCTCGATCATGCTGGCTGCATGAGCTCGCCCTTCTTCGGGCCGGTCCAGAAACTTGCCTCCGTCGGAAAAACTGTCAGGCGTGACATTGAGAATACCCATAACCTGCGGCTGGTCGAAACGCAGGTTTCGTTCCCCCAGAGTGAGAGGCGAGTGGGTTTTCCGAATATTATTCCACTGGCTACGTGCCTCTCCGGCAAGGGTATCCGGCAGGCTGTCAATCACGCTGTCTATCTCGTCAACGGAACAGCGAACCCGCTCTGTCACCTGCCCCTCGCGGCGGGTGATGATGGCAAAACGGTGGGCATATACCATTGATCCGCCAAGCCGGACAACGGCTCCATCTTCACTTTGCGGGCTGTCCGCCATGCCTGTCGGGCGAAGGTAAATCTGCTCATTCATGAGAATATATATGCGCCGTCATCAATCCTCGATACTCAGCAAATAGAGCTGACGCACCGTATCAATAGGCCGGATTTCATTGCCATCCTCATAATGCCAGAATGTCCAGCCATTACAGCTTGGTGCATCCTGCAATTCCTTGCCAAGACCATGAATGGACCCGGTCTTTTTTCCATAGACCAAAGAACCATCCGCACGAACCTGAGCTTCCCAGCGGCGTTTTTTGTCAAACAGCACAGTTCCGGGTTTCAACATACCCGCTTCGACCAGTGCGCCAAATGCCACTTTGGGAGCCGATTTGCGGCTCTGCATGGTTGTAAGCGCACTTTCGTCCAGTTCCAGTTCTTTTGCGATCCTGCCCAGCGCAACCTTGCGATAAGCACTTTCCCGTTCACAACCGATCCATTCGCGCCCCAGACGTCTGGCAACTGCGCCGGTTGTCCCTGTGCCAAAGAACGGGTCCAGCACCACATCACCCCGCTCGGTTGTTGCCAGCAGCACACGATAAAGCAGGGCTTCAGGTTTCTGGGTTGGGTGGGCCTTGTGACCGTTTTCCTTCAGCCTCTCCTGTCCGTTGCAGATAGGAATGACCCAGTCCGAGCGCATCTGCAATTCATCATTCAGCGTTTTCATCGCCCGGTAGTTGAAGTGATATTTCGCCTTTTCACCCTGACTGGCCCAGATCAGCGTTTCATGCGCATTGGTGAATCGCGTACCGCGAAAATTGGGCATCGGGTTACTCTTGCGCCAGACAATATCATTGAGAATCCAGAAGCCGAGATCCTGCAGGATTGCCCCGACCCGAAAAATATTATGATAGCTGCCAATCACCCACAACGCCCCGTCAGGCTTGAGCACGCGCTTTGCCTCGGCCAGCCATTCACGGGTAAACTCGTCATAGGAACGAAAGCTCTCAAAATGATCCCATGCGTTGGTTACAGCATCGACATGCGAGCCATCTGGCCGGTTGAGATCACCGCCCAGTTGCAGGTTATAAGGTGGATCAGCAAAGACCAGATCCACGCTGGCATCGGGAAGCGAGCGCATCGCCTTCACACAATCACCAGACAAAATCTGCCCAACCGGCAATTCCACTGCCTGCGCCTGTTTGCGCACACGTTCTCTTGTGGTCTCGATGACCCCCATCCAATCTGCCCCTTTGAAACTACTTATCCACAGGGTGAGTCCTCAGGGACTCCACGTCAAGAGCAAATTCTTGCCAGATAAGGTTACTATCCGGTTAATGAAAAAAGAACGAAAGGTGTCCACCACAACATCTTGAGTCTGTGAGATTCTTTATGACTCGATATCAAGGGGTGTAACCTTAAAGACTCAATTTTTCGATTTATTGGTCCGTTTTATCCGGTTTTCCTGATGCCATACCGGCCGATCACAAAAGCGAAAGCTGCGCCACCGGCGCAAAACTGCGCCTGTGCAGCATGGTAGGACCATGACAACGCAAGGCTTCCAGATGTTCTGCCGTTCCATACCCCTTGTTGCGCTCCCACCCGTAATGCGGGAACTGCGCCGCCGCCTCACACATCAGACGGTCACGCCATTGCTTGGCAATAATACTGGCCGCTGAAATTGCCGGTTCTGTCGCATCCCCCCCGACAATGGCGCGTGCCGGCCATTGCCAGCCAGCAGATCTCCCCTGAGGGGTCTTGTCTCCATCTATCAGAACAATATCCGGTGATTGCGGCAATTGCTGGCACAAGGCCTCCACCGCTCTGGTCATGGCCAGCATGGTTGCGACAAAAATATTCAGGCGGTCAATATCTTCAACATCCACGACCCCGATTGCCCATATGCAGGTATCACGGATGGAAAGGTCAAGCGCCTCTCGCCTGCGGGCAGAAAGCTTTTTGCTGTCGGCCAGCCCTTGTGGCGGATTATCACCCAGAACAACCGCGCCGGCCACAACCGGCCCTGCCAATGGTCCGCGGCCAGCCTCATCAACACCAATTATCATGAAGCAAGCGACCGGATCTTGTGATACCGTATATACATGCGACACCCCTGTTCCCTGCTTCTGGCACCCATGCTGTTTGTTTCCGGTTTTACCTTTGCGAGCTGCGATCCGGTTGACCCGGAAACAACAGATTACAGACTTGCTGAAACCAATCCGTTTGTCACCCACGAAATCGCCCGCTTCAATGAGCCATGGGCTTTGGCAGTCGAACCGCAAACCGATATTATTTTTGTAACCGGAAAAAAGGGTGGCGTGACACGGTTTGACCCATCCACTGGCCAGCAATTGAAACTGCGCAATGTGCCAGAGGTAGATTATGGTGGTCAGGGCGGTATGGGAGATTTCATTTTTGCTCCCGATTATACGCAAAGCAGGAAAGTCTATTTAAGCTGGGTCGAAGCAGGAGAAAACAATCAGCGCAGCGCCGTTGTCGGACGGGCTGAACTTGTCTGTTCTCCGCAAGATTGTGCTCTGGAAAATCTGGACATCATCTGGCGGCAAGTCCCTAAAACAACCGGACGCGGGCATTACTCCCATCGGATCGCCTTTGCGCCTGATGGAAAGACGCTGTTTATCGCATCGGGAGACAGGCAGAAAATGAGTCCGGCACAATCTCTTGATAACAACCTTGGCAAGATTGTGCGCCTGACACTTGATGGTCAGCCTGCTCCCGGCAACCCTTTTTCCGGTCAGGGTAGCCCTGCGGACCAGGTCTGGACATATGGCCACCGTAATATTCTGGGCCTCACTTTCGATGAGGATGGCCAGTTATGGGATATGGAGCATGGACCGGCAGGCGGGGATGAACTGAATCTCGTGGTAAAGGGTGAGAATTACGGCTGGCCGATTGTTTCGGAAGGCGAGCATTATTCCGGCGAGTCCATTCCCTCGCATGATGAATATCCCCAATTTGCGGCACCTTCGCTGAGCTGGAATCCGGTTATCGCACCGGGAGATATGACGATTTATCGCGGCGCGCTTTTTCCGGACTGGCAGGGCGATTTTCTGATTGCATCGCTGGGTGGCCCTATAGTCCGTGTCTCAAGAACCGGCCAGAAGGTTGAAGAAACTGCGCGCTATGAAACCAATATGCGGCTGCGCGACATTGCCACCGATTCGGGCGGCGCCATATGGATTATTGAAGATGCCGGACAGGGCCGCCTGATGCAGCTTACCCCTCGCAGCTAGTCGCAGCCAGAGCTTTTCGCGAAAAGCTCTAACGCATCAGCAGTTTGAAACGCTCAGGCGTCACGCAGGCCTGGCCATATCCCGATCCGTCAAGTTTATCAGGATATGGCATTACTCCGCCAAAGAGGAATTTTGTCGACATAAAGCGATGTCGGTCCTATCGGCGCGCAGCCATGGCGCAGATAATTCCTCTTGATGCGATTGACCCCCTCCTTGTCGAGCAGTTGCTTGACGAGGCATTTGGTCCCGAACGGGAAGCCCGCACAGCCTATCGCATTCGCACCGGTATGGAGTGGCTACCTGCGCTAAGTTTTGCGGCGCTGGATGATGATGATTTTCTGGCCGGCTCCATTCAGATCTGGCCCGTTTCGCTTACCGATGCTCAGGGTCGTGCCCACCCATTATTGATGGTTGGCCCGGTTGCCGTCGCACCTGCCAGGCAGAATCAGGGCTATGGCAAGGCACTGATGACTGCCTCGCTTGAGGCGATAGAGAATATCGCCAGATCCGCCCCCCCGGCCCTGCCACAAATCATGATCGGAGATGCAGAATATTACGGCCAATGGGGCTTTTCTGCTGATCATACTGCGGGCTGGCGCTGCCCCGGCCCATGGGAAAACGACCGGCTTCTGGTGCGCCACGCTTTCCCCGCCCTGCTTCCACAAGATGGGATGCTTGGCCCGTGGCTGGCTCATACGCCACCCTTGACAGCAAAATAGGAAACCGGCCTCTTCGGGCGAAGCCTCTTGGCGAAATCGGCGCAGTCTGGCATCGACATGTCTGTTATGCCTTATGAACCGCCACCCGCCATTGCCTCGCTTTCCCTGCCGGAACTGGCTGAAGCCATTGCAGCGCGCAAACTGCCTCCGGTTGAGCAATGGGCACCGGCGCAACTAGGGGAGAGCCATATGCATATCCATGCAGATGGCCGCTGGTATCATGAGGAAGGCGAAATTCACCGCCCGGCCATGATACGTGCATTTGCCAGCCTGCTGAATCGTGATGAAAGCGGGCAATACTGGCTCACCACACCTGTCCAGAAACTGGCAATCGCGGTTGACGATGCGCCCTTTATCGCAACCGATATGACCGTGAGCGAAAATGCGATCGTCTTTCGTCTCAATACCGATGATCTGGTGATCGCAGGGCCGGATTATCCGCTTGTCGCCCGCGGAACAGAGGACAATCCTGCCATCTATCTGAAAGTGCGCCATGGGTGTGAGGCGCGGCTCAATCGTTCAACCTGGCTGCAACTGGCAGAACATGCGCTGGAGCAGGGCGAGGATATGAAGGTCTGTAGTCAGGGCGCAGAATTTGCGTTGATACCGCAATGAGTTCGCTGTTCCAGGATCTGTCCACGCTCTATACACAGGCCCACGACCTGTCTCTGGAGGAGCCGATAAAGGATGCAATGGCCCCTCCTGAAACGCTTGCCCCTGCGGCTGTCCTGATTGGCGTAACTGACCGCCCCCGCCCTGGTGTTCTGCTGACACATCGACCGGAAACCATGCGCAAACATCCCGGTCAGGCGGCTTTTCCCGGCGGCAAGCTGGACCCCGGAGAAGACGCAATATGCGCCGCACTTCGTGAAACACATGAAGAACTTGGCATAAATAGTGATAATATAAATGTTATTGGTGCAACAGACAGGTTCAATACCCGCACCGGATTTGCCATCACTCCTGTTCTGGCGACCTTGCCTGCCGACCTGCCTATCACACCCAATCCGGCAGAAGTCGCAAGCTGGTTTGAGCCTCCACTTGATTATATCCTTGATCCGGCCAATCAGGTTGAAAAAACCGTGCAGTGGGAAGGCGCGATGCGGACCTATTTCGAAATTATCTGGCAGGGCCATCGTATCTGGGGAGTCACAGCGGCCATTATCGTCAATCTGACACGGCGGTTCGCCCTGGCAGAACAGTCAGCCAAACCGCCCGGAATTCACCATGCCTGAAGGCAGACTGGCTGATACCATCAGCCGTGCAGACTGGTTCCGGCGTCAGGATTTGAAAGAACTGGCCCATGTGCTTGGGCGCGATCATATCCGATGGGTGGGCGGAGCCGTGCGCGATACGCTGCTTGGGCTAGATGTGCATGATATTGATGCAGCCACGACCCGTTACCCGGACAGTGTCATCCAGCTTCTTGGCAAGGCCGGTATTCGCACCGCTCCGACCGGAATTGCCCATGGGACCATTACCGCCTTGCTGGCAGATGGGCCGGTAGAAATCACCACTTTGCGCCATGACGTCAGCACAGACGGACGGCGCGCCACTATCGCCTTTACCAGTGACTGGGGCGAAGATGCCGCCCGCCGGGATTTTACGATAAACGCCTTGTCCGTTACTCCTGAAACCGGCGAGATTTTCGATTATTTCGATGGTTTATCCGACCTTGAGCAACGCAAGGTGCGCTTTATTGGCGATGCCCGCCAGCGTATTGCCGAAGATCATTTGCGCATCTTGCGCTATTTTCGGTTTCAGGCACGTTTTGGTGCAGCCCCCGATCATGAAGCCGAGCAGGCATGTGCAGAAATGGCTCCCACTCTCAAGGGCCTGAGCCGTGAACGTATTGCCATGGAAGTGCTTGGGATTTTGCTATTGCCTGACCCCGCGCCCACTTTTTACCGCATGAAAGAACTGGGTGTGCTGACGGTTATCCTGCCGGAAGTGAGCGCAAACGGGCTTGAAGCACTGGCAAGGCTGGTCAGTGCCGAATGCAATGCTGATATTGCCTGTAACTCCATACGCCGTCTTGCCGCGCTGCTCCCTCCCTCCCCGGATGTTGCACGCGATATTGCTGCGCGGCTGAGACTGTCAAAGGTTCAGCGCACCCGGCTGATATGTGATGCCGAAAGGCAACCGGATGATCGCAAGGCCCCGCGCGCGCTTGCCTGGAAAGTCGGGCTGGATAGCGCGATAGATCGTATTCTGCTTCAGGACGGTTCTGTTGATGAGTTGAAGGACTGGGATATCCCCCGCTTTCCGCTGAGTGGCCGCGATGTTCTGGCGCGCGGCGCCCATGCCGGACCTGACATATCCCGCCTACTACGCGAAGCCGAGATGCAATGGGTTGCTGAAGGATTCCCCGACAAAAAACGCGCTGAAACGCTGCTGGATCAGCTTATGTGGGATGACTGATGTATCCCGCTTGTATCATGAACATCAGAAGCGGTTATCACGCGGAAAACCCTGCGGAGGCAATCTGCCTGCAGCACCGCGGGCAACTTTCCATTGCCAGATTTCTGCCTCGGTGCGAGTCCGGTCACCCTTGCCGCCCATCTGCCACGACAGTCCCTGTTCGAGAGTAAAGCTGGTGGCATCGGCAAGCCCGCCATCACGATAACGCTGCAAGGTCACACCCTGGCCACGGGAAAGAACCGGCAATTCTTCAAGGCTGAAGACCACCAGCTTGCGATTATCCCCCACTATAGCCACATGATCATGCTCACTCGCAATATCGCGCACTACTCGCAGGCGGTTTTCTCCTTTCAGATTCACCACCTGTCGTCCTTTGCGGGTTTCGGCCAGAAGTTCATCCATATCGGCTGCGAAGCCCTTGCCATTGCTCGCGGCAAGCAACACCTGCCCCTTGGGCCGATGAACCAGCATACCCATGATATGGGACGCTGCATCAATATCCACCACGTTGCGCACTGGCTCCCCGAAACCGCGCGCACCGGGCAGTTTATCCGCCCCAAGAGTATAGAACCGACCATTATCTGCCGCGATCAACAATTTGTCTGTCGTCTGGGCATGAAGCGCAAAAGCCGGGCCATCCCCTTCCTTGAACTTGAACTCTCCATCAAGCGCCACATGCCCTTTGGCCGCGCGAATCCACCCGCGCTGCGAAAGGATTACCGTGACCGGCTCTTTCTCAATCATGGCATCCATGGAAAATTCGACTGCGGGCCGGGCTTCGGCAATTGTCGTGCGCCTGCGGCCCAGCTCTGTTTCCTTGCTGTATTCCTTGTGCAGCGCCATCAGATCCCGTTTCAGACGGGTGCGCTGACGTGCCGGGCTATCGAGCAGTTTTTGCAATTCTTCCTGTTCTTTCAACAGATCATCCCGCTCCTGACGGAGCTGCATTTCCTCCAGCTTGCGCAAGGAGCGCAAACGCATGTTCAGGATCGCTTCGGCCTGCCTGTCGGTAAGAGAAAATTCCTCCATCATGATCGGCTTTGGCTCATCCTCGGTACGGATGATCTCGATAACCCGATCGAGGTTCAGATAAGCCGCAATATAGCCTTCAACCAGTTCAAGCCGTAATGCGATCCTGTCCAGCCGGTGCCGGGTACGACGCTGCAGAATATCAATCTGGCTGGTAATCCAGTTGCCCAGCAGCTCTTTCAGGCCCATGACCATGGGGGTGCGGGTTGCATCCAGCACATTAAGGTTGAGGCTGAAACGGTTTTCAAGATCCGTCAGCTTGTAAAGCGATTCCTTCAGCAATTCGGGGTCGATATTGCGGCTGCGCGGCACAAGAACGATGCGGATTTCTTCATCCGATTCATCGCGCACATCATCAAGAATGGGCAATTTCTTGTCAGCGATAAGCTGGGCGATCTGCTCAATCAGCTTCCCTTTTTGCACCATGTAAGGGATTTCGCTGACAACAAGCTGCCACTGGCCACCTCCCAGACGCTCAATCCCGGCGTCGCGATCTTCCTCTTTTTCAGCTTCGGCGGCATGAAAACGCCCTCTGACCCGAAAAGAGCCACGCCCCGTTTCATAAGCGGCAGATATCGCCTCCGGACTATCAACAACCAGCCCTCCGGTCGCGAAGTCCGGCCCATGAAACAATTCCATCAACCGGCTATGTTCGACATGGGGATTGTCAATCAGCTCCAGCGTCGCATCCACCACTTCGGCAACATTATGGCTGGGAATGCTGGTTGCCATCCCTACAGCAATACCGCTGGCGCCATTAGCCAGAAGGTTGGGGAACAGACCGGGAAATATCTCCGGCTCTTCATCCTCGCCATTATAGGTCGGGATGAAATCAACCGTGCCTTCATCCAGCCCGTCCATCAGGCGCAGGGCCGTTCTGGTCAGCCGCGCTTCGGTATATCGGTAGGCAGCGGCATTATCGCCATCAATATTGCCAAAATTGCCCTGTCCTTCCACCAGCGGGTAACGCAAGGCGAAGTCCTGAGCCAAACGGACCATGGCATCATAAACCGAGGCATCGCCATGCGGGTGATATTTGCCGATCACATCGCCAACAACGCGGGCTGATTTCTTGAATGCCTGGCCAGGGTCCAGCTTCAATTGCCTCATGGCCCACAAAAGACGCCGGTGAACGGGTTTCAGCCCATCTCTCAGATCCGGTAGTGACCGCGCTGTGATAGTAGAAAGCGCATAGACCAGATAGCGTTCCGACAAGGCGGAATCGAATGGTGCATCAATTATTGCGTCGAAAGGGTCCGAGTCGGGATTTTCGATTTCGGTCGTGGTCATATTCACGCCCTATCACCTGCAGGCACTGGCAAACAATGACACATTTGCCCCTATCCCCGTTCATAACCGGGATATATCATCTGAATTTTTTTATTCTTATTTTTCAGGTATATATCTGACTCCCCTCATTAGCCTGACAACACATATGGCAAATTGCCCTTGCCAAAATGGATTGCCCGCTTCAATTGTGTCAAAATTATGGCAAAAAGGAGGCTAGAATGCGGCAAAGGAATAGAAGCTGGATTATTACAGGCATGGCACCACTTGTTTTGCTGGCAGCTTGTAGCGAGCAATCAGCAGAATCGGATAATGCGGTATCAAGCCAGAACCAGGAAGCTGCCGAGGTGATGGCGCCGGACACAATGGCACCGGACAGGGCGGCACCTGCACCGGCAAGCCAGGAAACTGCCACCGATGCAGAGCTGCCACGGCAATCATCGCTGCCCGATCTCGGTCAGATTTCCGTGTCCCTGCCCAAACTGGCGTATATCTATGATTTTTCATACAGGATGCCCGGACAGGATATCGGAAAACTGCAACGCCACCATGCGGATTTATGCGAACAGCAGGGCCCCGCAAGCTGCCGTATTCTGGGTATGAACCTGTCCGGCGAAAGGGATGAGGACATAAACGGAACCTTGCAAATGGCCGTTGCCACGCAGCACGCGCGCGCATTTGGGGCATTGCTGAATGATGAGGCAGAAAATGCCGGAGCCAGCCAGCAATCCGCCAATATCGCTTCAGATGATGTTTCAAAAACCATTGTCGATACACAGGCACAGCTTCGCGCACGCACAGAATTGCGCGACCGCCTCACCGAAATTCTGCGCACAAAAAAAGGCAGCGTTCAGGAACTGGTTGAGGCAGAACGCAGCGTTGCCGAAGTCAATCAGGAAATCGATCAGGCGCAAAGCTGGCTGCACGAGGTGCAGGGCCGGGTCGCATTCAGCCGGGTCAATGTGCATTACGAATCCGGCGCAGCTCCGGCCAGCGACTTCATGGCTCCAATCAGGAGTGTTTCCGGATCAATCGGCAGCATCCTCGGATGGATGGTCGCATTGCTCATCCTGACAGGAACCGTCTTCGGCCCTGTTGCGCTGGTAACCTGGCTGATTATGCGCCACCGCAGGAAAAGCGTAGCCGAAACAGCCTGACAAGGCTTGCCCCTCCTCTGTTCATCTAGCCGGAGGAGGGGGATTCTTCATTATGTCATTCAAATCAACTGCACATCCCGGCTTTCTGCCGGAACCGTCACTTCCAGACCGTCAAGGTCATCTGTCAGATCAATCTGGCAGGAGAGGCGGCTGGTTCCGGTGACACCTGCGGCCAGATCGAGCATATCTTCTTCTTCCTCGCTGGCTTCAGGCAATCGGCCAAACCAGTCAGGCGCTACAACCACATGGCAGGTGGAGCAGGCCATCTGACATTCGCAAGTTCCTTCCAGCGGCATCCCCGCATTCTGGCCCAGACTGAGCAGGTTTGAGCCGGCATCTCCTTCGGCCTCAACCCTGTCTCCTTGTGCTGTAGTAAAAATCACGCGAACCATTAGACCTCCTGAGCTCTGGCAGCCTGATTGATCAGTCGGGCCGCCTCGGCCAGTTCGTTTTCCTGTGTATACCGCCCAAAACCCAGCCGGATAGAGTTTTTTGCCGCATTTGAATCCAGCCCGATCGCCTGCAGGACATGGCTGGGGCGGCCCGATCCACTGGCACAGGCCGAACCGGCGGAAAACATCACCGAACGGCAATCACTCATTAATCGGGCAACATCCAGCCCGTGCTTGCGGATATTAAGATTGCCATGCCAACGCTCATGCGCACTACCATTCAATGTCCAGCCAGCAAACAGGTCACGTGCATGATTCCAGAGATTCTCGATATACGCCGCGTCCTGCTCCATTCGCGCCAGAGCAAGTTCTGCTGCTGCACCAAACCCGGCACACAGGGCCGGGCTGAGAGTGCCGGATCTCAGGCCCGCCTCTTGCCCTCCGCCAGTCTGGACAGGCTCCAGCTCTACCCCGCCCCGCAGCCATAATGCCCCGATACCAATCGGGCCATGCATCTTGTGAGCAGACAGGGCGATCATATCGGCCTGCGCCAGCGGGAGTTTGCCTCCCGCCTGCACAGCATCACACACAAACAACGCACCAGCCTGACGTGCCCTTTCAGCCCATTGCTCAACCGGCTGGATCGTACCGATTTCATTATTAACCTGCATCACCGCAACAAGCCTGACTCCCTCTGGCAAGGCGGCATCCGGCTGGATAATACCCTCCGCATCTGAAGGCAGGCGCACGACAGGGCAGCCAAGTGTATCAGCAGTATCCCCAACAGCAGCATGTTCAATCGCTGATATTGCAACAGGGCGGGCCGCGTCCCTGCCGGCAGAGCCACGCAGGGCAAGGTTGATCGCCTCTGTCGCACCGGAAGTAAAAATAACCCGTCCGCCTGCCGGAAACAGGCGCTCCACCTGATCACGCGCATATTCCACCGTCGCCGCCGCAGTCCGCCCTATCTTGTGAACACTATGCGGATTGCCAAAACCCCTGCCCTCTCCTCCGAGCCAGGGGAGCATTGCCTCGCGCGCTTCAGGTGCAAGTGGGGTATTGGCCTGATAATCAAGATAGATCATGATGCTCCTGCCACCATATCCAGCCAGACAGAGCAAAAACGCTCAATATCCGTGCGTGATGTATTCCAGCCGGGACTGACACGAATGATCCGTCCTGCCAGTTTTTCATCCAGCCCCATGGCACGCAGCACATGGCTGGTGCTCAACCGGCCGGATGAACAGGCACTGCCCTGACTTATGGCGATACCGGCCATATCAAACCGCATCACCTGCGCACTGCCAGAGAGAACCGGCATGGCCAGAGCCATGATATTGGGCGTAGGTGCTGATAACTGATCGGACAGCCAGACTCCGCCAGCATCCCGCACCTGCTGTGCAAACTCCGCAAAAGGTGCCAGCACTTCCGCCGCCAGATAAGGCGCACCACATTCTTCAAGAGCCGCGGCCATTCCAAGAGCACCGGGCAGATTTTCTGTTCCACGACGATAGCCGCGCTCATGTCCGCCAGAGGCTTCCAGCAAGCCATACCCACGCAAAAGCAAGGCGCCAATGCCAATCGGGCCACCAAATTTATGCGCCGAAATAACCACCATATCTGCCTCTGCCGGGACAGGGAATTTGCCGCAGGACTGCGCACAATCAACCAGCAGAACACCATCATTTTCATGAACCAGCCGGGCAATAGAGGCAATATCCTGCGCATTGCCCGTCTCTGAATTGATGGATTGCACAGCCACCAAAGGGCGTTCCCGTCCATCAATCGCTTCCTGCAATGCCAGAATATCCAGCGCCCCATCGGGCAGAACCGGCAAACGCTCAGCCTCGGATGCGGATTGCAAAACAGATTCATGCTCAACCAGACTGACAAGCCGTGCGCCCGCCCTGGCCCTGTTCAGCGCAATGTCGATTGCTTCACTGGCGCCACTGGTAAAGACCAGAACTCCGTCCCATTCTAGGCTTTCCAATATCCTTTCGCGCGCATCTTCAAGGGCGGAACGCGCCTTGCGCCCTTCAGCATGGGGGCTGGAGGGATTGGCCCAGAAGTCAAACCCCTGTTCGACAGCCATTCGTGCAGCCGGGCGCAGCGGGCTGGATGCAGCATGATCAAGATAGATGCGGGAAATAGGCGTCCCTTTCCTGTTCAGGTCTTTCAAATCTGGCAGTTTCTTGCAATCAATCCTCCAGAATGATTGCGATTTCCCTGTGCAGCCCTATATAGCCAACCATATCCATCCCGCTACCCGCGGGTCTCCCAGTTTGACAAGGTCGCAAGATGCCATCTGTTATTTTCCCTGGCCCGGAAGGCCGTCTCGAAGGTCGTTTTTCTCCCGGTCCGCGTGAGCGGGCGCCGGTTGCCATGATTTTGCACCCTCACCCTCAGGGTGGCGGGACCATGAATGACAGAATCGTGCAACGACTGTATAAAACATTTTCTGATCGCGGGTTTGCCACCTTGCGGTTTAATTTCCGCGGCGTTGGCCGTTCACAGGGCAGTTTTGACAACGGAATCGGCGAATTGTCCGATGCAGCTTCCGCACTGGACTGGGTACAGTCAATCCACCCCGAAGCACAGACAACATGGGTTGCCGGATACAGTTTCGGCGCGCTTATCGGTATGCAATTGCTGATGCGCCGCCCCGAAGTGCGTGGATTTATCTCGATTGCACCGCCAGCCAATATGTATGATTTCGGTTTTCTGGCCCCGTGCCCGGCCAGCGGAATTTTTGTGCAGGGCGCCAATGACACGGTTGTTCAACCCGTGGCTGTGCAAAAGCTTGTGGAAAAGCTGCGGACACAAAAGCACATCACCATTCATCATGATGAAATCCCCAGAGCCAACCACTTCTTCGAAAATGAGCTCGAAGATATGATGGGTTCGGTAGATAACTATCTGGATTTCCGCCTTTCTCCTGATTGTCCGATCCGCTGATACTGACAGGACAGGGCGGGTTACCTACCCGTCCTGTTTTTCAATCTGCCCCTTCGATCTGCCGGGCCTGATCATACGGGCTGGTGCCCTGCTTTGTGGGCACAGTCCAGATCGCAACATTAACCGCCACCACCACGGCCAGACCGAGCATAAGCAGAATCTGCTTTGTCGATCCTCCCTTGCGCCACAACACAAAAGCACCGCCCAGCAAGGCGATAGTCAGTAATACGAGAAGGGAGAGCACGGTAGAAAGCATCAGGATATCCTTGTTTTCGATCCTGTCTGGTAGAACATTACATTCATAAATTGGACCCTGTTTTTACTCCGGTTTCTTCACACCGGGGCATCACGCGATAAAGCTGAAACGCGTGTGGCGCCATAGCTCCTTGTTATCATTTTTCTTTTGCTGAAGCGTAGCTGGCCACAGGTCAAAAACCCGCATCCACTTCTTCGCGGATAGCTTTGGCAAGCCCCTGTCGCAGATTTCAGCAAGTCCGGGCTTTTGCCCGCCCTGCCCGGATGCAGTGCACAGGATTTATCGACAACACTTGACCGGCAGGGCCGGGATGCGCATTGCTCTATCTATGGAAACCCTTTCCCGACTGGAGCAGACCATCATATCGCGCCGCGCTGAAGCGGACCCGGATTCCAGCTATGTGGCAAAACTGAATGCGCGCGGCATTCCGGTTATGGCCCGAAAACTGGGCGAGGAGGCAGTAGAAACCGTCATTGCCGCACTTTCCGGCAGCCGGGAAGAGCTGATTGGAGAGGCGGCCGATACATTATTTCATCTACTGGTCCTTACCCATGCAAAAAACATCAGCCTGGCAGATATCTGCGCCGAGCTGGAGCGCCGTGAAGGCCTGTCCGGGCTGGAAGAAAAAGCCAGTCGTCACCAAAAGGACTGAGACTATGCCGATTGATCCTGCCGCCCCCTATGACCCGAATAATATTTTCGCAAAAATCCTGAGAGACGAAATACCGTCAAAGAGGATTTACGAGGATGAATGGGCCATCGCTTTTGAAGATATTAATCCGCAGGCAAAAACACATATTCTGGTGATCCCCCGCGGTGCATGGGTAAGCTGGGATGATTTTTCCGCGCAGGCACCGGCAGAAGAAATCACCGGATTCATTCGCGCCGTAGGTAATGTTGCCCGTCAGCTTGGGCTTGTGGAGCCGGGATATCGGCTTCTGGCCAATATCGGCCAGCATGGAGGTCAGGAAGTTCCGCATCTGCATGTGCACCTGTTTGGCGGGGAACCGCTGGGCAGGATGATTGCCTGAAGCCCGTTTCCGGCCCTGTTTCTGCCAGTTGTGATTCATCTGCCGTGCAGTCTGTCGCTTCTATTGGGCATTTCATAAAAACCTAGCTTGCCCCACGAGTCGCGTCGCTGCTAAAGCCCATTCCCGATATGATCGCTCTTCCTCATCCTCCCGGTGGCTGCATTGATGGCACACGGCATCTCTATGCGGTGAGAGTCTATTATGAGGATACAGACCTGTCAGGCATCACATATCACGCCAATTATTTGCGCTGGTTTGAGCGTGCCCGGTCTGACCTGCTGCGCCTTCTGGGTGTGGACCAGCGCCGCGCGATTGAACTGGGGCAAGGTGCCTATGCCGTGTCTGAACTGAGCCTGCGTTATCTTCGTCCCGCCCGGCTTGATGATGACGTGCTGATTGAAACACGCTGCACGCAAATGCGGGCAGCCAGTTGCCGCATGGCCCAGCGCGCTTTACGCGAAAATGATATTCTGGCCGAAGCAGAATTACGTATTGGCTTTGTCTCGCCAGAGGGACAACCTCGCCGTCAGCCTGCCGAATGGCGCTGTGCTTTTGAACGCCTTCTTGTTCAGGAAAATACTGCATGAACTCTTTTTCCCTGCTTTCTGCTGCTGCTTCCGTTCCAACCCGGCTTGATCCGGCCAAGCTGTTTCTTGACGCTGATATTGTGGTTCAGGTGGTGATGGCCGGTCTTTTGCTGGCAAGTCTCTGGGTGTGGACCATCATTATTTCCTTCTCGATGCAGATGGGCAATGTCCGCCGCGCCAGCAACAAGTTTGAAAAATCCTTCTGGGAAACGGACAATATCGAAACCCTGATCAAACAGCAGGATAGCGACCCTAATCCTGCATCGCGGGTTGCCAAGGCTGGATTATCCGAATGGCGACGATCCACTTCCCCCCGCCTGCTGGACAGGGAAGGCGCCCGCCAGCGCATTGCCGCCAGCATGGAAAGCCGCGTTGCCGAAGAAGCCGACACTCTTTCCGCCCGCCTGAATTTTCTGGCAACGGTCGGCTCGGTTGCCCCTTTTGTCGGACTGTTCGGTACGGTCTGGGGCATCATGAACAGTTTTTTTCAGATCGGGGCGCAGCAAAATTCTTCACTGGCGGTTGTTGCACCGGGCATTTCCGAAGCACTTTTTGCCACCGCTATCGGCCTGTTTGCCGCTATTCCGGCAGTTATTGCCTATAACCGTTTTACCAATTCCGTCGGAATGTTTGAGGCAAAACTGCAACGCTTTGCGGACCGTTTTGATGCGACTCTCAGCCGTGAGCTGGAGAAAATGTAATGACCATGGGAGTCCACAGCGTCTCGCATCGTCGCCGTGGACGCCGGCGTGCGCCCATGGCGGATATCAATGTGACTCCTCTGGTCGATGTCATGCTGGTGCTTCTCATCATCTTCATGGTGACAGCCCCCTTGCTGACCGCCGGCGTGCCAATTGAGCTTCCCGACAGCAGGGCCAACCCGCTTCCGCAAGAAACCAATGAGGTCACCATCTCGATTGACAGGGAAGGTTATGTCTTTGTGGCAGACACGCAAATTGCCGTCGGTGCCCTGCCGGATACGCTGGAGCAATTGCAGGCCGCAAATCAGGGTGAGCCACCGCAAATTACCCTTCGCGCAGATCGCGCTCTGGACTATGGCCGGGTCATGGCCGTGATGGGAGAGTTGAACCGCTCCGGCTTTCATTCCATATCTCTGGTCACCAACGGTTCAGTTGACGCACCATAGCCTGACATATCCATGGACACTGCAACTCTCCGCAAAGAAGAATGGGCCGCACTCTGTGCTGCGGTATTGCTGCATCTTGGGCTTGTGGCGATTTTGCTCATGCAGCCTGATCGTGACCCGCCTCTGCCAGAGCCGGAGCGGATGAGCGTAACACTCGCAACCGAGGTCGGATTGCAATCGACCGCGCCTGATCCGGTCGTGCAAAGCCGTGCCGCCGAAGCCCCCGAACTGTCGGATATACCTGCCCCGCCCCAACCAGACATGCCCCAACCAGAAAGCCAGACCCGGCCAGATCCGTTACCTGCCCCCGTTCAGGTTACAACACCCGCGCCACAACCACGCGCAAAGCCCAGTCCGGCGCCCCGCGCAAAGCCCAGCCCTCGCGCCGCAACACCTCCCCGGACAACTCCATCCCAGTCTTCCAGCAAGCCCAGGCCAACACAACGCAGTCGGTGCAGCCGTGTCGGGAGCAAT
>JBKEEC010000093.1:0-3713 GCA_047975785.1 Sphingomonadaceae bacterium | reverse complement strand
TTCAGTTTGTTGATCCATGAAGCATCCTCTCTCGAAGAATCCCCGACATAGCAGAATATGAGCTGAATCGGAGACGTATTATTTCACAATATTATTATATTATTTCAATTGAAAGGCGCAGTCAAGTCATCAAAAAAATACCGCATACCGCCCGTAATGACTGGTGTACAAGCCTCATGCGCATGGAAGTAGGCGCGACTCTCTGGCTTTCGGCCAGATCATCCTATAGCACATTTACGGAATGACTCATGATCAGATTTATCCCTGAAGGGTCAGGAAAATCCCCGACATGATCATTCAACTGTCCATGTCTGGCCACTGGCAAGCAATTTGTCCAGATTGGCATCCTTGCCACTGATTGCCATTTCGCGTTCGGCGGCCACACCACTTTCAAATGTGGGGTGCGGATCATTATACAGGACACCAAGAGCCATGGGGAATGGGCCAAAAGGCAGCTCGACCAGCATATGAGCGATTGAGCGATTGGTCACATCATGGATGATGACACCTGCTGCCTCCCAGTTTTCATCAACCACATCAACAACTTTCAGGCGCAGATTATCACTATCCAGTGCGATGCCCTTGCTGTTGGAGGCAAACAGCATAGGCTTGCCCTCTTCCAGCCAGAGCTGCTGATCCTCTGCCCCTTTCGGGGCAGCAAAATCGTTAAAAACATCCTTATTGTAGACGATGCAATTCTGGAAGATCTCAACAAATGCGGCGCCTTTATGTGCATAGGCCGCTGTCAGAACTTCGGGCAGCTTTTTCGATACATCAAAACCACGAGCGACAAATCGTGCCCCTGCTCCCAGTGCAAAAGCGCAAGGCCGTGCAGGATGGTCAACTGATCCCAGCGGGGTTGAAGGGCTTTTTGTGCCTTCCCGGCTTGTCGGCGAATACTGGCCTTTCGTCAGGCCGTATATTTCATTGTTGAAGAGCAGGATTTGACAGTCGAGGTTACGCCTCAGGACATGCATGGTGTGGTTGCCGCCAATGGACATGCCATCGCCGTCACCCGTGATGATCCAGATATCGAGTTCAGGATTCGCAAGTTTCATGCCTGTGGCAAAAGCGGGTGCACGCCCGTGGATGGTATGAAAACCGTAGCTTTCTATATAATAAGGAAAGCGGCTTGAACATCCAATGCCTGAGACAAAAACCGTGTTGGCAGGGTCAGCCTTTAACTGCGGTAATGTGCGCTGGATTGCCTTGAGGATCGCATAGTCCCCGCAACCGGGGCACCAACGGACTTCCTGATCCGATTCCCAGTCCTTCAGCGTGGTTTCGATTTTTGTGACTTCATTCATCCTGCTTACTCCGCCAGCGCCTGATCAATTGCAGCTTCAAGCTCCGCAATCCGGAAAGGCTGACCGCTCGTTTTGTTATAGGGCCTTGCATCAACCAGAAACTGATCGCGCAGCACAGTCTTGAACTGGCCGGTGTTCATCTCCGGCACCAGAATCCGGTCATAGGATTTAAGGAGTGCCCCCAGATTGGCGGGTAATGGCCATATATGGCGGACATGAATATGGCTGACATCCTGCCCCTTCGCCCGTGCGCGCCTGACAGCCTGATGAATCGGGCCATAGGTGCTGCCCCATCCGACAACCGCCAATGAACCGCCCTCTTCCCCAAGGTCTATCGCCTGATCAGGCACATCAATGCCGAGCACCTTGCTTTCGCGCGCATCGGTCATGGCCTGATGGCTGGCAGGGGCGTAATCAATATTGCCGGTGCCAGGGTTTTTCTCAATCCCGCCAATCCTGTGCATCAGACCAGGTGTGCCGGGCCTGATCCATGGACGCGCGCCCTTGCTGTCCCGCTTATAGGGAAGCAAGTTGTCGCCATCATTCGGCTCCATCAAAAATTGAGCCGGAAAAGCGGAGAAACCTTCAGAAGCGGGGACTTTCCATGGCTCTGCCGCATTGGCAATATAACCATCTGTCAGCAGCATAACCGGCGTCATGTAATGCACAGCGATACGGCAAGCCTCTATGGC
This sequence comes from Sphingomonadaceae bacterium, assembly GCA_047975785.1. Lineage (GTDB taxonomy): Bacteria > Pseudomonadota > Alphaproteobacteria > Sphingomonadales > Sphingomonadaceae > JACXVD01. The sequence continues at coordinate 1,714 of JBKEEC010000093.1, read as the reverse complement.
ACATTCAAACGCATCAGCCGGGCTGCGAGCAGCAATAACCGGCATTGGTGCATCCCCGTTACGGCCATAAACTGCCTGATAGAGATCGCTCTGTTCTGTCTTGGTTGGCAGGCCTGTGGACGGGCCGCCACGCTGCGAATTGACAACTACCAGAGGAAGCTCTGTCATGATGCCAAGGCCAATTGCTTCGGTCTTGAGTGCGATGCCCGGCCCTGACGAACTGGTAACCCCCAGATGACCTGCATAGGATGCACCTATGGCAGCGCAGATGGCAGCAATTTCATCTTCGGCCTGGAAAGTTGTGACCCGAAACTGTTTGAGGCGGGCAAGGTGATGCAGGATCGCACTGGCCGGAGTAATCGGATAACCACCAAAGAACATGGGCAAATCGGCAAGCTGTGCCCCTGCCACCAGCCCAAGGCTAATTGCTTCAGCACCTGTAATTGTGCGGTAAAGCCCCGGCGCTGATGGGACAGGATCAATATGCAGCTTTTTGAGCGGGCCAGATATTTCCGCAGTTTCGCCATAGGCATGGCCCGCATCCAGTGCAGCGATATTGGCATCGGCAATCACGGTATTATTCTTGAACTTGTTGCGAAGCCAGGTGTGAACAGGCTCTCTGGGACGGTCAAACATCCATAATGCAAGACCCAGCGTCCACATGTTTTTGCAGCGCAGTGCATCCTTGTTGCCGAGGCCGAAGGGCTTGACCGCCTCAATCGTCAGGGCAGAAATATCAAATGCCAGCACATCCCATTTTGCAAGGGAGCCATCATCAATGGGGGATTCGGTATATTTTGCCTTGTCCAGATTGCGGCGAGTAAATTCGCCGGTATCCGCAATGATAAGCCCACCCGGCTTCAGCGCATCCAGATTCACTTTTAGCGCGGCAGGGTTCATCGCCACCAGAACATCAGGGGCGTCACCTGCGGTTGAAATATCGGTCGAGCCGAAATTGATCTGGAAAGCAGATACCCCGAACAGAGTTCCTTGAGGTGCACGGATTTCCGCGGGAAAATCAGGAAAAGTTGCCAGGTCATTGCCCGCGAGTGCTGTTGACAGAGTAAATTGCCCGCCCGTTAACTGCATCCCGTCGCCGCTATCTCCGGCAAAGCGGACAACAACAGCTTCAGGTGCTTCAGTCGTTGCAATATCAGATCGAGTGGCAGCCCCGGTGGCCATGGCACTTCCTTTTCCTGCCCGCATCATGGGCATATCAACATATATTTCAATTGCCCTATTGCGCAGATCATCGCCCTGCAATGAAGTTTTTCTCCTAGACGTAAAAATGCACCATGGCATAGAGAGTCAAAATTGCGAGCCCACCCCACAAAATACGGAGCATGATTAATGACCCGATCCCCCCATCCTGTGCGTCCCGATGTGCAGGCATTTCTGGACATGCTGGCCGCAACCTCACGCCCACCCTATTACGAACTGCCTCTGGATGAAGCCAGGGCAGGAGCGAAAGCCATGGTCGCCATGTTGAAGCGCCGCCGCGCGATCTGCCTGTTATCCGGGATCTTGCCTGTCCCGGACCGGCAGGTGATATTCCGCTCAGATTGTTTGACTCTTCCCCCTCAGCCATAGCGCGGCCTGTCATTGTCTTTTTCCATGGCGGCGGCTTTGTGCTTGGCTGCCTCGATTCCTACCATAATCTGTGCACGGATATCGCTGCGCAGACCGGGCTGCCTGTTGTCTCGGTGGATTACCG
>JBKEEC010000092.1:0-3634 GCA_047975785.1 Sphingomonadaceae bacterium | reverse complement strand
TATTCTGTGGCAAGATTCTGAAGTGCATTGCGGATGGCCTGATTGGCAGCGACTCCGCCAGCCACCACCAGAGATTCTGCCGGTCTCATTGCATCCAGCGCATGATGCAGGCGGTCCAGCAGGCAATCAATAGCAGCCTGCTGGAAACTGGCGGCAATATCCGCATCGGTATATTGACCGGATTCCTTTGCCCGCAAGACAGCGCTTTTTAATCCGGCAAAGGAAAAATGGGGCTCATCACTGCCAAGCAGCGGGCGGGGAAGGGGAACTGCCCGCGCATCACCTTCACGCGCGAGTTTTTCTACCGCTGGCCCGCCTGGGTATCCAAGGCCGAGCAGCTTGGCGGTTTTGTCAAAGGCCTCTCCCAGCGCATCATCAATGGTTGTGGCGATGCGCCGGTATTGCCCAACCCCTTCTACGCGCAGTATCTGGCAATGACCGCCCGAAACCAGCAGCAGGACATACGGAAATGCAAGATCCGGATCGCTGAGGCGAGGAGAGAGGGCGTGACCTTCCAGATGATTGATCGCCAGCAGGGGCACGCCGCTGGCCATGGCCATGGCCTTGGCCGTAACAAGGCCGACCATCACACCACCAATCAGGCCTGGTCCGGCTGTGGCAGCAATGGCATCTAGCCGGGGCAATTCCATATTCGCTTCCTGCATGACCTGCCGGATCATGGGAGTCATGCGCTGGACATGCGCGCGCGCAGCAATTTCGGGGACAACGCCGCCATAGGGAGCATGGGCTTCATTTTGCGAGGCGATCTTCTGCGCCAGTATCCGGCGATTATCCGATACCAGCGCCACCGCCGTTTCATCACAGCTTGATTCTATGCCCAGTACGATTGCCATTACGCTTCCCCTTAGCGTGCTTGGCCGTTAGAGCAAACGCGTCTATGTCAATAACTCCTGAAATTCGCCTCGGCACACGTCGATCTCCTTTGGCTATGGCCCAGGCCAGGGAGGCCCGCGCCCGCCTGTGTGCTGCCCATGACTGGCCGTCTGACAGAGTAGAACTTGTGCCTGTTCTGGCGACAGGAGACAGGATCACCGATCGTCCTCTTGCCGATATAGGCGGCAAGGCCCTGTGGACCAGAGAGCTTGACCAATGGCTGCTTGAAGGCAGAATAGATGCCGCCGTGCACTCGATGAAGGATGTCGAGACTGTGCGGCCAGATGCTCTTAGCATTGCTGCCATACTTCCTCGTGAAGATGTGCGCGACGTGCTGATCGGAGCGGTATCCCTTGACGATATTTCCGCCAATGCCCGTATCGGCACCAGCGCGCCGCGTCGTGCGGCGCAAATGCTGTATCACCGGCCAGATTGCACTATTGTTCCGTTTCGCGGCAATGTGGCAACGCGGCTGGGGCGTCTGGAGGCAGGAGAAGCGGATGTAACGCTGCTCGCCGCAGCAGGCCTGAACCGGCTGGAAATGCCTGAAATTGGTACGCGGCTTGATCCCGAAAAATGGCTGCCTGCGCCTTCGCAGGGGGCAATCGGTCTGGAATGCAGGGCGGATGACAGGGTAACTCATGCCCTGCTTCGTGCTATTGATGATCAGCAGAGCCGGGCTGCAGTCATGGCCGAACGCTGCCTGTTGCGGGCGCTTGGTGGCAATTGTCATAGCCCGGTGGCGGTGTTTTCCCGTCATGAAGAATCGAGACTGGTTCTGGAAGCTTCACTGTTCAGCGCCGATGGCAAAGAGCGGGTGAGCGGAAAAATGGTTGCACCGGCAGAAGAATTTAACGCAGCAGAAGAATTGGCCCGTGATTTGCTGGCGCAGGCGGGCCCTGCCATAACAACACTGTTTTCTGGCAGGGCCTGACAATGCGGATCATTGTTATCAGACCTGAGCCGGGGTGTACGCAAACGGTTGCGGCGGGGGCACTGGCAGGGATCACGATTACCCCGCACCCGATGTTTGACGTGCAGGCGGTTGACTGGACGGGGACTGACCCGGCCGGAATTGACGGAATTTTGCTGGGAAGCGCAAATGCAATCCGCCATGGTGGACCGCAGCTTGCGCGTTATCGCCACCTGCCCGTCTATGCGGTTGGTGCCTCAACCGCCCGTTTTGCACAGGATCAGGGGTTTGTTATCGCCAGGACCGGAGCCGGTGGTCTTCAGCAATTGATCGATTCCCTGCCTCGCAAACCACTGAAATTGCTGCGTCTGTCTGGAAAAGAGCATATTTTGCTGTCCATTCCTGCTCATATTACTCTTGAAGAACAGGTGGTCTATGACAATATTCCGCTTCCGATGGCGGATGATATGGCCCGGCAATTGTCAGAACCGGCGCTGGTGTTGCTGCATTCTGCCAATGCTGCGCAGCATTTTGCCAGTGAGTGCGATCGACAGGAGATCAGACGAAACCACATTGCCATAGCCAGCCTCGGCAGCCGGATAGGTGATGCAGCCGGAAAGGGCTGGAAAGCGTGTTTTGTCGCAAAACAGCCGCAAGACAAGGCCTTGCTGGCCTTGGCGGCCGAGATATGCGATAGATAAGTTTGCGTGGAGTAATGACTGATATGTTTGGCTGGATACTGCGCCAAGTGGGTTGTAATGGATAATTATACCAAATCTCCCGGTAAGGGGGGTTCTGTAAAGACTGTGGCATGGGCAGCATCCGGCGCTTTTCTGCTGGGCGCAGTCATTGCCGGAGTCATTGCCTGGCGCACAGATTTGAATGATAGCCCTGCCAGCTTTCTGCAGGACACAACAGCCAGAGCCAGCGGGCTTGACGATATCCGTATATCCCCGGCACCCACGCCCAGCACAACGGCATCTGCTGCCCGGCAAGCGCAAAAGACGACCGATGCGGTTGAAAAGGTGCAGGAACAGCAAGGCGGTATTGATCAGCGTCTCGCAGCGGCAGAACAGCGCCTTGCCCGCCTTGATTTGCAGTCACAGGCTGCTGCAGGAAATACAGCGCGGGCAGAAGGGTTGCTGATTGCCTTTGCTACGCGCCGGGCTGTGGAGCGGGGGGCAGAACTGGGCTATCTGGCAGACCAGTTGCGACTTCGCTTTGGCGATGCCATGCCCAATGCCGTGCGCACCGTCATTACCAATTCGCGTGATCCGGTAACGCTTGACCAGCTTAATGTCCGGCTGGATGGTCTGGGGCCGGAAATAACAGATGCGTCAAGCGAATCCATATGGATGCGTTGGCAGCGGGATATGAATTCCCTGTTCGTGGTGCGCCGTGAAAGCGGCCCGTCACCGCAACCCAAACGTCGGCTGGAGCGGGCACGCATGTTCTTGCAATCAGGCCGGGTGGATGCAGCCGTTGCCGAGGTCAAGGAACTCCCTGGTGCCGATCAGGCGAATGAATGGATTACCGATGCCAATCGCTATGCAGCAACCCAACATGCGCTGGATCTGATAGAAACCTCTGCTGTGCTGGAACCAAGGCGCCTGCGCGATGGCACTGGCAACCCCATTAATACGGAAACGCTGGCAAGCGGGGTTGCAACCAAATAAAATCGCAATGCTGCGGGCGTTCAGGCGTTCAGGCGTTCAGGCGTTCAGGCCTGAAGCAATTGCGGAAGCTTGCCGGTAACGCCGCGCGCCTCATCCATGAACCAGTGTTTCAGAGGCGACAATCTTTGAACCCCTGCCATGCCAAACCGCC
>JBKEEC010000091.1:0-5295 GCA_047975785.1 Sphingomonadaceae bacterium | reverse complement strand
TTTTGGTTGCGGGGGCACGCAACTACCGATGCCGACACTCGTTGCAGGCGGCGATCTAGGCGGACCGCGCCCGCCATTCAATCTGCTCCGGCGGCGACATAGCCAGAACGCTGGCACACCCCACCTCCACGCTCCCTCTTGCGCCGAACAGGCACACTCTGTATCTTACTCCTATCTTACTTGTGGATTCAAACCCATGGCGCGGAGGCTGAGCTCGATGCCTTCGAGGAGAAATGGGCCGGGAAATACGCCTCCATCGCTCCGGCCTGGCGCAGGGCATGCGCCGAGATCCCATTCTTCGGCTTCGATCCGGCGATCCGCAAGATCATCTACACGACCAATGCCATAGAAAGCTTGAACCGCGTGATCCGAAAATCGATCAAGACGCGCGGTTCCTTCCCGACCGACGAGGCCGCGACCAAGCTGATCTATCTCGCAATCCGAAAGTTCGAAAAGGATGGCAGAAATGTTCGGGAATGGTTTGCAGCCCGCAACCAGTTCGCCATAATGTTCGGCGAGCGCTTCGACGCTTGAGTATCTGAAACCGCATGGACCGGGCCAGATACACAGAGGTCAGGACACTCCCCAGCATCGTCTTTCGTGCCTTCGCAAACCCTCTGTCCGTAGCAGTGAACCCCTCCAGCATGGCACGATCAGCTTGACGGGATCGGCGATAGGTTGGCCGGTCCCTCGCGCCAGGTGTCCCACTCACCGCCCCGCGAGACCTCTACCTGTTGAAATTTTCGCTAAAATGCTTCACCAAATGTTCTACAAATACCTGAATTCGGCGAGGCTTTGCTCCACTTGTTCGCACAAGATGAACATCAATGCCGGGCGCCGTCCATTCCGGAAGAAGCCGCACCATTTCGTTCCGTTGCTCGTATTTATGCGCGGAATTAATTTCAAGCGCAGAAATACACTGCCCCGCAAGGACGAATTCTTCCGCCATCGCCTGTCCATTTACCGTGTGTGCAGGGGTTACGGTGATGGTTTCTTCCCGATCTCCATTCCGCAAGCGCAGACTATGCTCTGGATATGGCGTCAAATGCACCTGCGGCAACATGGTAAGGTCTTGGGGATTTTTTGGCTTTCCGTATTTCATCAAAAATGTCGGAGACGCATATATGCCAAGTGAGGAAGTGAAAAGCCTTCTCACTACCAAGCCGGAATCAGGAAGACTTCCAACTCGAATTTCCAGATCAAAAGGCTCGGCATACAGATCAATCCATCGCGTAGAAAAATGCGTATGCATCTCAATTCCTGGATATTTTGAAGCAAACGAACTCAATGCTCCGCGCAGGTAGTTAAAATATACAGTTGCGGGAAATGCTATACGGATACACCCGGTAAGGCTTTTCTGATCACTTCGCAAGTTATCAATCGCATCATTTGTTTCCGCGACAATAAATTCACAACGGGTAAAAAATTTCCGTCCGGCTTCCGTTAATTCCACCTTTCTACTGTTCCTATTGAACAGCTGAATGCCCAGCCTCTTCTCAAGCAACGCAATGCGCCGGGAGATTGTAGGCAAGGGAATTCCCATAACATCGGCAGCCTGCGTAAAGTTCTTCTGTTTTGCCACTTCGACAAAAAACGGCAGATCGGCGAAGAGCTTTTTCATAGCAATGTTTCATTTTTTGAAATGAAGCGTCTATTTTTCGTCATTTACTATTGATTATCGAAATGTTGTGCTGGGGTCAACACGTGGGCAAGGATGGATCAGAACCGACGAGTTTGCCAACCCGCGAGACCACCTACCCGCACTGTCAGTCACCCAAAGGAGAGAGACATGAAAGCCGGACCACAAAAACGAACACGTCCTGCGGCACAAGACATCGGCAGAATGTTGGGACAAGGCATGTCGCCGGAAGATTTCATCAAGCTGATGAACATAACCGAGCTTGATTGCGCGACACTCGAAAAAATCAATGATGGCGAAGATTTTGTTCTGGCAGCAAACAGGCTTGGCGACGAAGCTTATGCCTATGCTGAAAACCAGGCTCGTTTCGGGCACGAGGCAACGGCAAGCCAGTATTATTTCAACGCCTGCGCCCTATACCGTCTCGCCGATTACGGTCTTGTAGATGTTACGGAAGAAAAGACCACCATTTACAAGAAAATTCCTGACAGCTTCCGCAAGGGGAAGGCTCTCAGCGTGCATGAAAAGGTTATCAACATCGAGATTCCTTTTGAGCATACCACACTGCCGGGTTACCTCATGATCCCCGACAACGCTCCTGACGACATTCCCGTAGTCATCTATATTCCCGGAGCCACGGGCTACAAGGAAGAAAACTACCTCAACGCTCTCAAACTCTGGGAGCGAGGTGTGGCAGTGATCATTTTTGACGGCCCTGGTCAAGGCGAGGCTTTGCACTTCCGGGATGTATTCTACACCGTTGATAACTACGAAAAGGCCGTGAAATCCGTCATTGATTTCATCCACGCCGATCCCCGTCTGGGGAACAAGATTGGCCTCATGGGCATCAGCTATGGTGGTTATCTGGCCACGCGCGCCGCCTGCTTCGTCAACGACGATATCGACGCATGTGTTTGCCGTGGTGGATGCGCGAAGACCGATGATCTGACGATGCCTAGAGATCACTACTACCTTCATAAATTTATGCACAAATTCAATGTGTATGATGAGGGTGAGGCCGCCGAAATAAGCCACCAGATGAATATTGAAGCATATCTGAAAAACATTACGTGCCCGATGCTTGTTCAGCATACGGAAGAAGACCCGATTTTGGGCGTTGACGGAGCGCAGAAGATATACGCCATGATTTCCAGCAAGGACAAGGAATATCACCAAATTCCTGGCAATGTGCATTGCGGATGCAATGAGAATGAAAAGGTTGGATGCTACGGCGCGGATTGGATGGTGGATAGGCTTCTTCAGTAGTCGGCCAATGATTTTACGCGCTTGTTGCGATCCAGACTCCGCGGCGACCGCTGATCGAGGGGTACCTCGTCTGGCTAACCCGCCAGGTTTGCGGACAAGCGTGCAGACCGAAAGAACCGGCCACCCGATGGATGGCGCCCAGACTATGCCGGCGCCTTTTCAGAACCAAAGAGAGTCAACACCCTGCTGCCGCGTGCAGCGATAACTTGAAAGGAACGGAAGATGAAAGCCTTGAGCACAGCAGTTCTGATTGCAGCGGTCGTCCTTGGTGCCGGAGGGGGGCAGGCCCAGACCCAGACCGAGGGTCGGCGGCTGGCAGATCTGACCTTCGACACTTTTGACCTCAGCGGTCGCGGGTATGTCGACATGGGGCAGATGCTGGAAGTCCAGGATCTGTTCTTCGTATCCATGGACCGTGACGAGAATGACCGCGTGTCCCTCGATGAATTCCTGTCCTGGGATTACGGATTTTCGAACATCGCCGCCGACACCGACAGGGAGGCTGCCTATCGGACGGCATTGAAGGTCGTGCACAGTTTCTGGGACCGGAACGGTGACGGGGAAGTAAGCCGCAGGGAATCAAGGCGCGCGGTATTCGCCGATTTTCGGCGGGCAGACGTCGACGATGACGGCCTGCTTTCGCGCGAGGAGTTCGTCGGCGGATTTTCGGTCATGGTCGCACTGCGCGCCGCGCTGGGGCCGCTCGAATAAGTAGACCGCCCCCAGCCCGTCGCTGCGTCCCCTTCGTGGAAGGCAGCCAGGGGCTGGCGGGCTTCGTGCCGTGCAGGAGACTTCACCGGGTGCACCGCCGGTCAGGGACGTCCATGCCGAGACGATTTGAGAAGACGGGCGCATAAGTTGGCAAAACGCGGCGGGCTTCAAACGACGCTCCCGTATCAAGGCCTGGATCGAACGCAACAATGCCGTCATTGGCGACACACAACGCACCCGCAAGATGGGAGCTAGGCCACCGAATCCATCATCGCGATCAAAATTCCCAACCACATGACCCCGGAGGGACAACCATATGAAACCTCTCGACCACATCATTTCCGCCGCCAAGGCCGCGCACCGGCATATCGTGCTGGCAGAGGGGGAGGATCTACGCATCATTGACGGTGCCATCCGGGCGGTGGACGACGGCATCGCCCACATCACTCTGCTGGGTAACGGTGATCGCATCCGCAACGCACTGGCTGCGCGCAGCGCCGATCCAGCCCTCTTCCAGATCGAGAACCCGCTTTTGTCGACGCGGATACAAAGCTATGCAGCCGCCTATTTCGACCTGCGCCGACACAAAGGCGTCGACGAGGTGGGTGCCATCCGCGCAGTCAGCGACCCGCTCGGCTTTGCTGCCATGATGGTGCGTCAGGGTGACGCCGACGGCACCATCGGCGGGGCAATGGCAACCACGGCAAATACGGTGCGTGCCGCGTTGCAGATCATTGGCAAGGCACCGGGCAGCCACATCGTCTCCAGCTTCTTCGTGATGATACTGGACGAGCCGCACCATGCCAAGAAGGGCGCTTTCATCTTCACCGATTGCGGGCTGGTGGTGGACCCGAAAGCATCGGAACTCGCCGACATCGCTGTTGCCTCGGCGGCTTCCTACCGGGCGCTGATCGGTGGCAAGCCCAAAGTGGCGATGCTATCCTTCTCCACCAGCGGCAGCGCCGTCCATGAGCGCGTCACCAAGGTGATGAAGGCAGTCGAACTGGCAAAGGCCGCCGCACCTGGCCTGACCATCGACGGTGAATTGCAGTTTGATGCGGCCTTCGTGGAAACGGTCAGCGTCATAAAGACGCCGGGCTCGGCGCTGCATGGTGCCGCCAATGTACTGGTCTTCCCCAATTTGGAAGCCGCCAATATTGGCTACAAGATCGCCGAGCGGATCGGTGGTGCCAAGGCTATTGGACCCATATTGCAGGGGCTGGCCAAGCCCGCCAACGATTTGTCGCGCGGTTGCAGTGCCGATGACGTCTACCACATGATCGCTGTGACCGGCGCCCAAGCGTTTGAAAACTGGGAGCAGCATGAACTCGCAACTACCGATACCGACACTCGTTGTAGGCGGCAATCTAGGCGTGCCGCGCATCGCTACTGAGCTTGCGTCAGCGGTGGCTTAGCCGGAGTGCCGCCACACCCTACCCCCACGCTCCCTCTTGCACCAAACAGGCATATCCACTATCTTACCCTTATCTTACCTTCTGGATTCGAGCCCATGGCGCAACCTGACACGCTGATCACGACTGTCTCGACCAAGGGCCAGGTCATCCTGCCCAAGGCGATCCGCACGCATCGGAAATGGGATGCCGGCACGCGGCTGGTGGTCGAGGAGACCCCGGACGGCGTTTTGCTGAAACGCGCGCCCGCTTTCGCACCAACCCGGC
>JBKEEC010000090.1:0-6734 GCA_047975785.1 Sphingomonadaceae bacterium | reverse complement strand
TGATGATGGTGTAGCACAGCTCAATGCCATCGCCGAGGCGAGTTATGGCGAGTCCTATGTGACGATCCGCAGTGAAGGTGAGCGGGTAACAGTTCTTTGCACCATTGAACAAACGGCCTTCTTTCAGAAAATCCGCAACGATTTGATGTTCAGCTTTTACAACAACAAGGAAGTCTGGCCGTTTTTTGGCTATGAGGGTTCCTCCTGGGAGCAAGGTGGCTACCTGGAGCGAGGCTTCAATGACATCGACTGGCTTTAAGAACTGAGGAGCCGGAGGTGATCCGCCGACTCCGGTTGGGTAAATGCAACGATACCAGAGGGGTCGAGCGCAAATAATAACGCCATCTTGAGCGGGCGGTTTGCGCAAAGCGCAAGGAGTACGCTTCAGACACCGATTATAAAATAGGAGAAATCCATATGGCTGCAAAATTTGATCTGAAAGATGAGGAAGCCGTTGTCATCATCGGCTCGGGTGCCGGTGGTGGCACACTGGCTAACGAACTGGCCCAAAAGGGTGTTGACAAAATTGTGCTGCTGGAAGCGGGCAAAGATCGCACCCGCAATCTGTTCGTGAACATGCCAGCCGGTTCCTTCGCGATGATGAGTCGTGAACCGTACGACTGGTCATACCGAACCGAACCTGATCCCACACTGGACGGACGTGAAATGGCATGGTCTGGCGGCAAGATGTTGGGCGGATCAAGCTCGATCAACGGACAGGTCTATGTGCGCGGGAACCGGCAGGATTATGATCGCTGGATGGATGCGGGCGCGACCGGCTGGGGTTGGGACGCGATGCTGCCGTATTTCCTGAAGTCGGAGTGCTTCACTGGCCCCGACAGCCAGTGGCACGGCAGCCATGGACCGATGAAAGTAGGCTATGCCAATGTGCGACATCCATTGGCGCAGCCCGTGATCGATGCGTTCGCGACCTGCGGCATTCCGCATCTGCCCGAATATTGTGCCGGTGACCAGTTCGGCACCTACGATGTCTATACCACTGCGGCAGGGGGCAGGCGGAGTAGCACGGCAACTGCTTATCTCGAACCGGCAAAGAAGCGTCCCAACCTGGCCATTATCACCGACGCCATGGCGGATCATATATTGATCGAGAATGGTCGCGCAACCGGTGTTCGGGCTTTCGTCAAGGGCGCCATGCGCGATTTCGCTGCGCGCGAGGTGATCGTCAGCGCGGGTGCGCTGCAAAGCCCCGGCGTGCTGATGCGATCCGGCATCGGACCGTCTACGCACCTGCAGGGACTCGGCATTGATGTCTTGGCAGACCTGCCGGTGGGGCAGAACCTGCACGATCATAACGGGGTATCGACCAGCCGTTTCGTCGATGTACCCACCTATAACAGCCCGTTCGGGCCAATCACCATCGCCAAAAACCTTGCCCGCTGGATGCTGCGTAAGGACGGTCCGATGGCCAGCGCGGCGGTTCATGTCATGGCAGGGCTTAAATCCGATCCCGGGTTGAATGAAGCAGACATCTCCGTCAGCATGGTCCCGCTTGCCATGGATATCAGCAGCGGCAAGCCGCAGATGGCGGACCGTCCGGGCATCACCATCGGCGGCAATAATATGCGCCCTCATAGCCGCGGCGAAATTCGGCTGCGCAGTCGCGATGCACGCGATAAGCCGGTCATCGACCACCGTTTGCTTTCCGATGAGCGCGATTTAAAGGGCATGCTGTTCTTCGTGCGCTTCATGGAAAGGGTGTGGTCGACCGAGCCATTGGCAGGTCATGTCACGGGTCGCAATTTCCCTGCCACCGAACCCACCAGCGATGATGAATGGCATGATTGGCTGCGCCAGATGATCGGCATCGGCTATCACCCCGTTGGCACCTGCCGCATGGGAGGCAGTGACGCGGTGGTCGACCCTCAACTGCGCGTGCGGGGTATTGGTGGCTTACGCGTCTGCGACGCATCCGTCATGCCGCTAATCGTGTCAGGCAATACCAATGCGGCCACCATCGCACTTGCCGAGCGTGGAGCAGAGATTATCGCGGCTACCTAGGGAAGCTCTGAACAATCCCCTTCAGCGAGTGACAAATTCTTTTTCAGGTCTACCACCAAGCGCCAGTCCAAGATGGTGAACAATAGTCTCAAGTCGCCCAGTTCGCCGATCATATCGCGCCAGAATTCTGATATCAAACTGCCACAGAAAATGTGTGACAGAGCCAAATCTCGATCGAATATATCTCCCCTCCGGGTCACATCTCAGAGGAAATCAACAGAATTGGGACTGGATCACTTCGAAGGCCGGTCCTGGACCGGCCATCACCGCCACGTCTTGATACCGATAATGGCCTAGGCCTTCTTGCAATCTTGAAGGTTCGCTCAGGCGGGACGGAAAAAAGAGTTATTGTTCCGCCCCTTCAACCAAGCCTGCTAGCAGTGCGCCAGGCCATTCTTGACCACTTGTCCCGTTCACCACCCAGGCATTGTCCTCACTGCGGATGTGGTCCCGCCAGACACTCCGTTACATTTCTTCCAAAGTAGTGTTATCCAGTGCCATTGTCCCTGCCAAAAGAACGAGCGACATATAATGCATCTAACCGCTGCTTCTCCTGAATCTACTCCCGGCGCGATCATTGATGCAGCCGAACGACTTTTTGGTCTGCATGGGATCGAGGGGGTGTCGCTCCGCCAGATCAGTCTGAGCGCCAATGCCGCCAACAATTCGGCAATCCGTTACCATTTCGGCGATCGCAGGGACTTGGTGCAGGCGATCTGGGAGCACAGGCTTCCTTTGCTTGAGGAAATCCGGACCGAGATGATCGAAGACGCGTCCGCCAAGGGGCTGCTGGGCGACCCCCACGAGCTAATCCGACTGTTTGTCGAACCTTGTCTACGGATTAGGGATTCAGAGGGCTATCACCGCTACGCCAGTTTCATGCGGCATGCGCTGCGCTGGCGCGAGACGCTGGAAATACGCAATCGGACACTAGAATTTACGCCCGCGAGCCGGAAAGTGCTTGATCTGTTCAAGGCGAGCCACCCCGATGTTCCCTGGGATTTGACCATTGTGCGTTTGCGGTATGGTATTTGTCTTTTATTTGACATGATCTCCGACCGTGACTTGGATATCTCTACCGGTCGACATGTAATACCGGTAGAGCAATTGATGGCCGAGGGAGTGGATATGCTAGTCGCCATTTGCGCCCGTCCCTTAGTGAGCGGATGATCATAAATGCGATGAAGTCTCTGTCCTCATAGACCGAATTACCTCACCATATTAAGATATGTTTCTCAATCCGGGATATCGCCGGAGAACATATGTGGGAGAGGAAATTGTCGAAGGAATTGATCGCTAAGTCACTGCTATATGCAGGCATATCTTTTTTCCCGTCGGTGGCGTTGGCACAAGCCGACACACTTCCATCGGATAATGCGACTGAACAGCAATTTTCGCAGGATTTTATCGACGCCAACGATCAGGTGCGAGGCATTCAGCCAATCGTTGTCACGGCACAAAAACGTGAGGAAAATCTTCAGGATGTTCCGATTTCAGTTAGCGCGTTGTCGGCTGAAGACCTTGAGCAGCAGGGTGTCAGCTCGCTTAACGACATTCTCGACGCACCACCTCCGGGTGTCACGCTGCAGCCTTTCGCAGGTAGCGAAACCCTGCTGATAATTGATTTGCGCGGTGTGACCAATGCCGATCCCGGTCAGGGTACAACCGAATTAGGCACCGCAGTCTATATCGATGATGTGTATCTCGGTCGCGGGCAGGGCCTCGGCCTCGAACTCGCCGATCCTGAACGCATTGAGGTTTTGCGCGGCCCGCAAGGGACTCTGTTTGGCCGTAATGCTGAAGGCGGTGCGATTCGTATCGTGACCCGCAAGCCGACAGGTGAGCTGGGTATCCGCGCCAAGGCCTCTATCGGCAATTACGATACGCAGCGCTACGAGGCGCATATCGATCTGCCTGAAATCGCCGGGTTCGCGGTGAAGCTCGACTATCTCAATTCGTCGCGCGATGGTTACACCAAGAATGGCCCAACGCTCGATCGGCTTGACTCGCAAAAAGATTTCGGTGCGCTCGATGCAGAAGGTTGGCGAGCAAGCGTGCGGTGGCAGCCGTTAGATAACCTGACTGTCGACTATGCTTATGACAACAGCAAGATCAAAGACGTTCGCGATTACTATGTTCTCGTCGCTCCTCCGGGAGGGCCGGGATTCGCAACATTCGGCAAAGGGCGCCCACTTAACACTTCAATCTACGACCGCCCCAATAACACATGGATGCCACTGTACAGCGATGATTTCGTAACCAAGGTTTCGGGTCACACGCTCAATATCGAATATGACTTGTCCGATGACATAACGCTGCGGTCAATCTCTGCCTATCGCAAAACACAGGAAAATGGTGCCGGAAATCTTGGCGGTGCCTTTGTATTCGCGCCGGTTCCTGGCCTTTCTCCCTCCGCGTTCTTTCCAGCCTCTTATGCCGGGACTGGAAACGTCGGGATTCCGTCGAATGTAACCAATATTTACGGTATTTCGGGTTTCAACGCTTATAATGATCTCGATCAGGACCAATTTAGCCAGGAATTTCAGTTTGTTGGATCGACCAGCACGCTCGAATATGTTTTCGGACTATATTACTTCGAAGAAGATGTCTCCGACCTTCGTCAGGGTTCGTTTACCATAATATATACTGACCCAGGCCTGACTGATGCAGTTTCGGTCAATCCATTCTTGGTTGGCAACCCGAACTCTCAGCTGACCACTCAATCAGCTAAATCGCGCTCCTACGCGGCATTCGCACAGGCGACATGGTCTCCCGACTTCGCCAACAATCGACTGCATATCACCGCCGGCATACGCTATACGGACGACAAAAAAACGTTTGAAAGGACCGTACCGGTCAACGTGATCGGAGCGCCGTTCAAGGAGAAGCGCTTCGACCCAGCTTTTACTATCGCCTACGACATTTCGCCCGACGTTAATGTTTATGCCCGCTACGCACAGGCCTATCGCGCTGGCGGCGTATCGGTTCGATCTCCGAGCTTCACACCCTTCGGCGCGGAAATCAACAAGGCGTATGAAATCGGTCTGAAGAGCGAATGGTTGAACAATAGCCTTCGCTTCAACTTGGCCTTGTTTCAAAACAACATCTACAATCGGCAGATTACCGCTCAACTCGATCCCGCAGGCGATCCGAGCATTACTGACACTCTGAATGCGCAAGGAAATACACGCATCAGGGGCGGCGAAATGGAGTTGGTCATGGTGCCGACTGAAGGTCTGCAATTTTCGGCAAACTACACTTATTTGCAAGGCAAGCGTCCTGACAGCTATAGGACAATTGATCCGAATGCCGAACTTCGCATCCAAAGCTTGCCAAAACATGCGATCACAGTGGCGGTTGATTATTTTGGCCCTGAATGGGATGTCGGCCAGATCGCCGCGCATTTTGATTACTCGACCGCATCATCAACACCCGGCACCAGTCGTGTGACGTTCAATTCCTTTGCGTATGATATCGAACGCGATGTTGCAAACGCTCGGATCGCTCTGCGCAATATTCCGGCCGGTTCCGTGGATCTGACGATTGCGGCTTATGCAAAGAATATTTTCGACACGGCCTATCCAGTATTTACCGCGCCGGGTGCCAATGCCATTCAATCGGCCCCGGCCCGTTATGGGTTAGAACTCGGCTTTGAGTTTTGACCATCGCCTAAAGAACAGCGATAGTGAAGCGTTCTTCCGCAAGGGATATAGGGTGAATATCAAGCATTCGGAATGGCGCGAACACTGGAAATCCGTTGTGGCGGCATCGATCGGTGTCGCCACCGGTTTCTCCATGTTGCAATATGGTAGCAGCGTGTTTATCCAGCCTTGGCAGGATGCCTTCGGATGGAGCCGTGGCGAAATTGCGCTCGCCCACAATGGTATGATCTTGGCCGCCCTGCTCTCACCGGTCGGGGGTGCCTTGATAGACCGGTTGGGCGTACGAAAAATTTTACTTTCAGCCATGGTGCTAACCGGCAGCGCGTATTTGGCGATGAGCCAGTTAAATGGCTCGCTGACTCAGTTCTACGTAACCTATCTTTTTTTGCAGGTGGTAGGAATTTTCACGACAGGCTTAGCTTTTACGCGGGTAGTTGCATCCCGTTTTCACCATTCCCGCGGTCTTGCTCTTGCTTGCACACGTATCGGTATATCGCTTTTCGGTTTCATCCTGATTCCTGCGCTTCATGCGCTCATCGCGGCTGAAGGTTGGCAGGCAGGGTTCTTCCTTCTATCTGCCATCGTATTTGGTGTTGGATTGCCGATCTGTTATTTTGGTATTCACGACCTTACAGAGTCAGACACAGCGGGGCCGGCGCAACACGATCATACATCGTTCTTATCTCTTTTAAAAGGTGACCGCAGGGTTCTGTTGTTATGTACTGCCGCGGGATTGGGTTACGCCCCGCTCAGTGCGCTACTCAGTCAATTTCAACCGCTTCTGACAGGCAAAGGGATCGAGCCGCAAAGTGCTGCGACGCTCACCGGCGTACTTGCTGCCTCCGTGCTGATCGGGACGATGGTTTCCGGCTTTTTGATCGACCGAATTTGGGCGCCTTTGGTGGCGTGCATCTTCACGCTTGCGCCTATAGTTGGTTGTTTTCTCTTATATGCTGATACGCCCACGATGGCCGTGGCCACGCTATCGGCTATTTTGATCGGCATAGCGCAGGGGGCGGAAATAGATATCGTAGCCTATTTGTCAGCTCG
>JBKEEC010000089.1:0-5564 GCA_047975785.1 Sphingomonadaceae bacterium | reverse complement strand
GCTGGCCGAACTTCTCGCCCGCCGAAATCGGCTGCCGGGGTACCGGATCGATCCTGATCCATGATGCGGCCCTCGACCGGCTGCAGGCTTTGCGCAGCCGTCTCGGCAAGCCGCTGATCGTGAATTCCGCCTATCGCAGCCCGGAGCATAACCGACGCGTCGGCGGGGCCAAACGTTCCAAACATCTGGCAGGCACGGCCTTTGACATCTCCATGGCCAATCACGATCCGGTGGTGTTCGAAAAGGCCGCCCGGGCCGAAGGGTTTCTGGGCTTCGGCACCTATCCCCGATCCGGCTTCATGCATATTGATCTCGGCCCCGCCAGGCGCTGGGGCGATCCCTTCCCGGCCCGCGCCATCCCCTTCGCAGAGGACCAGCCGCCCGCGCGGGAACATCTGGCGGACAGCCGGACAATGAAGGGAAGCAGCGCGGCCGGGATTGCCACCGTTGGCGCGGCGGGGATCGAGATTGCCCAGGACGCGCTCAGCGATGCGCAGTCGGCCATTCAGCCGCTGCTTCCTTATCTCGACACGTTGCGCTGGGCCTTCATCGCCCTCGCTTTGGCCGGCATCGGCTTGACCGTCTGGGCCCGGGTGGATGACTGGAACCGGGGGCGTCGGTGATGGGCACCCTCTCTGCGCTGCTGGCCACGCGCTGGGCACGGAAGCTTGCGTTCGGGATCGCGCTGATCGGCGCGGTCCTCCTCTTCCTCCTCAACCTGAGGCGGGCCGGCGACACCGCCGGTCGTCACGCCGAACGCCTCAAACAGATGGAGCGACAACATGACATCCAACGCCGCATGTTGGAGGCTGCCCGCAACCGCCCTCATGATCGTGACGATCTCGCTGACCGCCTGCGCGACGGGCGGTTCTGATCCGGGTGGCTCGGTCTGTCCGCCGGTCGTGGCTTACGATCAGGCGGTGCGCGGCAAGGCGGCGGCGGAGCTGGAGGCGCTACCCGAGGATGCCGCCCTGGTCGGGATGATGGCGGATTACGCTGTCATGCGGGCGCAGGCGCGGGCGTGTGAGGCGGGATGAACATCGGCCGGGCGGGTTCTGATCCGCCCGGTCGCACCCGGGAATTGACGATGTCAAAAAGCGGCAGGGATTCGCTGCCAAGGAATGGTCGCACAAATGCTGCAGGTCTGTCCCACCCGGAAATGGGCACAATTGTGCACGCAACGCGTATGCAAATATACGCATGCAACCACCTGAGTTGCTATCATAGCTTTGACGAGGCCTTTCCTCGACGCTCTAATGCTACGCGGGCTCCCAAAGTGTGCGACGGCCCGCCGTCGCACGACCAGCATCACTCAAATGGCTGTCGCACCCAACATAAATTTCATCACATTGGCCTTAAAAATATTCATAGTTGTCAGATTGTTACGCGATATTCCATCGGTCGAAGAGAATGTGGGGGTCTTAGGCCGGTCCCGACCACATCATCTCTGCAACCGGGCCCCAAATCGGGTCCAACTACGTTGCCTATCACATGAAAATCGGTAGAATGCCCGAAACAGGGCCAGTCCAAAACGGCCCACAAATTAGACTACGACAGGGCGAGCATGAGGTTTCTTGGCGGCGAACTATACGAAGGTGACTGCCTTGAGATCATGAGCCGGATCCCTGACGGCTCGGTGGACTTGGTCTTATGCGACCTCCCTTATGGCACGACTCAGAACAAGTGGGACAGCGTGATCCCGCTCGACGAGCTGTGGAAGCAGTACCGTCGGGTGGTTAAGCCGAACGGCGTGATCGTCCTGTCGTCCCAAGGTATTTTCACAGCAAAGCTCATTTTGAGCAACGAGTCTTGGTTCAAATACAAGTTCTCTTGGGTGAAGAGTAAGCCGACGAACTTCCTGAATGCACGCCGACAACCTCTGCGGCAGCACGAGGACATCTGCGTGTTCTACGGCAAGCAGCCCGATTACATGTATAATCAGGTCATGTCTCCGGGAGAGCCCTACGATAAGGGTGTCCGGAAGGCGCAGTATACTGGTAGCTACGGGGACTTCCGGCCCGTACAGGTCAAAAGCGAGGGGGAGCGTTTCCCCACCGACACCTTGTATTGCAAAACGGCGGAGAGCGAAGCGGGCGGTCGTGTTTGGCACCCTACGCAGAAGCCGGTGGCGCTCGGGCGATATTTTGTGCGGATGTATACCAGACCGGGTGACGTCGTATTGGACAACGCCTTTGGCAGTGGCAGCTTTCTAGTTGCGGCTGCAATCGAGGGCCGACGGTATATCGGCATCGAGAAAAACCAAGAGGTCCACCTCTTCAAGGATAAGCGGATAGACTACATGGAAGTCGCTCAGCTGCGGCTGGATGAGGTCAAATGCGCAATGGCTAATAACGTGCGGCCACCTGCACTATTTTCGGCGCTGCAACCTGGTGTGCGTACTGGCCAAGGAAACCGTGTCGGTATGGTTGATGTCGACGCGGTCATTAACAAGTCGAGGAAAGTCGGTTGAAACTGGCTGCGCGCTACAATGAGAGATCCTTCGCGATCGATCTGATTGGGCATCTTAAAATCGCGATATCTAAGGTGAACCGACCCGTTAAGGATGCGGGCGGTGAACACACAGTGTCTGGCGAAGGTGGAAGCCTGTTCCCAGACGTGCTGTTATTCGGTGACAGATCTAACGCGGTCATTATGCAGGGGTGGGAGCTGAAAATGCCCGACACCAGCATTGATGACGTCGATTTCCGTGAAAATGCTGAGATGAAGGCCAGAATACTGGGTCTGGACAGCTATTTACTCTGGAACGTCACAACTGCTCGCCTTTATCGGCTCGACCCAACCTTTGACAGGTTCACGATATATCGCGAGTGGAATGACCTGTCTGACATAACGACCAGAAAGATGGTCGTTCCGAACAAGGCCCGGTGGGAAGCGTTAGCTGAAATGATCCTGGTGGAACTGAACGACCTACTGTCCGACGGATTCATTCAGGGTAGGCCGTTCATCGAATCTTACCGGACTGGCGGGATTACCAACCTGCTGCTGATGAACGCGCCGGAGCTCGAGGCATCGCTCAAAAAAGCAACTATCTCAGACACCGATTTCGACGCCGAAATGGAGCAGTGGTGGATCAGCCACGGAGCAGAATACTTCAAGGGAACTCGCGAGGCGGTTCTTGCGCAGGCCATTCTGTCGAACTGGATCGCCAAGTTCATGTTCGCCAATATCTTGCGGGAGCAGGACGACAGGGCCCGCGCAATCGAGACAGTCGAGGACGA
Organism: Sphingomonadaceae bacterium; assembly: GCA_047975785.1. GTDB lineage: Bacteria > Pseudomonadota > Alphaproteobacteria > Sphingomonadales > Sphingomonadaceae > JACXVD01. The sequence continues at coordinate 2,325 of JBKEEC010000089.1, read as the reverse complement.
AACGACACCAGGCGAAGCGTTGGAAATCTTCAAGCGCCTGTCCGAAGAAATAAACTTCTGGACGATCTTCTCGGACTTCATCGGGCTGGAAAAGGTTACGCCGCAAGCCTGGGATCACCTGCTCCAGTTCAACGGGCTGCTTCGCGACCTGCGTGTCGGTTCAGTGGACCAAGCTCAGCTTTCGGACATTCTCGAGACCACGGTCGAGGTCGCCACCCGAAAGTTGCGGGGCCAGTATCCCACGCCTCTCGGCCTTGCTCGGCTGCTCGCAAGACTTGCAGCAAAGGACATCTCACAAGATCGCGTTATAGACCCGTGTTGCGGGAGCGGGACCATCGCGCGCGCCAATGCGGAGCTAAAACTCGTAACAGGCGAACTCCCGGCAGCGACAGTCTCCGCGCAGGTCTACGCCGGTGATCAGGACCCACCGGCGGTTCAGATCGCTACGTTCGCGATGACAAATCCGGCGATGATGCATTCCCCGATCCGCGTCTTCCGTAGGGACGCCTTCACCCTGACGCCGGAGACAGAGGTCGACTTCACGGACCCGTCTGATGGGACCGTGATTACGGAGCATCTTGGGGAGTTTGACGCACTGACAACCAATCTGCCGTTCATCGCGCAGGCTGGCAGGAAGCAGTATGGCAATGCTCTTGCCCGGGTTAAGGAGGCCATGGGCGAAGACGGGAAGACTTTCACGGGCCGTTCCGACGTTGCCGCTTACCTACCGCTGTCTCTGGCGCAGATCATCCGACCTGGCGGGCGCATGGCGATGATCATCACGAACTCATGGTTGGGAACGGATTGGGGTGACGCGTTTTACAGAGAGCTGTCAAAGCGCTTCGAACTGAAAACCGTCATTACATCAGGCTCTGGTCGCTGGTTCGGAAACAGCGAAGTCGTGACGAACGTTCTGATAGCTGAACGGCTCGAAGATTCCGATCAGCAGCGAGGACCCATAAGGTTTGTCACCCTGAAAAGACGTATTGAGGATCTCCAAAGCGTTGAGGATGCGCGCGACATCGCCCGGCAAATCGTCGTGGCCCGGCCCCTTGACGACGTGATGACGCTGCGAACCGTAATGCCGGATGTCTTGGAGCAGTTTCGATCTCTCGGGCTCTCCGGCAGTGCCCAGTTCGTGGACTGTGACTGGGCCTTGGACCTGCCGCTCATTCCTCTTGCGAAGGTCGCTTTCATCCGGCGCGGTGAGCGGCGTGGGATGAATGAGTTCTTCTACCCGAGGAAGCCAGAACTGATCGAGGACGACTATCTGGTTCCCTTGGCCAAGAATATGACCGAATTGCGCCGTCTATCAGGCCAGGCACAAGGCGTCGCTTTCTCGTGCGCAGAGAGCACAAAAGCTCTGCAACGCATGGGCCATGCGGGGGCTTTGGATTGGATTAACTCTTTTGCCACCCCGGCAGTGATTAAAAAGCTAAGCCGTGCCGGTAAGCACTGGTATCAGATGGATACGGACGATCTGAGCTCGCTCGTTGCATCGGTGGGATATGGAGAGCGGATTTTCGTGGGGAGATTAGACCCGCCTGCGTTCTGCGATCAGCGTCTCGTCCCGATTAAGCCTGCTCCGGACATCGACGATAAGTTACTGCACGCGCTGCTGAACTCGACCATCTCGATGTTTTTAATCGAGGGGTTGGGATTCGGACGTGGGTTGGGGGTTCTGGACCTGAATAAGGACCGAATGGAGTCTTCGCTGCACGTATTGGATCCCACTGTGTTGGATGACGCAGCAGCCGACCGTATATTGGCCGCTTTCCAGCCGCTGTTGCAGCGCGACATCATGAAGGTGGCGGATGAACTCGAAGCTACGGATCGACAAGCGTTCGATGACGTGGTGCTTCGGGAATTTTCCATCAAGACGCCTCGCGAACGGATATACGACGCATTGCGCGCGCTGTTCGAAATCCGAATGGCGGCCATCCGATAGGCGGCCGTAGCGACGGGCAAAGACCACTTGTGCACGGTCAGAATTGAGCACGCCCGCCTGCAGCCACGCGCCTCTTCAAACGTTGATGTGGCGTTGATGTGAATGGGGGATTGTGATGCCCGACTATTTTGATCAGCATCCAAGCGTTTGATCTTATGTGATTTTTTGGTTGCGGGGGTAGGATTTGAACCTACGACCTTCAGGTTATGAGCCGATCAGAGGCGAGAATCGGAAATTAAACGATTTCAGCGGCTTACGCGATATCCGTTTGATTTCTTGCGATTTCCGTTCCGACATTCGACCGCACTACGCGGCTTTGGACGGCGCAACCTGCGCGAAAACTGCAGCCAAGGGTTGAGGTGGCGTTGAGGTGAACT
>JBKEEC010000088.1:0-2757 GCA_047975785.1 Sphingomonadaceae bacterium | reverse complement strand
CCTTCAGGTTATGAGCCGAAATTCCGCAGAAACCAGAAAGCTTTTGGAATCATGCACATAAATGGCAAGCCTTTGATCTCAGAAACTCTTTTGAGTGCATTCGGCGGAGTACGCAGGAAGTACCCGGAGCAAAACAGGGCCGAGGCGGCGGGCGCGTGTTGACCAAATGTTGACAAGATATTCTCCAAGGCGATAGCCATGGGAAGGTCGCTGAGGTAGTGTTCCTCAAAGAAGCAACCACATACTTCCACGAAAATTGACACAGGTTCGCTCCCATGTTGTCTTGAGCCAAAGTGCTCAGAGACCGAGGGTCGCGATGAGACGTCTAGTCTTGATTATGTTCTTGAACCTAGCTGCTGGTGATGCCGTCGCAGACGATGAGCGGATTGTGTTCCCCGTCCCAGGGAGAGAGAGTACTACGCCTTCCGCGCTCTTCTTCGACGAATTGTATGTGCGAGAGCAAGGCGTACAGCACCTAGGAGTAGACATCCCTGCCCCTGACGGAACCATCGTTGTGTCACCTGTCGACGGGTTGGTCGTGCTGAACCGAACGAATGTCGCCGACCCGTTCTCTGCCTACCTGGTAATCCGGTCCGAGGCGACTGGCGATGAACACGTCCTTGCGCACATCCGGAGCGACCTTGCAACAGCTACCCAAGTTGATGCTGGCACGCCAGTCGGCTCGATTGTCACAGCCGGAACCGGACCCCATCTACACTATGGAATCAATGAACTGAGCGTGTCTGCAGCTATCGACGTGGCGAATGGATGGGGGTTTGGACGTGCTCCCAAGTCCTCGACCTCCGAAGATGCCTTGATGAGGGGTTGGGTCGATCCACTGCCTCTCCTAAACAACAGCCAACCTGTTGATGACATGCCTGCTTCTTTAGAATGGGGCGAAGACCTCGTTGCGGGTGTCGACGTCGGGTACATGCCCTGTGGCGACCAGCGCGCGACTGATGCTTGCCTCAGGCGTCTCGGGTTTAGCGATGAGGCTTTGGCGTTTTCATTCGCAATGGATCAAGATTACTCTGGAGGAACTGTTGGTGTGTCTTTCAGGGAGCTTGGCGCCGTTGACCTAGCCGGAGCCGAGTTCATCGGGGCAGATGTTTATAGTCTCCCTGTGCTTTTGAACGGATCAGTTGGGTTCCATAGAGTTGGTCAGACGGTCGATCTTCGCACCGCTTTCCTCGATGGCACCAGCCAGAGCATGCTGCGTCGCTTTCCCAACGCCTTTGTAGATGGGATGGATATCCGATCACACCGGGTACTCAGTGATGGCACACAACGGTTTGTCCTCATTGAGGGCGTCGTGGATGGATGCAGGGCATGCGATCTTATTGGTTCTGCCGTCACTTTCCTGGAAGTAGGACCTGCGACTGGAGGTCGCCTTGTGTACCGCCCTATCGGCGTTCTCCTTGGACCGCCTGAGGATACTGTTGATCAGATGACGGCGGATCTGTTCTTCACGAAATCAGATAGCCTCCAAGTTTGGTTGAACGGCTTGGGCTATGAAGCAGGGCCAATGGATGGTCAGCCGGGGCAGCAGACAAGGCAGGCACTGAGAGAAATGCAAGCAGACTTTTGTCTTGCCACAACTGGAATGCTTGAGGCCAAGACAGCCGAATTACTCCTGAAAGCTGACGGGTTTGACCGCCCGTGTGCTGGTGCCGCGACAGGAGATAGCGGTCCAGCTACCGGTCCTTTGGTCTCGGCTCCGCCCACCACGGACGGACCACTGGATGTTTCGTTTTCCGACGCTTGCACAACTCTGCATGATTCAGAGTGCTATGCAGTCTTCGAGGTCCGAGGGCTAGACCCAAACGGCGACGGATTTCTAGCTGTGCGAACGGGGCCCGGAACAAGCTTCGCGATGAAGGATCAGATATTCAACGGTGACAAGGTCACCGTCTTTCTCGGCGAAATCCGCGGCCAGTGGTATCCGATTCTATACGGAAATGACCGCAAAGGTTGGGCCAACCGCAAGTGGCTGTACCAGATTTCTGGTTAGGCGCTCGACCTTACATCCAACACGATTTCATGCAGAGCAGGGCCTGGCAGCTGAATACGCATGGCACTCGCGCAAAGGTCGGAACAGACTTTGTGGCGACGCGTTACCCGTAACCGTCCGGCCTGACCGCTCTGCCGCGGGGAGATAGAGGCGGATAGTGTCCACCATTGATAGTGGACACTGTGGTGATGGCGTGGCGCGTCGGACGAAGCGGCTTTGGACGGACGAGGAGAAGCGATCGATCTGCTTCCAGACCACCGCGCCGGGGGTTTCGGTTGCGCAGGTTGCCCGCCGCTACGCGGTGAACGCCAATCTGATCTTCAAGTGGCTGCGCGATCCCCGCTTTGCCCCGGACCCTGCTTTGGTTCCATCGTCGACGGACGAGGCGCGCTTTCTGCCGGTGGAGATCGTCGCGGAGGCGAAGGCGCCAGAGATCGTAACCGCTGCAACCAACCACATCGACATCGAGTTGTCAGGCGGTCACCGGATGCGGATCAGTGGCAGCTTTGATCCCGATGCCCTGGCGCGGCTGATCCGGGGCCTGACGCCATGATCCCGGTTCCGGCCAATATGCGGGTCTGGCTGGCGGCCGGGGTGACGGACATGCGAAAGGGGTTTCCATCGCTGGCAGCGCAGGCCGAGGCCGTGCTGCAGCAGGATCCGTTTGCCGGGCATCTGTTCGTGTTCCGAGGCCGCCGCGGCGATCTGGTGAAGGTAATCTGGTGGGATGGTCAGGGGGCCTGCAT
>JBKEEC010000087.1:0-4744 GCA_047975785.1 Sphingomonadaceae bacterium | reverse complement strand
GCAGAAGTCGCCGACCTGGCCCGCACCACCATTGCCTCCGGCGCGGACATTGAAGAACTCCACTATTGGCTGGGCATGGCCCTCTCCGCGCAAGGGGATGAAGCCGGCGCCCAGGCCGCCTGGCAACACGCGCTGGCGCTTAACCCGGAGTATGAACTATTTATAAATAACCGATAGCCATTTTTTATCGGTGATTGCTCATCGGTTATTTATTGTTGTTCTCATCTGTTCTGGATTTTCGGTCCTGGTCTGATATAAAAAAGGCGGGGAAACTTTACATAGGTTCAACCGCTGCCGCAGAGCCCGGCCAGGTGCCGCCGAATGAATTCGGCGTCTGCTATGGGAAACGTGTTGAAACACGTTGGGTTGCGCTGCGATGTCGGCGTGGTCCCGCCGCTGTAGCGGGTCTGGCCGAAGGAAAATTATTCGATCACCTGAATGAAATTAAAGTCTACCCACCCCTCCACTTCACCTTGGCGAACCAGCACATAATATGTTTGATCCGTCTCTGACCACTCATATTCGATAATCTCGAGATCTTCTGATGAAAGCTCACCGCGATACTCGCCTGTATATCCGGTAAAATCGCTGTTTTTGTCGGTGGGTGGAAGCCCAGGGTATTCCCAAACAGCAGCATGGTCTTTACCTATTCCGTATCGGGGTAGTTCATATGGAAAATCCGGGATGGGAGTTGCAGTTGGCGGTTGATTTGACGCTACACAACTGATGCATAGCTGCAACATGAAAAAGATCAATATGATGATTAGGAAATGTTTCACTCTTCGCTCCTATTCGGGATACCAATTTTGAGGCAAGAGATAATCTCGATCACTCAAATTAACCCGGATCATTTCTCCGACTCCGGAAACGGAATATTGCCTCTGACGCAAGGCCCACCCGTTCCGTGAAGCAATATCGCCAAGATAGATATCAGCTTGATTCAGACCGGAAAATCGACCGCCTCTTGCCCAATTTACAGTTATCCCTGTTCTGCTGCCGTAAAAGTACCCGACATAGAAGAGTCCCGCATAGTGATGCGCCTGATTATGCTCATTCAGTTGCGGACGCCAGCCTGCTTCACCCTCATTTAACGGAGGGAATTCGGAGAATCGCGCATTCACCGCGGCGGTTTGGGCCATAGAAGCCAGTGAGGAAAACGGTCGCCCATAGGGAAAACTGGCGTAAATCAGTCCAAAGGCTTTGACGAATTCCCGATCCTCGTCTGCAGAATAGTACGACGCGAGACGATCTACATGCGCGGCAAATCTATCAACGCTCGGAGAATCAGCATCCGGCCAGTCTGATCCTCCACTCCAAAAATTATCTTTATCGCCGCCATAACGGATCCAATCTGATTCTGTCCAGGAGCCGTTTTCGCCAGATCCGAGGAATATCAAGGAGAAGAGTCGATCCCTTCGATCGCTGTCATTGGGTGCTCGATTATAGGCGCTTTTGAAAGCATCTTCCCAGTTTGTGTCAAGCGGATCGTGCCCACTCGGATCCCGATACCCAAGCGGGGAAGCATCAAAAGGAAGCCCCTGAAGCGGTGCAAAGGCCGCGTATTGTAAGGATAACAGAAAAGAATCACCCGTTAGAAGGGGAAGAAGTGCGGGTTGTGCGGAAGCTGAACCCGGTGAATGGCGGGGAGTGCCGCTGGGTGGTGCAAGACGAAACGGGCGGCCATATGAGCATCCTGCAATCATGGACGGAAAGAGTGGAGGAAGGGACAGAGAGAGAAGCGAAAAATTCCGGAACGGATGAAAAGCAACGGGTAAATGCAGCAACCTTGTTGAAGCTGGCAAAAATGGTAGAGACTCTGAGCCAAAAAGGATCTGCCAAAGGAGAAAGCCATGTCAACAAGGAAGATGTCGGAACCGGTTCCGTCGTTTCCGACAAGGGAAACCGAGACGGGAATCTGGAGCACTCTGCCGGAGGTGCAAAAGAAGCAGATGAGCAACCTGATTGCCAGGCTGGTGATGCGGTGCTGGAAAGAAAATGCCTGCAAGGAGGCGAAGCATGAGCGAGCATCCTAAAATCAGATCTGAGCACCGGCAGCGCATGGCCTACATCTATATACGACAATCGACGCTGCATCAGGTAAGCGAACATCTGGAATCTCAGGATTTACAATATCAGTTGCGGAATCGTGCCGAGGATCTGGGCTGGAGAGAAGAGCGGATTCTCACCATCGACGAGGATCTGGGCAAGTCAGGGATCAGCTCTCTTGAGCGCACAGGTTTCCAGCGACTCTTTACCGATGTGGGGTTAGGCAAAGTCGGGATCATTCTGGTGACGGATGTATCGAGAATTGCGCGCAACAGTGCGGATTGGCATCGATTGCTGGAACTGGCGGCGCAGAACGACGTGCTGGTCAGCGACAGCAGCGGGGTGTACAATCCGGTCATCTATGCGGACCGGCTTCTGCTGGGGATTCAGGGAGTCTTTGCCGAATCCCAGTGGTATGTCATGCGTCGGCAGATGCAGGCGGCCCGGCTGAACAAAGCCAAACGGGGTGAGTTGGCCATGCAGTTGCCGGTGGGGTACACTCGACTACCCAATGGTGAAGTTGTTAAAGAGCCGGATCTGCAGGTGCAGAGTGCAATCGAGCAGATCTTCCGCATTTTTCGCCGGGAAGGAAGCGTGCGGCGAGTGCTGGGATGGATGGTCGAGCAAAGACTGAAGATGCCGCACCGAGAGCGCAATCCCCTGGGCGAACAGGTCATCCGCTGGGATCGACCCGGCTACAGCGCTCTCTATCAAGTGCTCAAGCTGCCTACCTATGCCGGAGCCTATGCTTACGGCAAGCGGGAAGGCGCAGGAGAGTCGGTGCGAAAGAAGAATCGCTATCGAATGGCGCCTCCTGAAAGATGGCAAGTGTTGATTCGCGATGCACATCCCGCCTACATCACCTGGGAAGAGTATATGGAGAACCAACGCATCATGGCCCGGAGTTGGAATGCGACACCCTTCGCCGCCCACCCGCAACAAGAGAACCAGGGCGTGCACAACCAACCCTTTTCGTCCAATGAAGGTAGTAAGCCCGGCGGAGAAACCGACGACGGCCAGGGCGGGTTCAGTGCGCCGGGCAAAGGGAGGGCGCTGCTCCAGGGTCTGGTCTGCTGCGGTCATTGCGGGCGCCCCATGCGTGTACGCTATCGTGACAAACCGGCCTATGTGTGTGAAGCGACCAACCGCCAATACAATGACGCTCGCTGCGCCTTCTTTCCCTATGCCCATGTGGATCGGGCTGTGGTGACGGCATTTTTGGCCGCCGTAGAACCGGCTCAAATCGAGATCGCCCTGGCAGCAGGAGCGCAGATCGAAGAGGACCGAAACGCCCTGACCCGCCAGTGGCAACAGCAGCTTGAACGCGCCCGTTATGATCTCTCTCTGGCCCGGACCCGCTATGAGATGGTCGACCCGGCCATGCGTCTCGTGGCGGCCGAGCTGGAGCGAGACTGGGAGGAAAAGCTCGCCGCCCTGGCCTTGCTGGAAGAGCAGTGGGAAGAGGTGCAGAGTCGGGAACTTGCTCCTCTTGCGCCCGAAGATGAAGCACAGATTCGACTATTGGCAGCGGATCTTCCCGCACTTTGGGCCGCTGAATCCACCGCCAGCCGGGAGCGAAAGCAGCTTCTGCGTACTCTCATTCGCACGATCGTTCTCGATAGCAGGCGAGAAGAGGGTATCACCCATATTCACATTACATGGCAGAGCGGCGCAACCAGCGCCCTGACCACACAACGCCCCAAACCCGGCCACCCTACCAACCAGCCCTTGCTGGAGAGAGTCCGCTTTCTGGCGCAAAATCATGCTGATGAACAGATCGCTCTGATTCTCAACCGGGAGGGGCTTGTCTCTTCCTGGCATGTCAAGGATGACCCCGCCTACGTCATCGGTCAGCCCGTCACCTACTGGACACAAGCGCGCGTCCGTAATCTACGCAACAAACATCAGATCCCCACCGGCATGCCCCAACTGGACAAAGAGGGCAAACCCCGAGCCGACGGGTTGATTCCGGCCGCAGAAGCCGCCCGTCAACTCAAGGTGTCAGTCGGCATGCTCTTGCAGTGGTTCCGAATGGGGTTGATTCCAGGGCGGCAAACCCGGCCGGGCACACCGGTCTGGATTCAGCTTGATGAGACCAACCGCAGCCGTTTCGACGCATCACTGGACAGACCTGCTCCCGGCATGGTTCTTCTTGCTGATGCTCCACGACACTTCGGTCTCACCCGGAAACAACTTCATGACGCCGTCAACAGTTGCCGACTCTACACCTGGCGACTCGCCCACGGCGCACAGAATCGCTGGTTTATCGCTCCCTACACATCTATTTCAGCGCCTTCATCCACCGAAGGTGTTGATCCACTACCGAAATGAGGTGCATCATGTCGACCTTTCCGGATTGTTGCGCACATAGGCGAACCGATCCCAGTCGGCGGCGTCGCCGGGCTGGGGGACGATGGTATCCGGCTGGATGAAGCGACCCAGCGCCGGGTCATACCAGCGTGCGCCGTAGAAGTAGAGCCCCCGCGCGCTCTCTTCCCGTTGGCCGGTGTAGCGCTGCGATGTGGGCGTGGCGGGGAGCTGCATCTTGGTTACCGTACCCGTTCGTACACCGGATTATGTACCGCGAGCATATCTGGATCGCCCGGCCCCGAGACCATTTGCAATAAAACCGATGTATCAAGGCATTTACGTGGATACACATAGATAAAACCGTCATCTGGGTAGTTAACTACAATTT
>JBKEEC010000086.1:0-7064 GCA_047975785.1 Sphingomonadaceae bacterium | reverse complement strand
ATTAGCGATAGTGGATTAAATGCAAGGGGCCAGTACTTGTATAGCCATCTGCTTATAACTATACCCGCCTTGCGAAACACTGACTTTCAGCCATTTTTCGAAAGCCCCCGCCCTGCCCGACCCCGACACTTCCTCACCCCATTTTGCGCAGGCCATTAGCGAGGCCCAAGCCCTGCTCGCGCTTGGCCGCCTCGAGGGCGCGCTCGAGCTTGCCAGACCCCGGACGCTGCACCTGTTCGCCATCCGCCAATTGCGCCGCCTGCTGATCGCCGCGCTGCGTCAGGAGGGGCACATGTTCACCGACCAGCGCTTCCATGCATGGTTTGCCGGGATAGCCACGCTATCCGATCAGCCGCCGCGCGGCGCGCGCCCACCAAGGGTCTTGTGCGAGGCCATTCTGACCGAACTGGCGCATAGCAGCTGGGCCCTCCTGGCGGAACTCGCCATCCGCTTCCAGACGGCGCTACTCGCACCGAGCGACCATCTGGACGACGACCTTTCCGCCGGAACCGCGCATCAGGACATTTACGCGATCATTGCGGCCGCCCGTTGCCTGATCGAGGAGCTCCCCCCCTCCCCGCATCCGCTCAACGCCGTGACGCGTCTTTGCCGCGAGGCGGGCAAGCATATCCTGTTTGCCCCGCCCGAACGGGTGCCCGTGCCAATCGCGCCGGGCGGGATCCGGCTGACGGTCGAGCGGGCGCCCCTGCCCTCGCCGCGCTGGGCGCTCGAAATGCTCTGGGGCGAGCACTGGCGCGCCGCGCGCCTGCTGCCCCATGCCCTCCCCTTCCCCGGTCTTATCCGCCTCGATGCCCTGCACATCGATACCCCGCATAGCGATGTAGAGCCGGACGAGCGGGCTGAGATCCTGGCAAGTTCGCTGCGCGACACTGCGCAAGCCCTTTTCGACAGCCTGAACGAGGCCAACCAGCTGGTCAGTCGCCTCACAGATCTTCAGCCCGGCCAGCGTCGCTCCTCGCGCGCACCCGCGCTGCTCGCACTGCTGACAGGGTTTGGGCCGCTGCGCTCTTCCCAGCTCGAATTGCTGCTCGGCGCAAGCCGGCTCGGCGTGCGTTCCATGCTCGCCGCGCTCGGGCGCATCGGTGTGCTCGAGCGCCGCACACTGGCAGGCGTACATCTCTACACCGCGAACCTCGATAGTCGCCCGCTGATCGAGCACGGCCAGCCAGCTGCCAGCTCCCCCTTCTCCTCTGCTGCGCTGGACGAATATAATGCCGCGATGGGCGACATCGAGGCGCTGCTCGCGCGGCATAATGTCGGGCGTGACGAGGATGAGCGGGAGGACGACGTGTAATACCATATCCTGATGAGTTTGACTCATCAGGATATGGTCAAGCCTGCGCGGCGCCTGAGCGCAGCCAATCCCGTATGCGTCAGCATCAACGGGATTGAGTATAAGAGCAAATTGTATATTGGAATTGCGGATATCCGGTTGTGATCAGAACAGCCGGTCAAGGTCGCGCATCCCCTCTACGACGGTCATAATTGTCACCACATCAGCCGTCGCGTCATATTCATAGAGAACCAGATAGGAACCATGAACCAGGCCACGCGCGCCCGGCTTGAGATCATCACGTATACGACCAATCTCGGGGAAAACACACAGACGCTCAATCCTGGCGTTAATAGCACGCAACAATCGATCAGCGGCAGCGGCATTGTCGAGCGCTATATTAAGCCAGATTCGTTCAAAATCGTCATCCGCCTGTCGCGAAACAAGGATTTCAGTCATTGCCGGTCAAGGCTGCCTTCTTCCTCTTCGCACGCGCAATTATGGCTTCCATATCGAGAGAACCAGCAACGCCACTGGCTTTACCGCGCTCCCACGCGTCGCGCAGTGCCAACAACTCATCCTCTCGAAACTCCCGGCGCTGGCTCCATAAGCGCATCGCATCGCGCACGACCTCGCTTGCCGAGGCATATTCACCTGCCTCGACAGCAGCATGGATTTTCGCGGCCATCTGATCCGGGACCACAACTGTCATTCGTTCATAAGCACCCATAAGCTCGTCACTTGCTCCAGTATGATCTATTCATAATATCTCATAACAGACAAAGCTTCAACGCGTTAAATCCTGTCAGAGAAACTTCTCGATTGCCTCAATTACTTCCGCCTTTTGAGCCCCGGGTGTTGTCACATTAACAGCCTTGCCTTTCTGTTGCGGTCTGACTTAACCGGTATGGTATGAGCCAGGCATCGATCAGCTACAAGCGCCACCGATTTCCACGTGAGATCATTGCCCATTCGGTGTGGCTTTATATGCGCTTCAATCTCAGCCTTCGTGAAGTCGAGGAAATGCTGATGGAACGCGGCGTTGAGACATCCTATGGTGCAACCAGGGCAGAACGTGCAGCTGGACCTGACCATCCGCTACCATCGACTTGAGGCATGTGATGCATGGAAGGTTGCAGCACATCTCGCCTGACATCATCACCACTTTTCGTCCCTTTCGCGCTCAAACGAGTCAACGTGACAACGCCGTTTATAGGAAGCATGCCTCCAAAAGTCAGAATTGATCTTTCCTGCGCAATCGCAAAGTCCGGGTTTGCCCCTTGAGCGCAGACATCCCTTGCACATTTATAGGTTCTTCAGACCGGCCAGTAATCCGTAAGTATCTTTTCCAAGGCAGGCATCACTTCAGCTCGATTGCCCTGTCCATCTGGAATCAACGTGACGCTTACCCCCTCACCCCTCTTGGGTTTGCGTACGGTAAGAATTGGCTTCCCTTTCGAATCCATGATTGTTTCGTGTGAGCCAGCCCCCCTCTCTGCCGACCTGACCTTTTGGGGGCCCTTATAGGCAGCGACCAGCTGCTTGATGACATCAGCTGGAGCAAGAATGTTGCCTTGACGCTTTTGATCGGAAAGCTCCTTCGCCCTCCGCTCCACCTGCTCCAGTCTAACCTGCGGTTTTAGTAACGGCTTAATTTGCGTTACGTGCTTAATCCTCAAATCATGCGGACTTGAAAAAGCTGCGATGATCACTTCAGGAAGGCGCGCAAGATCCAAATAACGACTAAGCCAACTCGGTGTGACATTCAGCCGCTCTGCCATGTTTTTCTGCACCCCGCCGTAGTAAGCCTCGAGGGCTCGCAGATAGTCCCGCGCCCTCTCATAGTCCGTCAGATCTTCTCTCGCTCGGTTTTCGAGATCAGAAACGCGGAAGGCTTCCTCATCCGTCAGATCGCGAACTTCCACAAGAAATCGTATGTTAGGATAGTTGTTCTCACGCAACCAGTTCACCGACCAGTGCCGACGGGCACCACAGATCACCTCAAACTCAATCTCAGGATCACCTTGCACACGCCGGACAATTGCAGGAACCTCCTGACGCCCTTGCGCCTTGAGGCTTTCAATCAGATCACTACAACGATCAAAGTCAAGAGCATTATAATCACGATTATGGTATGCCCACATCCTACACTTCCCTGGCTCTACCTGATATTGAGTTTTTGCCACGGTCGAACCTGTTGCCAATTCAGCAAGCCGGTTCGACCGACTAGCTATCATATCGCGAGCGGGTACAGACTTCGTCGAAGTGTCCTCTTTGGGAACAGCTAGGGCCGATGTAAGATTTGCCGCGAATCCTCGGTTTTTTCGTTCCATTTTCAATCACCTTTCCCTAAAATTGCACCGGTGCAATTTCATGTGAGCCCACTGCTTCGAAGTGCCTCCGCGTGACTCGGCCATGTCTTGCGAATCTCACTTTCAATTTCGGAATTAACAGCCTCAAGATAAGTGAGACAGCGATCACGCACGCTCTTGCTTGTGATCGGGCCGCTTAATTCATAGACCGTCATAAGACGTGCTGTAGCATTGTCGATCTCAGCCGAGTCTTTCAGTGGCGCACGGATCAGGTCGTGCCCAAATAAATTTCTATACAAATCCATCATCTCACGCTGCATAGATTTGTTGTCATCCACCTTTGAGGCAAGAAAACGAATGAAAGAAAGGTCAGGCTCAAAACCATGTTCGGCAAGCGCTGCCAGAGTTTCATCAAGCATCGAAAGAAACGCTGATGTCGACGAAAAGTCCATGACCGTAGGTGGGAGCGGCACGACCAGAGCATTCGCTGCACGCAACACCGAAAGTGATATAGCTCCAAGAGCAGGCGGTGGGTCTATAACCACAATGTCGTAGCTATCCCCAATGGACAAGATGCCTTCCGCCAGTCGATTCAGCAGAGCGCCCTCACCTGTCGCCATTCTCGCTGCCAGCTCATACTCCGACTGAAACAACCGGAGATTTGAAGGAACAAGATCAAGGCCATCGAAATGAGTTTTTTTAACTGCATACGACAAACTCAATATATCGTCGTACCGCAGAAAGGGGTAAAGAGTTTCATCTTCAGTCAAGTCAAGATCTGGCACATACCCAAACAGTGTTGTCGCGGATGCCTGGCTGTCACAATCTATCAGACAGACTCGATACCCCTTGATCGCCAGAAATTGAGCGAGATGCACAGAAACTGTCGACTTACCAACACCACCCTTAAAGTTTTGAACTGCTACCACCGCCAGAGGGTCACTTGTTATACGACTCGGCCGAGTCCCAAACACTTCACGCATTTCATTTAGCTGCCCAAGAGTATATCCGACACGTCTGTTCGTAGCCGTCCGCACTGGTGAGATCAGACGCCCATCTTTCTCGGCATCCCTGATGGCAGTCGGAGTGCGTCCAACCAGCTCTCCCGCCCTGCCAATAGAAAAGATAGGCTCCCGCCGTTCATCCGCGCGTGCATTGCGAACCTCGTTGCGCAATTGCTCTAAGACCGTAGCAGATTGGCTTGTAAGCCTTGCAATATTTGCACGGCTCCCGCTTAACTCTACCGTTTTGTTGTTCATACAACCCTCACTTTCGATTTATGAGGATTATGTGGTATAAATTCGAAAGTCAAACAGCGGGAGGCTAAGGCTTGCCTCTCTGTGAAGCGAATGAGCGACAAAAACCTGCAAACGACTTGATCAGGCGATCACCTTGCATTTTCGAAAGGCGATCACCCATTTGATCCCGATAAGCCTGAGCTATAAGATTTCTATCCCAACCACCACCATGCTCAATAGCAATTTGGCCGAAGAGTTTCGCTTCAGCACCAAAGTTCAAGCTGCCAGAAGGAAAGCTCTTCGGTAGAGCAGGGGAGGGGGCCTCAACCCTTTCAACCGTTCCATTCCGTCGCGCTTTGCGTCCGGTAGAGTGACGTCCAAGCTCATCAATAGTAGCAATCTGCTCCGGGGGCTCCTTCGGTTTGAACTCGAAATCAACACCCACAACCTTCCGGCCCTGTTTCCGCTCTGTCCATTCTACAGTATAATGAGCAAGTTGATCAATCTCACTCTTGGCTTTCTGAAGGACCTTTCTGCGCAATTGCGCAAAATCAGTGTAAACATTAGGGTCAATACCCAAACCTGCACGCAATTCTGTCAAGTCGGTCTTCCAGACGGCTTGTCTTCGATGCAACCTCAAAGAACCGATCTCGTATAAACGCAACGCATAGTTAGACCTAAAACCCAATACCGCCTGCCGGTTCATCACCGCATAGGATTCAGATTCCTTTATCAGCTTTCGGGCCCAAGGTGTGAATTCCCATTCAATCCAACCTTCATCGACTGCCCCATCATCATCAACCTCTTCCCGCGACAATTGTATCAGCGGAAATCGAGTTACTGCCTTTTTCCCGCGCCATGACCGATCGTCATGAGAAAATAGTGTACGATGTAATTCCTCAAGCATATCACCAATGCGCTCATTGCCTTTATGTCCACGCCGGACATCCGATTTACGCATGCGGTGTCGACGGTCTTCCCAAGCATCTGCGCCAGCAGCTAAAATCATAAGGGCCAACAGTCGGGAGGCAGTGAGGCTGAGCGAATGTCCTTTTACAAAACGGACTTCAACCAAATCTCCTGGTTTAACGAACTCATCGTCATTTTTTGCCGCAACAGCCCTAGCAACTCTCATGGCACGACCAGTTTGATGCTCCTCCTCAGAAACATTCTTCAGTCCAACCAGAAAAGCTTCAGCATCTTGAGTCATTACCATGGATATTCTTATCCTGACCTGCTTTGTCAAGCACGGTCAGTTTTTGCCCCCAATGAGTCAGGATAGCTATCGTCTGCGACTCGCCATGAATCCTAAGATTCATAAATTCACTGTCCAAACCCGCTTCAATGAATCAAAATCAGACGCTAGCGATAGCCAAAACAGTCAAAACGACCAAAAATTGCTTGAATAAGCCTGGCCCCCAATCGGTCAGGCATTCCCCCAGAAAGTCAGGCAACTCCCCCCAATCGGTCAGGGTTCTCCCCCAATAGGTCAGCGGGAAGCCCCCGAAAAGTCAGGAGTTTGGGTGTATTATCTTTATTTTTCAACTTGATATCGCACCGGAATCAGAATCAGATAGAATCTAGAATTACCCGCGCAAAGCGCGGGCGTTTTTAATTTTCTCTTTTTAAAAAGTATAAACTGCGCCGTCTCGTCGTATCTGGTTATGTCCGCTGCCGGAAAATCGAGACTTACCACTATGGGCGCGCCATCCTGCAATGCTGGGCTGGCAGGACCGATCTTGCCTGCGCGCAGGTAAAGGCAGGACATGCTGTAAAACGCTACGGGAATATCCGCTGTCCGTGAGCGGGTTCGCTTGAGAATACTGTCCTGAAGGCCCGTGCATTATTACTCTATGTTCTTTATATGTTCTTATTTCCGATTCGGGTGGGAATATGCGCAAACCAGAGGACATAGAACGGCTCTATCTTGACTTTGATGGCTTTTTCGCTTCGGTCGCCCAGCAGGTGCAGCCCGAACTGCGCGGGCGGCCTGTGGGTATAGTGCCTTTTGCAGGCGGCAAGGCCTCCTGCGTCATTGCCTGTTCAAAGGAAGCCAAGGCGCTGGGACTCACCAATGTCATGAAGGTGGGCGAGGCAAAGCGCCTCTGTCCGGATCTCATCCTCGTGCCACAAACCCCGCATCTCTACCGCCGGGCACATAATGCCCTGCTGGCCGAGATTGAAAGCGTGGTGCCAATCGATGCGATCAAGAGCATTGAT
>JBKEEC010000085.1:0-9028 GCA_047975785.1 Sphingomonadaceae bacterium | reverse complement strand
CTCGGCGGCTGATGCGCAATTTCGGGATGAGTCAGAATCTGGCGTATTGCCTGTAAGCGGCATCACCGCCTTTCAAAAAATTCTA
Source organism: Sphingomonadaceae bacterium (assembly GCA_047975785.1). Classification (GTDB taxonomy): domain Bacteria; phylum Pseudomonadota; class Alphaproteobacteria; order Sphingomonadales; family Sphingomonadaceae; genus JACXVD01. The sequence goes on along the minus strand of JBKEEC010000085.1, from coordinate 8,943 downwards.
TAGCATCGCGAGAAAGGGTTGAATCACCGCGATGCTATAATCGCTTGTTTTCGCTTTTCTTTTGCGAAAAACCGGTATCCACTTTTTCGCGAAAAGCTTTATCATAAATTTATGGCCCCCTGCGGCATAAGTGTGTCCGCCAATAGGGCGCCGCGCAGGCTTGACCAGTGTGCGATGAGCCAACCTCATTGCACATTGGTATTATTGCTGCCTGGCCGCAGCTTTGCGGCTCCTGCCCGCTGCTGGCGTTGCAGCTCAGCCTTCAATTTCGCCGGATCACGCGCAAGGACAAAGCCAAAGGAAACGCCGCCTTCTTTCCCGATCGTGGCATGGTGGAGCCTGTGTGCCTGCACCAGCCGTCTGGCATAGCCGTTTCTGGGCACAAAACGGAAATACCGCTGATGCACCAGCCCGTCATGCACCAGCGTATAAATAATGCCGTAAAACAGAATGCCCAGGCCTATCCATGTCCCTGGCCACCAGGCGGGGGCGTTAATCATCGGGCCCATAATCATCGGGCTGCCCAGAGCAAACATGGATATGCTCATCCCCGCGCCGACCAAAGCAAAGAGATCATTTTTTTCCATGACCCTGTCATGCGGTTCATGGTGATCGCGATGCCAGTTCCAGCCGAACCCGTGCATGATATATTTGTGACTGGCCCAGGCGACTCCTTCCATGACGATCACAGTCAGCAGCACAATCAGAATGGCCAGCAATATATCCATTATGCCAATATAACCCATTGCCTGGCTGAAAAGAAGTATCCCAAACCGGCAAGATCCGCTATTCACCGAATATTCAAGGCTGTTTCACTAGGTTCTTTTCCATTATGCGGAAACTGATCGCACCTTTTCTCGCCGGAGCGGCACTTGCCCCTCTGTTTCTATTGGCTGCTGCAATGCCCGCCGCTGCGCAACAGAGCCGGACCGAACAGGACAGGGCAAGGCAGGAAATGCAGGCAGGCAACCAGCTTAGCCTGCGCGAGATAGAACGTCGTGTTTTGCCATCCATGAAAAATGCCGAATATCTTGGTCCGGCCTATGATTCGACCGTCAAGGCCTATCGTCTCAAATTCATTCGTCAGGGCAAGGTGCTGTTTGTCGATGTCGATGCCCGCAGCGGTCGGGTTATCCGACGCAGTTTTTGAAATTTCACTGTCCCGCCGTTGACGCAATGCGTCTCAGGCTCCACTTTGCAAATATATGCGTTAACAGGGGAGAGCGTCCGTCATGCGCATCCTGATCGTCGAGGATGAACCCACTCTTGGAACCCAGCTTAAATCCACGCTGGAACAGAACGGCTATGCCGTAGACCTTTCAACCGACGGAGAGGACGGCCATTTTCTCGGCAGCACAGAAAATTATGACGCCGTGATTCTGGATCTTGGCCTGCCTGAAATTGACGGGCTGACCGTGCTGGGCATGTGGCGTAAGGAAGGGCGCGATTTTCCGGTTTTGGTGCTGACCGCGCGCGATAGCTGGTCAGACAAGGTCGCCGGGCTGGATGCCGGAGCGGATGATTATCTGGCCAAACCTTTCCAGACCGAAGAACTGATTGCCAGATTGCGGGCGCTGATCCGCCGCGCATCAGGTAACACCTCGTCTGAACTGACAGCAGGCGATGTCAGGCTGGATACAAGATCAGGCCGGGTGACCCTGAACGGGGAGCCGGTAAAACTGACCGCGCAGGAATACAAACTTCTGAGCTATCTCATGCACCACAAGGGCAAGGTCGTCAGCCGTACCGAACTGATCGAGCATATTTACGATCAGGATTTTGATCGTGATTCCAACACTATCGAAGTTTTCGTTACCCGTATTCGCAAGAAGCTGGGTGCGGATGTCATCACAACGATCCGTGGCCTCGGTTACAGCCTCGACGACCCCGCCGACACACCGCGCGCCTGATGCCGTGGACCAATCGGCAGAGCAGTCTGTGACAGACCGCCCTGCCGATTCTGATGCGCGGGAGAATTACGCATCGCGTAGCACCGGCAGTCTTGCCAATCGTATGATTCTGATTGCGGCAAGCTGGATTGCCGTGTTGCTGCTGGGTGGTGGCTTTGCCCTTGATCGTACCCTCACCTCGCTGGTTGAGGAAAATTTCGATGATCAGTTGAAATATATGCTCACGGCAATGATCGCATCTGCCGAGGTCGGCCCGGACGGGGAAGCATGGTTTTACCGCGCCTTGGGAGATCAGCGGTTTCTGGAACCCAATAGTGGCCTTTACTGGCAGATCAGCGGAGAGGGACATGATGATTTTCCCAGCCGCAGCCTGTGGGACCGAAGCCTTGAGGTGGATCATTCCTTTCAGGATGATCAGGTTCATATTTATGATTCCGACCAGTTCCGCGGGGAACCCCTGCGGATCGCGGAGCGCACCCTGACTCTTCCAGACAGCGATACGCAGTGGTGGTTTACCGTCGCTGCCAGCCGGACCGAGCTGGATGCACAGATACGCAAGAACCGCTCCATCCTGGTATGGAGCTTTGCGGTTCTGGGGGCCGGGCTGATGCTGCTGGTGGTGCTGCAAACATGGTATGGGCTATGGCCGCTGCGCAGGGTTAGGCTCGCAATCCAGAAAATCCGCACCGAAGGCAGCAACCGAGTCGATGAACCTCTGCCTCTTGAAGTGCAGCCTCTGGTGGAAGAGCTCAACCTGCTGCTTGCCCATTCCGAACGTCAGGCAGAAGAGGCACGCACCCATGCCGGCAATCTTGCCCATGCCCTCAAGACTCCACTTACGGTTGTCAATAATGCCGCCACGGCCAAAGCCCCCGATCTGGCCGATACGGTCATTCGCGAGGCGGGCAATATGCGTCGTCACGTCGATCACCATCTGGCGCGCGCGCGCGCGGTCGGGCGTCGGGCGGTTGGCCATTACAGCACCTCGGTTCGCGACAGCGCAGAAGCTGTGCGCCGGGCGGTTGAGCGACTTTATCCCTCCGTGCGATTTGACATTGCCGGATCCGAAAAAGCCCATGTCTCGATCGAGCGGCAGGATCTGGATGAGATTCTTGGCAATCTGATAGAAAATGCCGCCAAATATGGAGGAGGCAGCGTTTTTGTAACCATTGATGCGGAGCCGGACAATGCCCAGTGCATTATCTGGATCGAGGATGATGGTCCAGGTGTGCCCGAAGCCCAGCGCGCCAGTATTTTTGATCGGGGAGCACGGCTGGATACCGGCAAACCCGGCACAGGACTGGGGCTGGCTATCGTGCGTGATGTGGTGGAAATTTATGGCGGCAGTGTTTTGCTCGGTGAGAGCGAGGATCTGGACGGGCTAATGGTCAGACTCAGCCTGCCACGAGCCGGTTCCTCCGGGGGATAATACCTTGCGCCTATGATTCTGTTGCAAATTTCGGTGGTGGATTGAGGCTGGCTCTTTGACATTGCAGGTTAGCCGCCTAAAGTATTGCGCGAAAAAGTTGATACCGGTTTTTCGCAAAAGCAATGCGAAAACAAGAAAATATAGCATCGCGGTGATTCAACCTTTTCTCGCGATGCTTTAGTGAGACCTGTGCGCGGATAGTTGTAGACAAAGGCGTTGACGACTGATTCTATGTCTCTTTCCGGGAGGAGAGCGACAGGTGGCACAACGTTTGATCGGACAGGAACAGTTTGGCTTTGCCGGGCGCGAGCGGGCGGCTTCCTCGCTTGATGCGCTGGCCTCGCTGGTCGATTGGAACCCGGTCGCGGAACTGCTTGATCCGCTTTATCCGGCCACCAGGGGCGAACCTGCCTGGCCACCGCTGGCAATGTTCAAGGCGCTGCTTCTGTCGATCTGGTACGACCTGTCCGATGTAAAGCTGGCCGAAGCGCTCGACGATCGCGCCTCCTTTCGCCGCTTCTGCGGGTTCTCCGCGAATGAAGCGACGCCCGAGCGGACCGCCTTTGTCAGATTTCGCAGGCTGCTGGTTGCACACAAGCTTGACCGGGCTCTGTTTGAAACCGTGACCATGCAGCTCAAGTCAAAGGCGGTGACAGTCAAGACCGGAACACTGGTCGATGCCACCATCATTGCCTCGGCCAGTGAAGGGGATGACGATGGGATGACGATGCACGCTGGGTAAAACACAAGGGAAAGCGGGCTGTCCACGGTTTCAAGGCCCATGTTGGCGCCGATGCCGATACAGCCCTGGTCGAGGAAGTCTCGGTCACATCCGCCAATATCAATGACGGTAGAGCAGGCCCGGAAGCCTTGCCCGACAATCCCGGCGAGGTGTTCGCCGACAGCGCCTATCGCGGCAATCACTTTCGCGATGCCGTGCGGGCCAAGGGTGGCATTCCCCGGATCGTCGCCACCGGCATGTGGGGTCGCGACGAAGCTGAAACGCTGCGCAAGCTCCATGAATGGAACCAACCAATTCATCGCGTGAGGGGCCGGATCGAGAAGATCTTCGGGACATGGAAACGATGCTACGGCCTCAGGCGAATGCGATGGCGAGGTCTCGCCAAAGCCACCGCCTAGGTCCACCTCACCGCTATCGCCTGCAACCTCAAACGCACCATGAATATTCTCGCTGCAGCAGCATGAAAATTGCTGCTGCTATGCCAAGCGCCATGCTCAGCGACCCAGCGGGCCGGGATCAATCACAGAAAAGGCAAAAAACACACCGCCTTTCAACACCCTAATCCAACCCGCAAACAGGTCTCCTAAACCGCAATCGGCGCTTTCAACGCACCCTGAGGAGCATAATCCACGACTTCGAAATCGGATAATTGATAATCAAATATACTATCCGGTTTACGATTGATTGTCAGCAGCGGCGAGCCTTGCGGAATACGTGAAAGCTGTGTGTCCACCAGATCCGTATGGTTGAGATAGAGATGCACATCCCCGCCCATCCAGACAAACTCGCCCGGTTCCAGCCCGGCCTGCTGGGCCAGCATTCTCTGCAGCAAGGCTGCTGACCATAAATTGAAAGGCAGCCCCAGAGCAACATCGCAACTGCGCTGGTAGAGCAATCCGTTAAGCTTTTGTTCCGCCACGTGGAACTGATAGGTCTTGTGACATGGCGGAAGGGCCATTCGCTCAAGCTCGGCAACATTCCACCCTTCAATGATATGGCGGCGGCTGCCCGGATTATTGCGCAAGCTATCTACCACTGCACTGATCTGGTTAATGCCTTCGCCTTTGCGCCACAGCCCGTTACCGGCATCCTCATAGGTTGGCCAGTCCACCCACTGCTTGCCATAGACGGGGCCAAGATCGCCCCATTGTGCGGCAAAAACTTCATCATCTGCGACCCGCTGGATAAAATCTTCCAGCGAGAGATTATCGCCTGTTTCGCGCACATAGCGCGCATGGGGCCATTCATTCCAGATTTTGACCCCTTGCAATACCAGCGGACGGATATTGGTATTTCCGGTCAGGAACCACAGCATTTCGCGCGTGGCGGTTTTCCAGTAAACCCGTTTGGTTGTCAGCAGCGGCATCTGCCCACCTGACAGATCGAATCGCATCATCGCCCCAAAAATGGACCGTGTGCCGATGCCGGTCCGATCCCGCCTTTCGCTCCCCTGTTCGCGAATGGTGCGCATCAGATCAAGATATTGCCATTCAGGATGGCGATCAGCAGATGAATCGCGAGAGGGAAATACCGAAGAATCCATAAATCGTCGCTACACCGGAAATTGTCTGCTTGCCACCCTGCACGCACATCCCTATAGGCGCGCCTTCTGCCTCGCCTGCAGATTCATGCAGGCAGCATCCGGTCGGGGAGTAGCTCAGCCTGGTAGAGCACTGTCTTCGGGAGGCAGGGGCCGGAGGTTCGAATCCTCTTTCCCCGACCAATAAATTCAGACATTTACGGCTCCTGTAGCTGTGATGTTATCCGGTGCGACTCCGGTGAACGCACCGGGAACCAAGACTTCAATCTGATCTATAATCGCTTCTGTAGCGCGCAATGCAAGGCCCATGTATTCAGGTTGTTGCAGCGCATACAGGTCACTGATGTCGCCTTGCTGATGTCCAAGCATCAGTTTGCCTTGTGGCCAGTTAGCCTGGCCGAGTTCACGCCGCACCAGATGTGCCATAGATCGCCGTATCAACTTTGGGCCTGTTTCGCGTTCGCGAGGCAATCCCAGTTCATTTTGCATGGCTTCGAATGCCTTGCGAACTGATTTGACCCGTACGAAATACCCTTCAGCCTGCTCCATAAGTGGCCTCAATTGTCGCGCCGCAGGAATTACCGGTCTGTGCTTCTTCGTCTGAGCTCGGTTGACGGGGTTTAAGTGGATCACATTCGCTTGAGGATCCCATTGCTTGCGCTTCGGCTCAGTAGAAAAATCGTGGGCTGCATCTGGTCTGCACCACGTTGCAACAGAAAACTGTAAGAAGCGCAGCAGCGACTCCCGCTGAAGTCGAATCTTATTGGCGATCTTCGCCGACCATTCTTTCTGCCCTGTCCATTTCGGATGGAGACAATATTCAAACATGCGGGCGAGTTCTGATATGTCCGACCGATAGGTCGGTGGCCTACTAACCTCCGTAGTCTTCAGGGCTTTTACCTTTGCAGATGCCGCAATGTTCTTTTTATCGTGCGCAAGGTTGATCGCTGCGATGACTTGCCTCACGGATCCTTCCGTCGTGCCCAGAGCCCGGTCACGCTCCTTTCGATTTTTACCTTTCCCCACCACGACTTTTTGCTTCTGCGACCAGGTCCGAAATTCAGAGACAAGATCCTCGTCGACTTCTTCGCAGAGGATCTCCGTCTTGTGATTCGCCTCAAGAAATTTTTGAAAATGCGCAATTCGCGGTCGCACCGTAGTGAAGCATTTAGTGTCATGCTTCACAACCAAGTAGTCAATCAAAGCCTGGACCAAAAAATAACCTGTCGGTTTTTCGAGATCCCGGCCACAGCAAGGACACACGGTCGCGCCCCGTTCATGTTTAAGGTAGAATTTATCGAGCTCTATTTCTGCGGATTGCAGATCGACTTTAGACGTCGATTTAGATCTGACTCGTCCAGCTCCGGAGTCGTACCAGAATATTTGCCAGTATTTCGACCGTAGCGTTCCGCTTTTCTTTCTGTCCATTGCAAGCCAGTATTTTCCTCGGACGAATTGGGGTTGTGCGTCTTTTTGCATTGCTCTTCGAGCTCCTTCGTTTCTGCCTCAAAAATCACTCGAGCCGCACCAACTTCAAAGAGTGCCAAGATTTCGTCGGTGGGAATCTGGACTGCCCTTCCCGAGTCGGCCGCCTTCCGAAGTCGGTTGGACAGGCTCCGGATCGGAATACTCATGGCTTTGTTCCAAAATTATTTGCCGCATCTCGAAGCCACGTTGCGACATCGGTGGTAAGGGCAAAGGTCCCTCGCCTGCCCGGGATTCGGAAAGTACGAACTTGCACACGGCCACAACGCCGAGCCTGCCAGAATGCCGCCGGCGTCGGGTAACCGAGCGCGGTTATCAATTCGATCCCGGTCAAAAGCGGGCCGTACTCAGCCAACATCAACGCACCGATGTCAGTACATTCTCTCTCAGCATTTTTTAGGTTTTCCACGATTCACCTCGAAACATCATTTGTTGCGTGAGGTTGAGCAGATTGTATTATCGTCCGCATCGCCGAAGTTTTTCGAATAAAGTTGAGTATGATGAGCGAGCATGCAGCCAAGGGCAGAAAGAGACGTCCGGAACGACCGACTGATTGCCCTGACCGGGTACGAACGATGGTTTGGTATGATGCGGTCCGGTTAGAGCGAAATCGCGCAAGGTCCGCGATGGGAAGAACTTGGCAGTCTCGGCCAGAGGTCCGAGAATTGACTAAGCACTTCGGCAAATGGGCACCCTACCGCAGAGGCGAACACGTACCCAATGATCCCTCAACGCAGACCAATCCGATTGAGGTTGCCGAGGCGGCAGTACCTGGCACAGCGCGATGGTTCAGGAGTCCGATCTGGAAAGCCATTCACGGCGAATTGACGAGGAAAATGCAGTCGGATGGCCAAAATCCGCAGGATATTTTTGACGAACATTTTTTTAAAATCAAAGGCGCTGCGGATCTCCTTTTTGAAGAGGTGGGCAAGTTTGACGGCTCTCCGATTATATCCATTAATCCCGAGGGTGTGATGAACTGCCAACCGTTGACGGGGCTCGAACTGGTTGAAACGATTATACTGCTTTTTGAACGTGAAAGCGCACTAGGCTGGCCAGAACTGAAAAAATCAACGCTCAAACTTTACGAGGCTTCAACGGAAAAAATAGCGAAAATTCCAGAAATTGCGCGAAACTATGGAAGTTTTCTGAATTTGATTGAAATGCGATATTGCAGAGTGGCAACCCGTCAATCCGATCATTTTCTTGCACCTTGGCATGTGCGGTTGCAGGATGCGGCAGGGTTCGACGTTGTTCAACATTTGTCAGGGCCGAGGTCAAGGCAAGCTTGGGATCGTCGGGCGCGTTGACCATGCCGTGGACTGCCGCGATGTCTGAAAACAGGAAATCGCGCATGTAGAAATGCTGCGAGAGCCGCTCCCGGCCGAAATCGTTGAGTTTCGAGACGGCCATTCGGTCATGGTCAGGCCTTCACCTTCTTCCGCCGCCCGCGCTTGGGTTTGGGGGCGGCGGCGCGCCCGGTTTCTCTGGCTTTGCGGATGCGGTCGAGAAGGAGGTGTGCGGGTTCGTCGGCGGGGTCTTGCGGGACGAGTTCGCCGCGAAAGGCGCGGGCGAGGATGGCGGCTTCCATCCGGTCGAGCAGCGCCTCGACACCGCCTTCTTCGACAGCGGCCTTGTAGCGGTAAAACGTATCACGCGACAGGCCCATGACCTGACAGGCTATTGATACATTGCACAGTTCCACAGAGAGGTTCAAAAGGACCTTCTTGTGTTTGAGGATGGCCTGAGTAGTATTCAACATTGTGGTTTATCCATTTTGAGTTTGTGTTTGCACCTCCATCAAAACAGACAACCATCATCTCCTTCAAGAGATTTG
>JBKEEC010000084.1:0-5371 GCA_047975785.1 Sphingomonadaceae bacterium | reverse complement strand
TCCGCGTGATACGTCTCGTAACGTGCAACGCAGAATATATTGCTCGGATGAAACGCGCTCATGCCAGCAGCGGATAAGCAAAGTCCGGGCATGTCTTTCAGCAACATGTGCCTCGATAGCGGAACTGGCTGCGTCCGGATGCAGGTCATCTGTGGAGTCATTCAAGGCCTCCCTCCCGCCGCTGACGGCCTGACTGGCCGGTAACAGGTGCAATCACGGACTATGGAGGTATCAAATCACACGAGCATCACAGGTCTGTCTCAGATGGATCACAGGTGCAGAAATATTTTGTAAGCTTATGATTTATAAGAAGGTATTTTCTGAAAAATCCGGTGCATGGAGGTCACCGACGCACGGCCTGTTCGATAAGGGTGAGCGAGTTTTTGACCTGCATATGCAGTTTCTCCAGCAACTGACGCTGGCGGAGAGTGGCAGTGCTATCAGCAGAAGTCCCGAGGTTTTGCGCTGCACCAGCTCCCGGATCCATGATGTTGCCCCGAACCGGAATTTCTGCCGGCTCACATTTGATCAAACGTGAATAAAGCGCCTTTGTCTCAGGCATAGGGGGCACGCCAATCTCGCTTTGTAATAAGGATTCGAGCCGGTGATATTGCTGGATGGCAAGCGCATGTTGTCCGGCCCGATCCAGCGTGGTGATAAAAAGTCGCTGGGCATCCTCACGCAAAGGTTCTTCTGTGCAAAGATCGCGACAGACTTCCAGTGTCGCGCCCCATTCCTGATGGCGCGCATTGGCACATGCGAGTTCATAGCTGGCATCAAGATAAAGCGCGCGGATACGCTCCCGCTCAAACATCACGGCATCCTGATCGCACCGGGTGAGGAATGTTCCGCAATACAGTCGCAGGGCGCGTAACAGCCGCTGTCGCTCAATCCGGTGATCAAGGCAGGAAGGGGCGGCCATAACTTTTTCACATCTTCGTATCAGCCACAGAGCATCTATCCAGATTTCCGAAGTCATGGACAAGACGATTTCCTTGCCGGAAACGGACAGAAGTGAAGAAAAGCAATCACTCGCTTTGCGTAAACGCCAGAGAATAGTCGCAAGGCGATGCCTGGCAGTTTTATCATCAACATCTGGCCAGAGCTGGCCGCTCAGGGCAGAGCGTGAAATGCGATAATCGGGGGCAGAAATAAGCAGACCCAGCATGGGCCAGACTGCCTCCGGTAGCCGGCATATGTTCCCGGAAGGATCAAGAAGAAGCTCCTTTCCGAGAAAATGGAATTTCCAGAACGCCATTATACTCTCCCAGAGAATATATATTGGCGACCCGGTAACTGTGGCCCGGTTATTGTGGCAGACCTATCACCGAGTGAAACCGGTTTTCTTTGTTCTCCCTGTAAAATACGGCATTTATCGATAAAATAAAAGAAACGTACAGGGTTAATGGGCCGATAGCATTATCAGAAAAGTTTGATGGACTTTTTCGGTGGAAGATAATGTTTGCAGACCTCCTGAGCCTAGCCATGCCAGCGACAGAATTCGTCGGCTGTGGCTCGATCCAGTGCTTCGCGGCAGGTCGTAAAATCCGGGTCACCGGGTTCCAGAACTCCGTAGCGCAGCACTGCTATTTCCTCGTTCGGGATCAGCGCGATCGGGCAGGATACGGGCACAAGCTGCGAACCCGAACCGACCTGCAAGGTGGATAGCAACCCATACATCCGCCGCTCGCGCGTGGCGCGGCCCAGCATGATCATGCGGTATTGTCCTTCCTCGCTGGTTACGAGATAGGTATGACCTGAGAGGTTTGGCATCGAAACAAACCCCTTCTGGGTAAAAACATCATCGGTCCGTTCGATCTCTGCGAAGCCCAGATAACCACGTTGTTCGTCCCAGAAGATTTCCGTTCCATAGGCGAACACAGCGCCTGGCTGACTGAAGGCGGGGCGCAGCGTCAGATAGGTGCCTTCAATCCAGTGCACGGAGGGGCGGCTGTAAGAGCCCATATTCGATGGTGCGAACTGCGTTTCGGGCGAAGGGGTGTCTGATATTTCACGCAAGGACGTGCCCAGAACGTCCTCCAGGCGCACAACTGTCGCCAGGGAAAACGGGCGGCTGCCTGACAGTGCTTTTTCCAGTGTCGAAAGGCTGATACGGGCCATGTCTGCCAATGCCTGACGGGAAATCCGGCGACGGGCCAGTTCTTCGCGCAGCTGTGCGGCGATGGCGTCATTGTCCTTGCCCGTATCGTCTTGCTGGCCAGCCATGGTTCCCTCGTTTCGGACAATTCCGCACAAAACCGGACAATTCGTCAAGTGCTTTCAGGTTGCTTTCCACAATCCGTCAAGTTCCGTCGTGGATTGCCGACATTGCCGGATATTTCGCATGGCTGTGCGGCATGGACACTGCCTAACAGAATGGCTCCACGAACAAACGGAGCGATTGCCATGTATATTCAACCCATTAGCCCATCTGCCCCAGCCAGTCGGCGTGCACAAGCCAGACGCCGACTGGGAATAGGCACAGTAACCTTGCTGGCAGTGGTGATTGGCACCGCGCTGGCCAGCCATGTCCGCGCGGCGGAACGGGGCGATCCCGCCGCAGGCGGCGCACTGATGTTGCGTGGTGCCGGCGTGGCCACGGAGATGCCGGCCGTCAGGCTTGGCACGGATATGGATGTCACGGTCAGCGGCACGGTCATGCGCGTGCGCGTAACGCAGGCATTTCGTAATGACAGCGGTGAGTGGATGGAGGCGAGCTACCTTTATCCGCTGCCGGATGATGGTGCGGTCGACACCTTGAGTATGGTGGTGGGCCAGCGTGTGATTGTGGGCGAAATAAAGCGCAGGATCGAGGCGCGCGAAATCTACGAACAGGCAAAGGCACAAGGGCAAAAGGCCGGTCTTGTCGAGGCAGAGCGGGCCAATGTGTTTCGTACCAATGTTGCGAATATCGGACCGGGTGAAACCGTGCTGGTCTCGATCGAATATCAGGCGCCGGTTCGCCAGCTGGCCGGCGAATTTTCTATGCGGCTGCCGCTGGTGGTCGGGCCGCGCTATGTCCCTCCGCACACGCTGAATGATAACGCTGGTCGCACTGATGCACTAGCCGTAACGGCACCGCTTGCCGGACCGCAAACGGGTAAGGGGCTGAATCCGGTTTCGATAACCGTTCATCTGAACCCCGGCTTCGTGCCGGCAAATGTGATCAGCCCGTATCACCGCATCAGTGTTGCCGATGCCAATGCCGGTCGCACAGAGCGGACAGTCACCCTTGCCGCGGGTGAGGAACCTGCCGACCGCGATTTTGAACTGCGCTGGCGTTCGGCAAGCGCCGATCCGACCCTTGGCCTGTTTCGCCAGAATCTCGATGGCCAGAATTATGTAATGGCCACCATTATGCCCCAGGCTGGGGTCGAAGCCGTCACGGCCCCTCCGCGCGAGATGATCTTTGTGATCGACAATAGTGGTTCGATGAGCGGGGAATCGATGGATGCGGCAAAGCAGAGCCTGCTCCACGCACTCGGCACCCTGCGCCCGCAGGATCGTTTCAACGTCATCCGTTTTGACGATACCATGACCCAGTTGTTCGATCATGCGACGGCCGCCACGCCTGAACAGATCGCGCTGGCACGCACTTTCACCCAGGCTCTTGAAGCGAGCGGGGGCACGGAGATGCTGCCCGCATTGAAGGCGGCGCTGGTTGATGACGATCCGGCGGCCAGCACCGTCCGGCAGGTCGTGTTCCTTACTGATGGCAATCTTTCCAACGAAAAGGAAATGATGGCAGAAATCATGGCGCATGGCGGACGCAGCCGCGTGTTTATGGTCGGTATCGGATCGGCTCCGAACAATTTTCTGATGCGCCGCATGGCAGAGGCAGGGCGGGGGACCTATACCAATATCGGGGATGACACTGAAGTCATGGTGAGAATGACGGCGCTGCTCGATCGTCTGAAGGCCCCCGCCGTCCGCAACATTTCGGTGCTTGTAGAGGGTGACACACTGGACCTTACGCCCCAGACCTTGCCTGATCTTTATGCAGGGGAGCCGCTCGTCCTGCTTGGCAAGGGGGCCACGCTCCGTGGGGATCTGGTAGTCAGCGGCACGATTGACGGGAAGCCATGGCATCAGCGTGTGAGCCTTGCAGATGCAGCGGACAGCCCTTCAATCGCCCGGCTTTGGGCCAATCGCAGCATTGCAGATATTGAGGCACAGCGTTGGTCCCGTCAGATCGAGGCTGATAAGGCAGATGAGGCGATCGCAAGGCTGGGGCTGGATTATCATCTTGTCACGACGCAGACGAGCCTTGTCGCAATTGACAAGACCCCGTCACGGCCGGCCGGCGAACGGCTGACGCGTGAGGAATTGCCGCTACTGCTTCCCAAAGGCTGGAGTTTTGATGGGTTGTTTGGCGGTGATGTGCCCGTATCGCCGTCAGCGGCGATGGCTCCTGAGCAGCAAGAGCCGCTGGATCTTCCACAGACAGCGACAGGTTTTCTGGACGCCATTCTACGCGGCCTGGCCATGATCACGGCTGGTCTTGCCAGCCTGTTTCTTGCGAGACGGCGCAAGGGCGGAACGCGGGCATGAGCGCGCGCATTTACATCAGCCGGGGGCGCGCGATCATGCGCGGCCTCGGCATAGCGACGGCGCTGGCGTTCTGTATTTGTGGTATTGTCACGCTGACCGGGGGCGCCGCGGTGCCGATCAGGGCAAGCATTGGCCAGACACAGCTTGAAGAGGAATTTGAACGGCGGCTTGCCCATGCCAATACCCAAGTCCTTGCCAGTGAAACAGTTGAGCAGCGCGCGCCGGATACGATAACTGAGGGAGCGGGCCGGAGACTCCTGCCTTCTTCTGCGGAACAGGAGGCTCGCAGCAAACGCGCGCCCGTTCCGTCCGCAGCGACCGGGCGCCAAGCACTTGCCCGGCTAACGGTGGCGCGTCTTGGCGTGAAGGAGGTGGTGCAATCTGGCGATCCGACCCATGATCGACTGGCGCACGGGCCGGTATTGATAAAGCATGGCAATTCTGAAAACCCGGTCACCGTGCTGGCGGCGCACCGCGATACCCACTTCGCGTTTATCCGCGATTTGCAGGAAGGCGATATCGTGGCCCTGCAAGCCGAAACCGGAGCGATGGCTCGCTATCGCGTGACCCGTTTCGAAACAGTGCGCTGGGATCGCTTTACCTATCCGCTTGATCCTGCGCGTCCGCTGCTTGCGCTCGCCACCTGCTATCCTTTTGACGGGAGCGAATATGGTGGCCCACTGCGCCGCATCGCCTGGGCGGAACAGATCGGGTAGGTATGGGTGTGTTTCTGGAGCAGTTGACCCTTACATCCAAGTGTAATAAAAAATAATAATTATCACTTTTTAAGGAGCTCTCATGCGCCGTTTCCTGCCGCCGC
>JBKEEC010000009.1:0-8624 GCA_047975785.1 Sphingomonadaceae bacterium | reverse complement strand
GCAGTTCATGGACCAGACCAACCCGCTGTCCGAAGTGACGCACAAGCGCCGTCTGTCGGCGCTGGGGCCGGGGGGTCTGACCCGCGAGCGCGCCGGGTTCGAGGTGCGCGACGTGCACCCCACCCATTATGGCCGGATGTGCCCGATCGAGACGCCGGAAGGCCCGAATATCGGCCTGATCAACAGCCTGGCCACCTATGCGCGGGTGAACAAGTACGGCTTCATCGAGACGCCCTATCGGATCGTCAAGGACAGCAAGGTCACCGATGAGGTGCACTACATGTCCGCGACCGAGGAAATGCGCCACACCGTGGCCCAGGCCAATGCCAGCCTGGATGCCAGTGGTCATTTCGTCAACGACATGGTCAACACGCGCCAGTCGGGGGAATATACCCTGGCCCCGCGGGACAGCGTGGATCTGATCGACGTATCGCCGAAACAGCTGGTGTCGGTGGCGGCTTCGCTGATCCCGTTCCTGGAAAACGACGATGCCAACCGTGCGCTGATGGGATCCAACATGCAGCGTCAGGCCGTGCCCCTGCTGCAGGCCGAGGCCCCCTATGTCGGTACCGGCATCGAGGGCGTTGTGGCCCGGGATTCCGGGGCGGCGATCATGGCGGCGCGGGGCGGGATCATCGATCAGGTCGATGCCACCCGGATCGTTGTGCGCGTGACGGACAATCTGGAACCGGGCGATCCGGGAGTCGATATCTACCGGATGCGCAAGTTCCAGCGTTCCAACCAGAACACCTGCATCAACCAGCGACCGCTGGTTAAAGTGGGCGATACGGTGGAAATTGGCGATATTATTGCCGATGGGCCTTCAACCGATCTGGGTGAGCTGGCGCTGGGCCGCAACAGCCTCGTCGCCTTCATGCCATGGAACGGCTATAATTATGAAGACTCCATCCTGATCTCCGAACGGATCGTCAAGGATGACGTCTTTACCTCGATCCATATCGAGGAATTTGAAGTCATGGCCCGCGATACCAAGCTTGGGCCTGAAGATATCACCCGCGATATTCCCAATGTTGGCGAGGAAGCCCTGCGCAATCTCGACGAGGCCGGCATTGTCTATATCGGTGCCGAAGTGCATCCGGGCGATATTCTGTGCGGCAAGATCACGCCCAAGGGCGAAAGCCCGATGACGCCGGAAGAAAAGCTTTTGCGCGCCATTTTCGGGGAAAAGGCCTCGGATGTGCGTGACACCTCGCTGCGTCTGCCACCCGGCGTTGCCGGAACGGTGGTGGAAGTGCGGGTGTTCAACCGCCACGGGATCGAGATTGATGACCGTACGCGCGCGATCCAGCACGAGGAAATCGAGCGTCTGCGCAAGGACAGTCAGGACGAACGGGCAATTCTTAACCGGGCAACCTATAACCGTCTGCGCGATATGCTTTTGGGCCAGACAGCTTCGGCTGCACCCAGGGGCATGAGCAAGGGCAGTGAAATCACCGCAGAAATTCTCGGTGAGGTTGAGCGTCATGAATGGTTCAAATTCGCAGTTGCGGATGATAACCGGCAGACCCAGATCGAAGCGGTCAAGGCCCAGTATGATGAAGCCGTCAAGGGCATTGACGAAAAGTTCGAGGACCGGAAAGAAAAGCTCGAGCGTGGCGATGAACTGGCTCCGGGCGTGCTCAAGATGGTCAAGGTTTTTGTTGCCGTGAAGCGCAAGCTTCAGCCGGGTGACAAAATGGCTGGCCGTCACGGGAACAAGGGTGTGATCTCGCGGATTCTTCCGGCCGAGGACATGCCCTTCCTTGAAGATGGCACGCCGGTTGATGTCGTGCTGAACCCGCTGGGCGTGCCTTCGCGCATGAATGTGGGGCAAATCTTTGAAACCCATCTCGGTATGGCTGCGCGCGGTCTGGGTCAGCAGGTTACTGCCGCTCTGGAACAATGGCGTCATGATAACCCCAATCCTGAAGCCGCTGCCCCGCCGGAAGCGGTGAGGGACACTCTCAAGGGTGTTTACGGGGAACAGTATTACGCTGAAATCGATGCGCGCAGCACAGAAGAAATCGTCGAACTGGCCGGAAATCTGACCAATGGTGTCCCCATGGGCACGCCGGTATTTGACGGTGCGCGTGAAGCCGACGTGACCACCATGCTGGAAAAGGCGGGCCTGCCCGGCTCCGGCCAGGTGACATTGTTCGATGGACGCACCGGCGAGGCGTTCGACCGCAAGGTAACAGTGGGCTACATCTATATGCTCAAGCTGCATCACCTTGTGGATGACAAGATCCATGCCCGCTCGATTGGTCCTTACAGCCTCGTTACCCAGCAGCCACTGGGCGGCAAGGCGCAGTTTGGCGGCCAGCGTTTCGGAGAAATGGAAGTCTGGGCGCTGCAGGCCTATGGCGCGGCCTATACGCTTCAGGAAATGCTGACAGTGAAGTCTGATGACGTCATTGGCCGCACCAAGGTCTATGAAGCGATCGTCAAGGGTGATGATACATTTGAAGCCGGTATTCCTGAAAGCTTCAACGTGCTCGTCAAGGAAATGCGCTCTCTGGGTCTGAATGTGGACCTGTCATCACTGACCGATGATGAAGAAAGCAGTGATGATGACGATGGCGACATCAAGATCGCAGCCGAGTAACGCCGACCTGAATGATTGATCCCACCCCTCCGGTCTGATGCCGGAGGGAAGAGGAGCGAAGAAATGAACGAACTGACCAAATTCACCAACCAGCTTTCCAAGCCGGAAACCTTTGACCAGATCCAGATCGGCATTGCCAGCCCGGAGCGTATCCGCTCGTGGTCCTTTGGCGAAATCAAGAAGCCGGAAACGATCAATTACCGCACGTTCAAACCGGAGCGTGACGGGCTGTTCTGTGCCCGCATTTTCGGTCCGGTAAAGGATTATGAATGTCTGTGCGGCAAATACAAACGCATGAAATACAAGGGCGTCGTTTGTGAGAAATGCGGCGTTGAAGTCACGGTGACCAAAGTCCGTCGTGAACGCATGGGCCATATCGAACTGGCTGCTCCGGTCGCGCATATCTGGTTCCTGAAATCGCTTCCCAGCCGCATTGGCCTGCTGCTCGATATGCAGCTCAAGCAGCTTGAGCGTGTGCTCTATTTTGAAAGCTATATCGTCACCGAACCTGGCCTCACTCCGCTGGAAAAATTCCAGCTTCTGACCGAGGATGAGCTGCTCGAATATCAGGACGAATATGGCGAAGATGCGTTTTCTGCCGGTATCGGTGCGGAAGCGGTCAAGATCATGCTTATGGATCTCGATCTTGAGCAGGAGCGCGATGATCTGCTGGAAGAACTGGCTACGACCAAATCCAAGCTCAAGCCTGCCAAAATCATCAAGCGGCTGAAAGTTGTCGAAAGTTTTATTGATAGCGGCAACCGTCCAGAATGGATGATCCTTGAAGTGGTGCCGGTAATCCCGCCGGAACTGCGCCCGCTGGTTCCCCTGGATGGTGGCCGTTTTGCGACTTCGGATCTGAACGATCTGTATCGCCGCGTCATCAACCGCAACAACCGCCTGAAGCGCCTGATGGAGTTGCGCGCTCCCGATATCATCGTGCGCAATGAAAAGCGTATGCTGCAGGAAGCCGTGGATGCGCTGTTTGACAATGGCCGCCGTGGCCGTGTGATTACCGGCGCCAACAAGCGTCCTCTCAAATCCCTGTCCGATATGCTGAAGGGCAAGCAGGGCCGTTTCCGTCAGAACCTGCTTGGAAAGCGCGTGGACTATTCGGGCCGTTCCGTGATTGTGACGGGCCCGCAGCTCAAACTGCACCAGTGCGGCCTGCCCAAGAAAATGGCGCTCGAACTGTTCAAGCCATTCATCTACGCCCGGCTGGATGCCAAGGGTTTGTCCATGACCCTGAAGCAGGCGAAAAAGTGGGTCGAAAAAGAACGCAAGGAAGTGTGGGACATTCTTGATGAAGTGATCCGCGAGCATCCGGTTCTGCTCAACCGTGCGCCTACACTGCACCGGCTGGGCATCCAGGCCTTTGAACCTGTGCTGATTGAAGGCAAGGCGATCCAGCTTCACCCGCTGGTCTGTGCTGCCTTCAATGCCGATTTTGATGGTGACCAGATGGCGGTTCACGTGCCGCTGAGCCTTGAGGCCCAGCTGGAAGCACGTGTGCTGATGATGTCCACCAACAACATCCTGTCACCTGCCAATGGCAAGCCGATTATCGTTCCTTCGCAGGATATGGTGCTGGGTATCTATTACCTGTCCATGGAACGCGACGGCGAGCCGGGTGAAGGTATGATTCTGGCCGATATGACCGAGGTGCATCAGGCACTCAATGTCAATGCGGTAACCTTGCACTCGAAAATTGTCACCCGCGTTCCGCAGACTGATGAAGCCGGCAACCAGTATATGCAGCGGGTGGAAACCACGCCGGGCCGGATGCTGATTGCTGAATGTCTGCCCAAATCGCACAAGGTGCCGTTCGAAATCGTCAATCGCCTGTTGACCAAGAAGGAAATCGGCGACGTTATCGATCAGGTTTACCGTCATACTGGCCAGAAGGATACGGTGCTGTTTGCCGATGCGATCATGTCGCTGGGCTTCACCCATGCATGTCAGGCCGGGATTTCCTTTGGCAAGGATGACATGATCATTCCTGATGCCAAGACCGATCTGGTTGAACAGACCAAAACTCTGGTAGCTGACTATGAGCAGCAATATCAGGACGGTCTGATCACCCAGCAGGAAAAATACAACAAGGTGATTGATGCCTGGAGCCGCTGCGGCGACCAGGTGGCTGATGCCATGATGGACGAGATCAAGGCCCAGCCGATTGGCGATGATGGCCGGATGGCACCGATCAACTCGATCTACATGATGAGCCATTCCGGTGCGCGTGGTTCTCCGGCACAGATGAAACAGCTTGCCGGTATGCGCGGGCTGATGGCCAAACCGTCGGGCGAGATCATCGAAACGCCGATTATCTCGAACTTCAAGGAAGGTCTGACCGTTCTTGAATACTTCAACTCCACCCACGGTGCCCGTAAAGGCTTGGCGGATACGGCGCTCAAAACGGCGAACTCAGGCTACCTCACCCGTCGTCTGGTTGACGTGTCGCAGGATTGCGTCATTGTCGAACAGGACTGCAAAACCGAGAACATGCTTGAAATGCGCGCAATCGTGCAGGGCGGCTCGGTAATCGCATCATTGGGTGAACGTATCCTTGGCCGGACAGTGGCAGAAGATATCATCAATGCAGCAACCGGGGAGGTAATCGCCAAAACCGGAACCCTGATTGATGAAGCCATGGTCAAACTGGTTGAAGACGCCGAGGTTCAGGTCGCCAAAATCCGCTCCCCGCTGGTTTGCGAAGCCGAGCAGGGCGTTTGCGCCACCTGCTATGGCCGTGATCTTGCACGCGGCACGCCGGTCAATATCGGCGAAGCTGTTGGCGTGATTGCCGCGCAGTCAATCGGCGAACCAGGCACACAGCTTACCATGCGGACCTTCCATATTGGCGGTGCTGCCCAGCTGAATGAAACCAGCCATCTCGAATCGATCTCTGACGGCAAGATCGAATATCGTGATATGCCTACGATTACGGACAAGAAGGGTCGCCTGCTGTCGCTTGCGCGCACGGGTGAGCTGGCCGTGATTGATGCGGAAGGCCGTGAACGTGAAATTCACAAAGTGCCCTATGGCACGGTGCTGATGTTCAAGGACGGCGCTACGGTGAAGGAAGGGGATCGTCTGGCCGAGTGGGACCCGTTCTCATTGCCGATCATCACCGAAACTTCCGGCGTTGTGAAGTATCAGGATCTTGAAGACGGCAAGACGATGGAAGAGCGGACGGATGATGCCACCGGCATTGCCCAGCGCGTTGTGACAGAACACCGGGGCACCAGCCGCAAGAAAGAAGATCTGCGCCCGCGCATTACCCTGCTGGATGAAGGCAGCGGTGAGGCCGCGCGTTATGTGCTGGCACCAGGCACAACCCTGTCGGTTGAAGATGGACAGGAAGTGCAGGCCGGCGACATTCTTGCTCGTGCCAGCCGTGAAGCCGCCAAGACGCGTGACATTACAGGTGGTCTTCCGCGTGTTGCCGAACTGTTCGAGGCCCGCAAGCCTAAGGACAACGCTATCATTGCCAAAATCAGTGGCCGGGTGGAATTTGTCCGCGAATACAAGGCAAAACGCAAGATCGCGATCGTGCCGGAGGAAGGGGAAGCAGTAGAATATCTGATCCCCAAGACCAAGATCATTGATGTGCAGGAAGGTGACTTCGTCAAGAAGGGCGATACGCTGATTTCCGGCTCAACCGATCCGAATGACATTCTGTAAGTGTTGTGGGTCGAGGCTCTGGCAGAATATCTCGTCAATGAAATTGAGGAAGTCTATCGGTTGCAGGGCGTGAAAATCAACGACAAGCATATCGAGGTGATCGTTCGCCAGATGTTGCAAAAGGTTGAAATTACGGATGGTGGCGACACCACCTTGCTGCCTGGTGAGCAGGTCGATCTGGACGAAATGAACGAGGCCAATGCCCGACTGGCCAAAGGCAAGCAGCCGGCCGAAGGCAAGCCGATCCTGCTGGGGATCACCAAAGCGAGCCTGCAGACCCGCAGCTTCATTTCTGCCGCATCCTTCCAGGAAACCACCCGTGTGCTGACGCAGGCGGCGGTTGAAGGCAAGAAAGACTCGCTGATTGGTCTGAAGGAAAATGTGATCGTGGGCCGCCTTATTCCGGCTGGCACGGGTGCGGGCATGAACCGTATGCGGATTGTGGCCTCCAGCCGTGATGCAGCCTTGCGCGCCCAGTGGAAAAGGACTCAGGACAAGCTGGCCATGGCCAATAGTGCTGCCGAGGAACATGCGGCAGAACTGGAGCAAGGCCCGGAAGCTGCGATGGGTGATGATCCGCTGGGTCAGGTAGAAGGTGTCAGCCATGGCACAGATGCCGATGCAGGGGATTATCTGCAGGCCGACGCTGTTCCCAGCGAAGAGGCGATGCGCGCTGCTCTGGCAGGCAATGCGCCTTCCGGTGGACAAAGCGAAGGCGAGTAATACTCAACCCCGCTAGAGCGAGATGATCTGACACTGCTTGCCTTTTCAGCGCGCTGGAAAGGCAAGCAGCACATCTCATGAAAGAGATGATGGTGGTCTGTTTTGATGGAGGTGCAACCCAATCTGGCCAACCGCGTGGATGAGGCCACCGAGCAGGCTGTGACCCGGTTTGCACTGGACTTTCCCGTCAGGCCCAAGCCCGCACATCCAACGAACTGCGCAAACCGGGGGGATTTGTCTCACCATCAGGTGTCCGCTCGATCTGGCTAATTTCATGGCCCGGCTGAAGGCACTGGAGACCAACATTGCAGCAGAGGGCATCATCCTGACAGAGGCACAGGTGCAGGCGCTGGAAAAGAAGAAGCTGGACGATGAGGCCTGCGGCGAAATCGACACCGCCCACCCCGGCTATCCGGGCCGTCAGGACACTTTCTATGTCGGCACATTAAAAGGGGTGGGCCGGGTGTATCAGCAGACCTATGTCGAAACCTTCTGCAAACTCGCGCACGCCAAACTCTATACCACCAAAACACCGAACACTGCAGCTGACCTGCTCAATGACAAGGTCTTGCCCTTCTATGCAGAGCACGACCTGCCAGTACTGCGGATCCTGACTGATCGCGGCACCGAATATTGCGGAAGAACTCCCATCGAGACTATGATTGATGGAAAGAAGATCTGGATGGAAAAGTTCATAGGCTGAACTCGACCTGGCAGACACCGCCAGGAAACAGTCAACTGTCAGATCAGGTCTGAACTACTACAGGTCAGATCGGTGAACTGTTCGCCACCCGAACTCTCACGTTCTATGTCGGTTTCGTCATCATCATCAAGACTTGATAATTTGTGCCCGCGATAGGTCCAGTAATCCATCCCGCTGACAGATTTCCAATCATATCCCATTTCATGGATAGTCTTCAAAGCGGCGGCAGAGGGGCTCATTTCGTCGCCTCGAAACAAAACCGTGCGCGCACCAGTCACCGTGCAAGTGATTTCGCTATCCTTCAGAAATACCAACTCTGCCCCGTTTGGGATGTTCAAAGTCCGGAATGTCCGGACCTCACGCCGCTGACGCGCTTCGTTGATTTCCATACGCTCTGCAGCATCAATTGATTGCTCCTCGTCGGTGAGCTGAATCTGGTCAACGGCCACCAATTCTATAATCGCTTTGGCCAAGTCGGGGTTGATCTTGAAAAACTCACGGCTTCGGCGCGCCCGGCTTTCACCGAAAACAAAATGCAATGTTCGCTCCAGCTTTGCACAATCATTGACCCTTGCTGCATAGTGCAACTCGAACGGCATGGGGATCGATGTGTTGTCCAATTGCTTCATGCGGGCGGAAACATCATCTTGCCTTGTAAGGCCGATTTTAACGAAGCCGGGCATGGCTTCATTGGTCAAAATATAGACGATACCTTCGTTCATCCGAATGTCCCAGTTCGATTAGATGACCGGACTATTCGAGACAGGCTTTCACAGCAAGGAATATGGTGACATCCACGCGGCCCATTTTTCATGTTTTTTCATGGAAACCGGCACCATCTTTTCGAAGTCATTGAAAATATGGTGGGCGCGGCAAGGATTGAACTTGCGACCCCACCCGTGTGAAGGG
>JBKEEC010000083.1:0-6085 GCA_047975785.1 Sphingomonadaceae bacterium | reverse complement strand
TTCAGATGGGCAGCGCGAACATGCGCTGGAAAGGGCACCGGTCTGTGTGCCCTTTGATACGGGCTTGCGGGCAATAAACGCGCTGATGACTGTGGGTGTCGGGCAACGAATCGGTATTATGGCCGGTTCCGGTGTCGGGAAATCGGTTCTGATCGAGATGATAGCTGCGGGTTCACAAGCCGATGTGGTGGTGGTGGGTCTGATTGGTGAACGGGCGCGCGAAGTGTCAGATTTTGTCGCACGGCATATGCGCGGTGACAGTGCTGGCAAAACAACGATAGTTGCTGTCCCTGCCGATCATGCGCCCAATCTCAGGTTGCGGGCGGCACGGCTGGCCACCGGTATGGCGGAGTTCCATCGCAGTCAGGGCAAACGCGTATTGCTGATTATCGACAGCCTGACCCGCATTGCCCATGCTGCGCGTGAAATTGCTCTGTTGCTGGGAGAGCCGGGGGCGGCGCGCGGCTATCCGCCTTCTGCCCTTGCTACAATTACCCGGCTGGTTGAACGGTCAGGAAACTCTGCGCGTAGCGGCGGCGCGGTGACCGGAATCTATACTGTGCTTGCAGATGGTGATGACCATAATGATCCGGTGATTGATACCGCCCGCGCCATTATGGACGGACATATTGTTCTGAACCGCGATCTTGCCCGGAGGGGGCAATATCCTGCGATTGATGTTCCCGCATCACTGAGCAGGGTGATGGATGATATTGTTTCGCCGGATCAGCAGGCAGATGCGCGTATGCTGCGCAATATGATTGCGACCTGCGAGGCAAACCGTGATCTGGTCATGATGGGGGCATATCAGCCCGGCACTGATCCGGTGCTGGACAGGGCACTTGCCATGCAGGATGCTATTCGTGATTTTATCGGACAGGATCGCAAGGAGCGGGTGCCTCTGCCGCAATCCGTAGCGCAGCTTAACAATCTGCTTGCAGATGAATAGTGGGAAGAACCGCTTGCGCCGGGCACAATTGCTTGTGCGAAAATATCGCGTGGAAAGGCAATGCAGTGCTGTCGCTCTGGGTGAGGCGCAAACGCGGCTCCAGCGGCTTCAGGCAGCGGATTTACGGGCAGGGCAGCTTGTCTGTGCCTATGATACAATGTGCGGCGAGAACACAGCGCATGATCTGGCCGCGCGGGCAGTGCTGCGTGTTATGTTGCAGGAAGCACGGCGCTCTGCCGCGGGGGAGCTGGAAGAAGCACACCAGAAGGTGCGCACCGGCCTGGTTGCACTGGGTCGGGCGGACCAGCGCGTAAAGCAGGCTCAGGAAAAATCGGATCATATTGCCTCTGCTGTTTCTGACGAAGCCGAAGCAGAAGAGTGGAGCAGAAGCGCCCGCCCGATGTCTGGCCGCCAATATTGGCACGGGAATTGAATATACCCGGTTATGACTGATTGTGTTTCCTCTTTGCCTTTGACGCCTTCACCTGCGCTGCATCGTCTGCATGGCGGCACGGTCCTTGCGAAAGGGACCAGTGAAAATGCCGAAAATCAGCATTTTTCTGCGCTGGTTGCGCAAAATAAAAGCCTGTGCATGGATGAAGGTGAAGCATCAGATGGGGAATTTTCTTCATCTGCAGATGCTCCCGAATTGATGATGATTTGTCCGGCAAGCGGCATGATTTTGCCGGAACCTGCCGGCAAGAATTTGCAGAAAAGTGTCGGGGAAGATCCGGTCATTTCTGCTTCTGTATCGGGAGTCTGCACTGGTGCCTTGTCGCAATCTATATCCCAGATGGCCATATCCCAGACCGGCAGATACCAGCCTTCACAGGTAATGCAGCAGTCGGGACAGTTTCTTCCAGATGCGCGGCAAGAGCAGCCTGTGCGTCAGGGCCTCCTTCAGCAGGAGGGTGGTGGGCCATTATCTCTCCCTCAGATGTCTATTGCCCTGACCGTTCAACGCAGCGTGTCTGACGGACGCAAGCCAGAGAGTGTGACCGACGTATCTGCGGTGCTTTCTGATAAGCCCGAAACTGCCCGCAATGGAGTGAATATCCTGCATCCGGATAGCAAGCTGGCCGATAGCAACGAGATCTGGCGCGCAAGTGGCTCCGAACCTCTCCCGTCACTGGCGGAAGGGGGAAGAAACGCATTTTCCGGTTCTCCGGCACCACATCATGGCGCCAGCCCTGCTTCTGCCATGCGGCTGGAGCAGGATATTGCGGCACTTGTTGATCGTCTGGGTGCAGCGCGTGAATCATCGCTTCGCTCAGATAGTGTTCTTGCCGTCAAGCATCATGATTTTGGCGATATTGAACTGTTTTTTCGGCAGGCCAGGCAAGGTGGACTGGTGGTGGAGCTGCGCGGCAGCGACCCTGATCTGCCGCGTGCAGTTTCGGCGGCGACAGGACCGTACGCTGCTGCCCTGTTTCGTGATCAGTGCCAGCCTCGTGACCAGGGGCAGCCTCGTGACCAGGGCCAGTTTTCTTCGCAGCATTCTGGTGGAGCACGGTCATCCGGTCCGGACAGGGATGGCGGGGGGGCGTCAGGGCAATCAGAAACTGCGGGCCATTCTGGCCATCATCCCCGCAATCAGAAGCAATCTGGTCATGAGGAGGCGCAGCCTGATTCCGCATCACCAACTCGCGATAGCCTTCAGAAAACACGGGTGATTTATGCCTGACATCATGTGCGGACAGAGGAAAGTATGAGCAGGAAAAACAAGGAAGAAAACCCGACCGCATCGCGCGGTCTGGTCAAGATGGCCGCTCTGGTCATTACTCTGATGCTTGCCGGAGGAGGCATGGTGGCCGGAGGATTATTTGCGGCGGGTATGATGCATGTTCCTCCTGCAGATAAAAAGCTGGTGGAACCGCAGCTGGTGCTCAAGGCTGACAATGATCCCTATGCCCCGAAGGACGATAAACCCGAAGCCGGTTCCGATTTTGTGCATGGTGAAGGCGGCAGCAAATATCGCACCCGCTATTACAGTTTCGAAGATGAATTCACATCGAATTTGAAGCATTCCAATGCTTTGGTGCAGGTAAGTCTGGCCGCATCAACCCGGCGTGATGGCAGGGTTCTGATGTGGCTGAGGGAATATGAACTGGCTATTCGATCCCGTATTCTCATTGAACTGGGCAATACGGAAGAAGCAGAAATACTGACCCCCGGAGGCAAGGAGGAACTGCAAAAGCGTCTGGCCAAGGCAATCAATGAAGTGCTGGTTCAGGAGGAAGGATTCGGGGGAGTAGACGGTGTCTATTTCCGGTCCTTTATCATTCAATGAAACCGCAGCATGACTTTGTCGCCATCAGCCTTGCTGCGCAGCATTGTCCGGAGCTGATTGCGCGACAATCCGGGCAGAAAGACATAATGACAGCCCTTGCAACAAAATCTGCCAGACTGGAAAAATTGCTTTCAGACAAGCTTGCGCATTGTGCGGGTCGTTTGCCAATAAGCATCACGGTCAGCTCCCCTGTTCTGCTGGACGAGCCATCGCTTGAGAAGCGTATTGGCCGCATTGCTGCCAACAGTTTGCTGGCGCCCGAAGAGGGTGATGCGCAGGATGGCGGGGCTGTGCTGCTATCGCTTGGCGCCGCTCTGGTTCTTGGGATGCTGGATATTGCCTTCGGGGGCACGGGCGCAGTGGAAGACGGGCAGCCACAGCAGCTACCGCCATCTTCCGGGCCGGTGGTAGGCAGGTTTGAGCAGGCCGTGATGTCCGCTTTTGGTGATGCGTTCGGTCTTCCGCACGGATTGACAGCTATCAGGCGACATCAGTCCTATCCGATGCTGGAAGCTTTTACGCCTGACCAGAGGCTGGCAGTGTGGGAGATAGGCTGTGCAGTAAATGGCCATGATCCCCGAATGGCCCTGATTGCCATTCCCGAAAAACAGTTGAAGCCTCTGCTGTTCGGGCAAGATCCGGGACGGGAAATTGCCCGGCGCAAAAGCAGGACTGTCCATGATGCACCCTATCGCGATTTGCCAATTCCATGCTGTGCGCGGCTGGTGGATATGTCTGTTCCATTGCACCGGATCAGAGGGCTGCAACCGGGACATATCCTGCCGATATCGGTCATGCGCGAAGTCCCTCTTCTGATCAGCGAAAAGCCGGTCGCTTTCGGAACTCCGGGTGAACAGGATGACAGGCTGGCATTGCGGATAGCGCGTCAGGCTTTTGCCAGTGCCGCGCAGGTTCCGCCACAGCCATTGCAGGAGAGTGCAGCATGAATATGGGATCATCAGAGGCATTATCCGGGTTTGACCTGATTCAGGATATTTCGGTCCGGCTGACTGTGGAGCTGGGTAGCACGACCATGCGGTTGCGCGATGTTCTGGCACTGGGTGAAGATAGCGTGGTCATGCTCGACCGGCTTGTAGATGAACCGCTTGATGTCATGGTCAATGGCAAGCGGATCGCGCGGGGCGAAGTTGTTGCACAGGGGAACCGCTTTGGCCTGAAAATTCTGGAACTTGAAACTGCAAATATGAGCGGCAGCAAGCCGGATCATTCCATGCTGGCGGAGAGATGATGATGGGCTGGTATATTCTCAAATTGATAATTCTTCTGCCGCTGATCGGTGTGATGATCTGGGGCGTGCTGCGGATGGCGCACCGGCTACAGGGGCGCATGGGCGTTCCGCAAGGCGGAGCGCGCCGGGTCAGGGTGGTAGAGACACTTATGCTGTCGCCGACACAGAAACTGGCGGTTCTGGAATTTCATGACCGTGAGATTCTGGTTGCTTCCACGCGGACAGGTCTGACCCGGCTGGCAGAAGTGCCGACAGGAAAAGGCAGTCAGTCAATCAGCTACAGCAGGGAAGGAGGAGCGGCATGAAACGCATTTTTGTCCTATTTGCGGCCATAGGCAGCCTGGCCATTCCTGTAATGGCACAGGCACAGGCACAGGTGCAGGCAGCAGTTCCGGGTGCGCTGGACCGCGCCTTCGGGGCCATCAGTGAAACGCAGGGCAGCGGCCTTGGCCTGTCCCTGCAGCTATTATTACTGATGGGATTGCTGACAATCCTGCCTGCACTGGTGCTGATGATGACCAGTTTTACGCGGATTATTGTCGTGCTGGCCATATTGCGGCAGGCTCTGGGCTTGCAGCAATCACCGCCCAATCAGGTGCTTGTCGGTCTGTCATTATTTCTGTCCCTGTTTGTTATGACACCTACACTTGGGCAGGTTAATCGCACGGCGATCGAGCCTTATGCTGCCGGCACAATCAATGCCGAACAGGCGATTGCAGAAGCAGGCAAGCAATTTCATGCCTTCATGATCAGGCAGACGCGCAAAAGTGATCTGGAAATGTTTGCCGGCATTGCAAAGGCTCCGAAATTTGCACGGGCGCAGGATGTGCCTTTTTCGATTTTGCTTCCGGCATTTGTAACCAGTGAATTGAAAACCGCTTTCCAGATTGGCTTCATGCTGTTTCTGCCATTTCTGGTGATTGATCTGGTTGTTTCGAGCGTGCTGATGAGCCTTGGCATGATGATGATGAGCCCGATGATGGTCAGCCTGCCATTCAAGCTGTTGCTGTTCGTGCTGGTTGATGGCTGGGCATTGCTGATGGGCAGCCTTGCCGCCAGTTTCGGATAGGTGCGCTATGGATGAGATGAATCTTCTACTGTCCTATGCGGATCGAATGCTGTGGACGACGGCCTTGCTTGCCGCGCCAATATTGCTGGCGAGTCTGGCCATCGGGTTGATGGTCGGCTTGCTGCAGGCTGCAACATCGGTCAATGAGCAGACGCTGACATTCGTGCCCAAACTGGCGGTGATTGCACTGGTGCTGGTGCTGCTTGGCTCAAGCATGATGGCACTGCTGGGCGATTTTCTGCGCGAGATATTCACGCAGATTGCACTCATGCACCCCTGAATGATCCGGCATTATTTGACATGATCGGGCTTGATTTCGGGTTGGGGGCACTGGAAGAGGATTTCTGGCGGGTCCTGTTTTTGATGTTTCGGGTGGGGGCAGCCCTTCTTGCAGCACCTTTTTTTGGCGCCGCATTGGTCCCCTTTCTGGCCCGGTTGACCGTGACGGCGGCAATTGCAATCTTTATTGCCGTATGGATACCGGTAGCAGTGCCGGAATCCGCGCTGAACCTTCAGCTCTGTCTTGCA
>JBKEEC010000082.1:0-5799 GCA_047975785.1 Sphingomonadaceae bacterium | reverse complement strand
ACGATTTCTCTCAACTGATCGAACGGGGCACGGCTGCCGTCAAGCTGACGCCCGCCATGGTTGGAAATCATGATGGCATCACAACCGATATCCGCTGCATGGCGGGCATCCTCTGCCGACATAACCCCTTTCAGACAGAAAGTGCCCCCCCAGTCATTGCGCAACTTTTCAACTGCTTTCCAGTCCATGGAGGGGTCAAGCATCGTGTTGAAATAATCCTGCACGGAAATAGAGCTATTAGTTCCCTCCGGAATATGGGTATCAAGATTGGGCAGGGAAAATTTCTCTCTGAAAAGATAGTTCAATGCCCAGGCCGGCCTTGTGGCATAGGAAAACACGCTGGCAGGAGAAAATTTGGGCGGAGTGGTAAATCCTGTGCGCTTGCACCGCTCCCTGTTGCCCGAAACAATAGTGTCAACAGTCAGCGTAATCGCGTCAAAATTGGCCGCGCGCGCACGTTCCAGCAAGGATGCGTTCAGCCCCTTGTCCCGATGATAGTAATATTGCAGCATTTTGGGGCCTGCGTAATTGCTGCCGATCTCCTCTATACTGACACTGGACAGGCTGGAAATGCCAAACCACAAATTATGCTTTTCCGCCACGCGGGCAACGGCGCGCTCCCCTTGCCAGTGGAACAGACGCTGAAGTGCAGTGGGTGACAGGATCAGGGGCAGGGCAGTCTTGCGGCCCATGACGGTTACGCTGGTGTCAATATCTTCCACACCGGCCAGAACATTGGGCACCAGATCGCAAGTAGAATATGCCTCGGTGTTTCGCGCTCTGGTCAACTCATCATCGCCAGCGCCATCAATATAATGAAAAACCGGAAAAGGAAGCCTGCGATGCGCAAGAGTGCGGAAGTCTTCAATATTGTGACAATGTTTCAGCCGACGAATTTTTCCGGGGACGGTGTAGCTGTGGCTCATTGTAGTCGCATCTCTTCTTTGACACTATCGATTGCAGTTACAAGATGATCAGTCTGACCAGATCTCATTTGCAATAGTTCATTTGCAATTCATTCGTCGCACATATAGCGCGCTTTGTCGTGTAGGTGTTCAAGGAAAAGGGAAACGACATGCGCACAAGATCGCCCGGAATAAAACTCCTGTTTACAATATTGATTGCAGGCTTTCTCGCAGTGCCATTAGCAATGGTCTATGCTCTCGTCTATGACAGGCAGGATCAGGCCCAGACTGCACAGCAATCAATCTATTCTGGCTGGGGTGGTGAGCAGGTTATTGCCGGGCCTGTGCTGGTCGTCCCGTATACAACCACGGAAATGGTAACGGTCGAGCAGGATGGAAAAACACTGACACGCTCTGACACAGTTGAGCGTTCCTTGTATATTTCCCCCCAGAGCAATGCGGTAGAAAGTGATATCAAACCGCAGGAACGCCGGATCTCCATTTACCGCAGTGTATTGTTTGAAGCGACTGTCAAGGGCAAGGCATCATTTGTTCTGCCCGCAGACCTGACCCGTTTTGGTATTGAACGGGACAGCCTGATATGGAGCCGGGCAGAAGTGCGTGTGGGTGTGTCCGATGCACGGGGGCTGACTCGTGGCGGCACGATTACCGCCAACGGACAAAATCTTGAAATTCAGCCCGGAAAAGGCCCCGCTGCAACCAATAGCGAAGGGTTTTTTGCCTTTGTCCCGTGGAACGGGGATGGCGCTTTGGCGGTTGATTATAGCTATGGTCTGCGTGGCAGCAGAATTCTCACTCTTGTTCCGCGGGGCGGTTCTACCAGCTGGTCAGTTACTTCGTCCTGGGCCAATCCGAGTTTTGCCGGTTCATTCCTGCCTGAAACACGGAAGGTATCTGATCAGGGGTTTTCAGCAAACTATACTATAGACAAGCTGGCGCTGGGGCAGCCGCCTGTATCGAGTTCCGATTATACATTCCCCCAAGACCTGCCAAATAATGACACGCTTAGAAGTATGTCGGGATATTCCTATAACACCTCTGATGCCTATGCCGGAGAGAATACAGGCGTCTCCAGCAGGTCTGTCAGTGTCGGGCTGGTAGAGCCGGTAAATCTCTATTCCAAGGTAGATCGTGCCGTAAAATACGGTTTCCTGTTTATTGGCTTCACTTTTCTCGCTTACCTTCTGTTTGATATTGTAGGCGGGGCGCGCGTTGCAGTGGCAGAATATCTGCTGACCGGTGCCGGGTTAATCCTGTTTTTCGTGTTGCTGCTCGCATTTGCCGAAGTGATTGGGTTTACGGCGTCCTATATTCTGGCCAGTGCTGCCATCATAGGCTTGCTGACAGCTTATAGTGCGGCTGTTCTGGGAAGCTGGAAACGCGCACGATTTATGGGCGCTCTGCTGGTAGGCCTTTATGCACTGCTGTTTGTTCTGCTCAACCTTGATGCGTGGTCACTGCTGATTGGCTCGGTCCTGTTGTTCGTGGCACTGGCCGGGGTGATGTATGCGACACGCAAGATTGACTGGTCGAGCGTGGGCCGCAGGCCAGATGATGACGAAGCAGAAACTGCCGGAGAAGTAACGCCGGCATAAGATCTCATCCTGAAGAGTTTAACTTTTCAGGATGTGGCCAGACTGGATGGGGGCGGTTTTTGCATGGCGCGAAAACCGCTCTTTTTTTCGCGCAATTGTCTAATCCGGGAGGGCTTTAAGCCGGCAGGATTACCGCCTCAGATCAGCAAAGGTATCGCAAGCGTCCTCATTGCCGGTCTGAATCCCTGTTCGCAGCCATTGCATACGCTGGGCGCTGGACCCATGGGTAAAACTTTCCGGATTGACGCTCTGGCCAGAATTGCGCTGTAGCGTATCATCTCCGATGGCGCTGGCGGCGGTCAGGCCTTCTTCCATATCACCCGCATCGATCAGGCTGCGGTTTCTTCCCGCCCAGACTCCGGCATAGCAATCAGCCTGCAATTCCATCCGCACCTGAAGCTGATTGGCTGCGCGCGGGTTTTGCTGTTGTGCGCTACGGATCTGGTTCGCAAGGCCGGTCATGTTCTGGACATGGTGGCCATATTCATGTGCAACGACATAATAGCGTGCGAAATCTCCACCAGCTCCAAGCTGCTGGTCAAGCTGGTCATAAAAACTGGTATCGAGATATATTCCCATATCTGCCGGACAATAGAACGGCCCCATTGCGCTTGATGCAGCTCCGCAGCCAGACCGGGTCTGGCCACTGTAAAAGTGAAGCACAGGCTGTTCAAATGCGATATTGGCCTGCTGGAACAATGGTTCCCAGGTGTCATTCAGAGAAGTGAGTGCATTACAGCTTTCTGTCGCATAGCGGTTCTGGGTGCAGAGCTGCTCCTCATTCATACTGGAACCGGCCCCTTGTGAAGCCGGGGCCTGCTCCTGCATCCCGCCAACCTGGGTTAACAGCTCATTGGGGTCTGCTCCGAAAACCAGTGCCGCGACGATGACGATAACCAATGTTCCGCAGCCAAGCTTGCCGCCACCGCCTCCGGGGAAACCTCCACCCCTGTTTCCATCTTCAACCCGAATGCGCGATGTATCGAACCGGTTGAGGCGCATATGTAATGTTCCTATCTCAAAACTGACTTGTTCTCTGGACAATCGCACTGATGCCAGCGATTAGGCAAACGGCCAAGCCCGTTCAACGGGATGCAATAAAATTCACAATTCACAAGCAGGCCAGATAGCGGTGTGCGCAAGTGAAACAACATGAAGGAGAATACCATGTTCCTCAAAGGCAAGCGTGCCCTTGTTACCGGATCAACTTCGGGTATTGGGCTGGCCATTGCCCGGTCGCTGGCATCTGAAGGAGCGGACGTTATTCTCAACGGGTTTGGTGAGCCTGATGTTATTGCCGCGTTATGCGATGAGCTGGGCGCGCAACATATCGCCGCCGATCTGCTCACGCGCGATGGTTGCGAACAATTAATGGCTGATGCCGGCCCTGTGGATGTGCTGGTGAATAATGCAGGGATGCAGTTTGTCAGCCCGGTCGAAGATTTCCCGCCTGAAAAATGGGATGCCATTATTGCCCTGAACCTGTCGAGCGCCTTTCATACATCGCGCCTTGCAGTCCCCCATATGAAGGGACAGGGCTGGGGGCGCATCATATGCACTGCCAGCGCACATTCGCTTTCGGCATCTCCGTTCAAATCGGCATATGTTGCTGCAAAACATGGCCTGACAGGGCTGGTCAAAACCATGGCACTCGAACTGGGTCAGACAGGTGTTACAGCCAATTGCATCAGCCCCGGTTATGTCTGGACCCCTCTGGTGGAAAACCAGATACCTGATACCATGAAAGCGCGTGGAATGACGCGCGAGCAGGTGATCAACGATGTGTTGCTGGCGGGGCAGCCAACCAAACGCTTTACCCAGCCGGAAGAGGTTGGCTCACTGGCACTGTTTTTGTGTCGTCCTGAAGCCCAGAATATTACGGGAGCCAATTACACTATTGATGGCGGCTGGACTACTTAGGGTCAGGACTCATTGAGCATTTGACCATAGGAAATGATGGACGAAATCTCCCTTGCAGGGTAACACCGGAAAATGAAAAAATGCCTCGTGTTTGCAGGCCTCCTTGCGGTCATTCTGGGCGGGTGCAGCACGTCCGGAATGCAGCATGGGCGCATGTATTCATCACTTGACAGGCTTGAAGCAGCCATGGCCCGGCATATCTCGGTTCTGGCGAGTGATGATTTTGGCGGTCGGCAACCCGGAACCGATGGAGAAGCAAAAACGCTGCGCTATCTGGCGCGTGAATGGCAGGCAGCAGGGCTGGAGAGCGGGACCAATGATCCGGCGCACCCATGGTTTGAGCCGGTTGAGCTTTTACTGAGCACTCCGACCGGTTCTGACATTTCCTTTCAGAAAGGCCGCAAACGGGTTGCATTTGATTCATCTGATGACGACCCTGTGATCGTGTTTACATCGGGACGGCGTAGCCTGGTTGAGAATGCCCCCCTGTTGCTGGTTGGGCGCCATGGCATTGACCTTGATCGCTCCGAACTGGCCGGGCGGGTCGCGATCATGCTGTGGGATCACCCTGAGGAGCGGGAGCAACGGGAAGCCCTGATAGAGAAAGGGGCAGCAGCAGTTCTGGCAATTGTGCCGGAGCGGGAAGAGCTTGCAGAGCTTGTTGCCCACAGAAAGCACGGCCAGTATCTGCTTAAGGATGAAGATAGCGGGACCGCGCTGGATGGCTATTTGTCCCTTGAAACGGCGAAAACACTGTTCGGACAAGATGTTATAGACCAGTTCATCCCTGATAATAACGCCAGACCCTATCCCCTCAAAATGACAGCAACCATGGAGGCTACTTCAAAGCTTGCTGATGTCCAGACGCATAACCTCATTGCCCGTCTGCCGGGGAAAAACCCCGATGCGGGAGCCGTTCTGGTTGTCGCTCACTGGGACCATTTCGGCCATTGTGGAGATTCGATTGACACCAGCCAGATCTGTCACGGGGCGGTCGATAATGCGAGCGGGCTGGCATTCGTAACAGAGCTGGCCCGGATACTGGCATCCGGCCAGCGGATGGACCGCGATGTTTATTTTCGTGCCACTACGGCAGAGGAATGGGGGCTGCTTGGGGCAAGGGCATTCGCGCAGGAACCGGCCCTGCCGCTGACAGATATTGTTGCAGCTTTCAATGTTGATTCAATCGCAGTGGCTCCGCGTGGAACATCCCTGTCGATACTGGGGCGGGGTCTGACCAATCTTGATCATGATATTGAAAATGTGGCGAGGAAAATGGGCCGTCATGTCAATGGTGCAGGGCCTGAGGTGCAGTATCTGCGTCGGCAGGATGTCTGGGCGCTCTTGCAGCGTGATGT
>JBKEEC010000081.1:0-20147 GCA_047975785.1 Sphingomonadaceae bacterium | reverse complement strand
GCAGCGGCTGGTCCAATACTCGAATAAAACGCAATGGCATCATCCAGCGCGTTCTTACCCCTGCCCGCAATATGAAAATAATCTATAGGTTCAAACGTAATATTCTTCCAGCCAGATATGGAAAGAATGGTGCGCACATAATCCTGCCGGGCAAATGCAAACGGCCCTGGTGCGTTATCATCAGGATCAGGACCGGAGCCGGGAGGAAGCAGGGACGCCACCGCACTTGCCCAGATGTTATCCTTTCTTGTTCGAAAACAGGAAAACACCAAATGTGCATGGTCAGAAGCATTTTTATGCAAATTGGAAAATGCCTGAACAGGGTCAGCAAAAAACATTACCCCGTGACGAGACATAATCATATCCGGTTGCCAAAGTTCTCCATGTCGTGACCCATTCCAACAGGATGCATCCCCGACAACAAAATCAACATTCGCCAATAAATCGCTTCTGATACGGGCAGTTTCAACCAGCGCCGGACTGATATCTATGCCCAGTATATCCGTTTCCGGCTGATCGCCTGCAATCCGGATACTGACCTCACCTGCACCGGACCCAACATCAAGTGCCCGTGTAAAGGGGTAATCAAGAATATGCTCAACAAGGTATCGGGTTAGCTGAGAAAAACTCAAATCGGTAGCATGCCAGTGATCGGCCCAGATCTGGCCAACATCACCTTGCCATTCACTGCTATCCGTCACACTGGCATCCTTGTTGTAAAACTCTGGCTTGTTGTAAAACCCTGGCTATTGGCGGGGCTATCCTTCCTCAGCATCCGGTCCGGACATCATTTCTTCTGCCACGGCATCGGTCTTTCCGCGAATGGCGGATTCGATACGGTCCGAAACTTCAGGGTTATCTTTCAGATATTGCTTGGCATTTTCACGCCCCTGCCCGATCCGGATTGAGTCATAACTGAACCAGCTTCCGGATTTTTCAACAACACCTGCCTTCACCCCCAGATCCAGAATTTCGCCGGTCTTGGAGATGCCTTCTCCATACATGATATCAAATTCCACCTGCTTGAACGGAGGGGCCACCTTGTTTTTGACCACTTTTACACGCGTGGCATTGCCGGTAATTTCATCCCGGTCCTTGATCTGGCCTGTGCGGCGAATATCAAGCCGGACAGAAGCATAGAATTTCAATGCGTTACCGCCTGTTGTTGTTTCCGGATTTCCATACATTACGCCAATTTTCATCCGCACCTGATTGATGAAAATCACCATACATTTGGAGCGATTGATAGAGCCGGTCAGCTTGCGTAGTGCCTGGCTCATGAGGCGGGCCTGCAGGCCGACATGACTGTCACCCATTTCGCCTTCAATTTCGGCACGAGGAACAAGCGCAGCGACAGAATCAATTACCAGAACGTCAATGGCATTGGAGCGGACCAGCGTATCAGCAATTTCCAGCGCCTGCTCCCCTGTGTCGGGCTGGGAAACAATCAGCTCATCAATATCGACGCCAAGCTTTTTCGCATACACTGGGTCAAGTGCGTGTTCTGCATCCACAAAGGCAGCTGTGCCCCCGCCTTTTTGCGCTTCGGCAATCGCATGGAGCGCCAGAGTTGTCTTGCCGGAGCTTTCCGGTCCGTAAATTTCGATAATCCGGCCACGAGGAAGGCCACCAATGCCAAGGGCAATATCAAGACCCAGCGACCCGGTCGAAATGGATTCAATCTGCATGGCTTCTTTTGAGCCAAGTTTCATCGCGGAGCCTTTGCCAAAGGCCCTGTCTATTTGTGCGAGTGCAGCATCGAGTGCTTTTTGGCGGTCCACCTTGCCATCCTTGTCAACCAGTTGCAGTTCCGCTGCCATTGCACGCACTCCTTCGTTTTGCCAGAGGGTTTCCCCTGTTATCTACGAAAGACATTGTACCCATTTTGTTCCAACAGAACAAGAGTGGAACAAAAATTATTTTATCGCTGCGTCTGAACGGCGCGTAACCCAGCCTATTTTGCGGGTTTTTCCTGCAGGGACTGTGATTTCGGTGATAATATTGCCATCCTTCACACGCGTATTTTTGATCTTTTCCACGCTCCAGTCGGATGCTGGCCCGAGGATGAGTCGCACATTTGCCTTGCGGTTGTTGGCATTGCTGATCACAGCCTCCATTTCATCCAGCCTGCTGCCATTCGCATCTTCCGGGGACTTCTGATTTTTACGCAGGCACTGGCCTGATACCTGTGATGATTCTCCAAGCGCTATTTCCACATCCTGACCGACAGCATAGTCACGCAAGGATTGTTCACCCAGCAGAAGATCACCATAGGCAGATGGCTCAAAAATTGTAATTCCGCCCATAGGCATGGCAACACCCAGACCATGCGCCTTGTCATTTTTTGTGCTCAGGGCGAGGCTGGTTGACTGTGGGGATTTGTGTGAAACAGTCATGGGCGCGCAGGTGAAGGTATAAAATAGCGTGCCCTCCACCTTTGGCTGATCAAGAAAGGCAACCTGTTTCAGCCCTTTGGCGTTTACCGTTACTGCTTCAGGCACACGGTAGAGCTTCAGGTCGCCCAGATCTTCCTGAGTGGCCATCATGGGTGCAGAAGGGGCCGCCATATCCGCCATGACCATTTCTCTGGCAGTGACCATAATTTCCGAACCAGCGAAAGTAGAAGCCTTGGGAGATGGCGCGGGAATTGAAGGAGCAGACGGATCAGAAGTGCTGCCCAGAGGATAGCAAGTCAGGAGCAAAGGTTCTGCACGGGGCGGGTCAGACAGGGCTTGATAGTCACTGTCTACATTAAGACGGCCAGCAACCGCCAAAACCTGTGAATCTGTAAAGCTCTGACCATTATCATTCAGCAGGCTGAGCCACGAGCGCAGATGCATGGTGACGTTTGCGCCATCAGGCGGGCCAGCCAGTGTCGCGACATAATTGGCCTGCCAGTCAAAACCCCAGGCGAGATAGGTCAGCGTAACTGTATAGGTGCCGCCCTTGCCATCCTGTGTATCAATCGAAAATACGGGGCTGGATGACAGCCCATCCGGAATTTTGTCAAAGGTCAGCTTTTCAGGCAGGCCGGAACATCGCACAGCCTCGTAACCGGATTGCGTCTGGATCACCAGACCACCATCGGCGCGGGTGCGGATAACGGCATCTTCGGATTGCGTTGCCCCACTTGCCGGATTGGTTCGGGTTATGCGGACATGATTGCCAAGCGTTCCATCAACCAGAGCGCCGGGCGAGAGCAGATCAGCATTGCGGTTTTTTTCTATCGTGCCACCGGGCAAGCCGGTGACAATGGCGCTGACAGCAACCATGCCTTCCGCAACACCTGTGAAACGGATGGTGGATTCACCGGGGGGCAAGGTCACGGTCCGGGTTTCACTGATCATCGCAAAACCCTGTGGCCAGCTCTGCTCCATGGGGGCATCCGATGCCCTGTCAGGGTCCCGATACAGGGTTACGGACAGGTTTTCAGCCGGAGAGGCATCCACAATCGTGCGTGCATGAACCTGACCTGCACCTGTGCCGGCTCCGCTCAGGAGAGCAAGCAGAAGAAGCGTCCGCTTCATCCTGGACCTCAAAAGCGTGTATCAAAAACGGCCCGGATCGTGCGGCTGCCATTGGCCGGGATATTCACAACCCATTTCCGGCGATCTGCATTGAGCTGCTCTCCGGGAATATCCTCGCTTTCCACACGGAAATCATTTCCCCACCAGCCTCGGTCAAGGCCTGCCTGCACCAGCTCCACGTCAACCGGGGTGCTTTTGGCATTGGTCAGGGTGTAGCGCATGGCAGTTCGAAAATATTGCTTCGGACGCTCGGCCACCATTTCCTGAGTAGTTTCTCCGGCCTTGATAACACGATATCGCGCGGTGCGCTCCCATTCGGCTGCGGTAATTGTCTCGCGGCGCTCCACCTCGGCCTGAATATAAATATCAAAGGCATCGCCCGTGCGCAGGGTAAGCTGGCTACCCATAGGTGTGTGACCGATTGCATTTTCACCGATAAATTGCGGCGTGCCCTGTGTATCTCTCTGGTAAAACCGGACAGTCCCTGCGGGCAAGGCGTCCCCCAGCCCGCCATCGCTGCTTGATGAGAAAGCAATTTCGCTTGATGCGTTTACAGGCGAACTGTCGCTCTCCATCCAGCCCACAGTGCGTCCGTAAATCTTGCGGGCTGCAACATTCTGGGTGTCAAGAAAACTGACCTGTTTCGTCTGTGCATTGGCGATAGTTGTCCGTCCGGCCAGTGGATAGAGATAGAAATCGCCCAGGCGTTCCCGATTGGCGCTTTCTGTTCCGGGGATCATGTCTGTTTGCATGGCGCGGCCACGAGATGGATAGTCAGGATAATTACGGTTCTGCCCGGCATTGCCGGGGCTGCCTGCCACGAGCAATGTCTTTGCATTGGAAAATGTGGTGCCGGTGCTATTGGCCAGTGTGACCCAGCCCTGCATATCAATACTGCCCTGCCCTTCATCATACAGGGCGACATAATCCGCGCTCCAGCCAAGGCCCGGTGTCAGATACCGGATAGAGGCAGGACGCACACCGGAACGGGTAGAGGAAACATTGACCGACAAGGTTGGGCGTGCGCGCAAATTTGAAGGAACCTGGTCAAACACAACGCGCACAGGCAGACCATCATCACGCAAAACCTCGATGCGATCACCAATCTGGACGACTGTTCCGCCAGCGGTGGAAAGCACTTTGGCGCGTTCGCGCGTTTCGGCGCCTGTTGCCGGATTGGTGCGCACCAGTGTTACCATTTTTCCAATGGATTTTTCCATCATCTTGCCTGGCGTCAGCAAATCAAAATCGAAATTCTGCTCGATAATGCCGGCATCGGATGATGCAAAGCTGAGTGTTTCCGGGCGAATCCGTGCAGAAACATCGGGAAACTCAATCTTGCTACGCCCCTGCGGGATATTTAGCTGACGAATATCCTGAATCAGTGCCTGATCATTATTATATATTGTGACGGAAAGATCACCCTGTGCACTGGAAGAATCGGGCGTTTGCGCAATTACCTGCGAAGCAGCAACAGCCAGAACAGATGACGAAGCAATTGTGAAGATGCGGCCCATTATGATTCTGTTCTCCAAGGTTAGCTTGCCGATCATATACGTCCGGCAATCCGGCAAGAACACAGCATTTCGTCTGTATCCGACATGAACAGGCCGACATGAGCAGGGATGCCGGTCCCACGCAATTCAGGATAAAAACACCTATTGGGAGTTTTCAAGAACTTCAGCAACTTTTTCAGATATTTGTTTCACGCTGAAAGGTTTGGGCAGAAAATACATCGCCTCAATATCAATATCGGCGCGTAACTGCTCCTCTGCATAGCCGGACATGAACAGGATCGGCAGATTCGGCTTAACCTTACGGATCGCGCGGGCCATGCTGGGGCCATCCATGCCTGGCATAACAACATCGGTTACGACCAGATCAAATGTGCTGCCTTTGCCAATTTCAGTCAGCCCTTCTTCCCCATCTGCGCAGGCGACGACATCAAAACCGGCACGGGTCAGGGCCCGTTCGGCCACGGCACGAACCATGTCCTCATCCTCGACCAGCAGAATATGCCCGCCGCCTGACCATTCGCTGGCTGGCTGGGGAGCAGGCAAGGTCGATCCATCACCAGATTGAACAGATTGGGCCGGAATTACCGGGGATGCATCATGATAAGCGGGAAGATAGATTGTGAACCGGGCACCATCTGTCTGCTTGCCCGTTCCCGGAACATTATCGGCAAAAATAAAACCGCCGGACTGTTTGACAATACCGTAAACCGTAGACAGACCCAGCCCTGTGCCTTTGCCCTGATCTTTCGTGGTAAAGAACGGTTCAAATATCTTGCCCAGAACGACGGGCGGAATTCCGCCACCTGTGTCCTGCACTACCAGCACGGTGTAGTCGGAAATCGGGATAATGTCTGACCCCATCTGGCGGATATCGCGTGCGGAAACCTTACGCGTCGTCATCGTCAATGTGCCGGTGCCATCGCCATGAGCCTGCATGGCGTCACGGGCATTAACCGCAAGATTGACGATGACCTGTTCCAATTGCTGCGGGTCTGCACGCACCGGCGCAAGGTCGCGATCGTGATGAACCTTGAAGACGATCTTTTCCCCGATCAACCGTTTCAAAAGCTGGCTGACTTCGCTGACTATATCGGGAAGTTGCAAAACTTCCGGTCGCAAGGTCTGCTGCCGGGAAAAAGCCAGCAATTGCCGGGTCAGGCTTGCTGCACGATTGGAGTTGGCACGGATCTGCTGGATATCGTCATAATCGCTATCGCCGGGCGTATGGCGCAGCAGCATCAGGTCACAATAGCCGATGATTGCGGTCAGGACATTGTTGAAATCATGGGCTACCCCGCCTGCAAGCTGCCCGACAGCCTGCATCTTGGTTGCCTGGGCAACCTGACGTTTCAGGCGGGTTTCCTCGGTGGAATCAGCCAGGCTGAGCAGGACGGATGCCTCGCCCAGTCCGCGAACACCGGCAAGGCCCAGTGAAACCGGGTCATCCGGAATGTTTTTGAGGCGAACCGCCATATTTCCATGACTGGTGGAGCCTCGGCCAAAGCGCCTGACCGTATCGGCCAGAACACCCTTGTCTTCCTTGACCACCAGATCGGAAGGAAATGCCGGCAAGCGCACATCTTCACAGCCAACGGCACGTAAAAACGCCTGATTTCCAAACAGAAAGCGACCATCCCTGTCAGTCATTGCCAGACCTAGTGGCAAGGCTCCCAGTAATGCCTCAAGTTCCTGCGCCTGCCCCCTGCCCGCTTCTTCCACCTGCCCGCCAATACCGACACCATTATCGACCAGCAGCATAAGCGAATCCGCTTCACCGGCACCGGGCACGGTTTCTGCGGGCTGCATGTAAAGCGGCACATGGACGAGCGACATAGGCGAGCCTCGCCGTCCTTCTCTGGCAAAATAGATCTGGCCATTATCGTCACTACGCAGCTGGCTGACAAAATCCTGTCCAGCCATGGTTGCTTCACCGTCTCCGGCTGCGCGTGATGCAAAGCCAGAACTGGCCGTCAGTATAATGCCATCAGGGCCAACAATTGCTGCCTCTATTCCTGCTTGTGACAACAGATTGCCAAAGCCTCCGCCCAGCATCGCATAAAGCCCTGCTCCAGGATCTTCCGGTCTGATTTCATGAAACCGCCAGACAAGGTAATCATCGCCCCGGCCCGCCCTTGACACAGAAACGCGCCAGTGGCTGTCACTTGCCTGCATGGATATGCGCGGAATGCTTGCATGTGTATCACGCCATGCCTCGCGCATCGCCTTGCTTATCGCCTCCAGCGAGCTTCTCTCAAACGCGATCTGGGGCGGTGCATGTATGGCTCCGAACCAGCGAGTGTAATTTTCATTGGCGCAGACAAGCCTGTTCGCGCGGTCTGTGATGGCGATACCGGCATCGGCCTGATCTATGGCCTCCACTGTCACTGACCAGTCTGGCGCGGAAAAGCTCTCTGCAGATGGGGAAGGAGCCGGCCGGGTTGCCGCAAAAGCCATGGCAGCAATGACTGCCAGCCCGCCGGAATAGGCCGCAAGGGCGGGTATGCTCTGTGTTGCCAGCCAGAACAGGCCGCCACTGACAATCAGGGCAACACCAAGCAAAAGCCAGAGCGGCACGGTGCGCGCCGTGCTGTTTTCTGCCAGTTTGGTGTTCATGCCTCCCTGACCTCGGCCTCATGCTGTATTCGTTCAGCAGCACGTTTGCGCAATCGCTTCTCCCGTTTGCGGGCGACCATGATACGCCACACGACGCCTGAGACAAGATAGCCGACGGCTGAAGCGACAAGGGCCATCACCACAAAGCCAAATGCGGTGACTCCGGCGGTTTCCAGAAACCAGCCATAGCTTTTCCAGGGGCCGCTTTCTATTTCTGCCTGGGCCGCGCCGCCCGTAGCGGCATCAACCTTGAGCACGACCGCGCCTACCCGGTTTGCCGCAACTAGCCAGAAAGGCAAGGTAAACGGATTGGTGATAAAGGTCACAAGAGCTGCCAGCGGCACATTGGCCCGTGCTGGCAAGGCCATAAAGGCAGCAAGAAAAATCTGCCCAAAAGGAATAATGAATCCGGCAAACAGGCCCAAGGCCACACCGCGAGGAACCGAACGACGTGTAAAACGCCATAATTCAGGGCTGAGAAAACGATGTGCGATAGGGGCAAGGTATTTGTTCCGTGCCATTTCTTCGCGCGTGGGCATATATTTGCGCAGCCAGTCCGCCAGAAAAGTCTTGGAACGAAAGTCGGTCATTCAGATGTGCCTGTGTAACGCAGGGTGGCGCCGAACAT
Source organism: Sphingomonadaceae bacterium (assembly GCA_047975785.1). Lineage (GTDB taxonomy): Bacteria > Pseudomonadota > Alphaproteobacteria > Sphingomonadales > Sphingomonadaceae > JACXVD01. Next base: position 11,862 of record JBKEEC010000081.1, on the reverse strand, counting down.
TCCATGCGCCACTGAGGGGCAAGGCGCAAGGACGCATCGGTGCGTTGCAGCATTCATTCGATAGTTTCATGATCATTGAGGTTATGTCCTTACCCCACAAGACTTATCAGTGAGGTTAACCACGAAAAATATTCCACTGGTATCAACCTTTTTCGCGCATCAGGCGGGCCTTGTCCCGCTTCCAGTCCCGATCCTTGATGCTGGCGCGCTTGTCATGAGCCTGCTTTCCCTTTGCCAGAGCCAGTTCCACCTTGGCCTTGCCCCGCCCGTTAAAATAAATCGAGAGCGGAACCAGAGTCATGCCCTTGCGCTCTACCGCGCCGGTCAGCTTGCTGATTTCGCGGACATTGAGCAATAATTTGCGAGGACGTTTTGGCTCATGGTTGAAGCGATTGCCATGGCTGAATTCAGGGATGTTGGCATTGACGAGCCAGACTTCGCCCCCGCGAATTTCGGCATAACTATCTGAAAGTGTGCCTTCCCCTGCCCGCAAGGCCTTGACCTCGGTTCCTTGCAACTGGATGCCGGCTTCGAATGTTTCATCAATATGGTAGTCAAACCGCGCCCGGCGGTTTTCCGAGGCGATTTTCTGCTTGTCGAAGGTGGAGTGTTTGGGTCGAACCATAGAGTGCCACCATGTAGGGATTTGCAGGGCGCACGAAAACCCCAAGATTTCACTTGCCTTCAATATAAAATTGAGGCCGAGATGCCGGTTTCACATCAGGGGTTGAAAGTGGCCGGGCACGATTCGTTTTCTATAGCAGGCAGTGTCATTGCTCCGGGCAATGCAGGCGATGTTTCAATTCCGATGAGCGAACTGGCTATCGGATTGCCTGCAACGCTGGCATTGCGGATTTTCCATGGCGCTGAAAAAGGGCCGACCATATTTATCTCCGCGGCAATTCATGGTGATGAAATTGTTGGAACGGCCATTATCCTGCGTCTTTTGCAAGTGCTTGATCCGACTCAATTGCGGGGCACAATCATTTTTGCGCCTGCAGTGAATTTCTACGGTTTTCTCCAGCACAGTCGCTATCTGCCAGACAGGAGAGACCTCAATCGCTCTTTTCCCGGCAATGTGAAAGGTTCGCTCGCAGGTCAGCTTGCCCATTGCTTCATGACAGAAGTGATTGATCGCTGCTCTCTGGGGATTGATATTCACTCGGCGGCTATCCACCGTTATAATTTGCCCCAGATCCGCATCGCGCAGGACATTCCTGAACTGCTTGACCTCGCGCTGGTTTTTGGCGCCCCCGTGGTGATTGAAAGCCCGCTGAGAGAAGGCTCGATGAGGGCGCTGGCCAAAGAGCGCGGCGTTGATATGTTGCTGATGGAAACCGGGGAGGCCTTGCGATTTGACCGCGTTTCGATCGAGGCAGGGGTAATTGGTGTGTTGCGCGTTCTGGCCAAAATCGGGATGATTGACGCCAGCCCTGAATGGCCGGAAGCACCCGATCCGGTGCGGACAAATTCCAGCATGTGGGTTCGGGCACCGCGTGGCGGAGTGTCGCAGCGTCTCCTTCAATCGGGGGATGTTGTTGAGAAAGGCGATTTACTGGCAACAGTCGGCGGGCTGTTCGGGGAAGATCCGATTGACGTTGAAAGCCCGATCAAGGGTATCATTATAGGACATGCAACCCTGCCGGTCGTGAATCAGGGCGATGCGCTGTTTCATATTGCGCGCACCTCTGATCTGGAACATGCCAGCGAGCAGGTCGAGACGATGACCGATGCTATTGATGTGGGCGAAGCGCCATTTGCGCCCTCGCCCATGCTGGATGAGGATGAAGTTATCTGACCTGTCTTTCTTGCCGGTCAGACCAGACCGGCATGTTCAAGCGCAAGGTCCACGGCCTTGCGCGCTTTATCATTGCAAGGAGTCAGAGGAAGGCGGACTTCATCCGTAAAGCCATCCAGCACCCGGCTCAGTGCATATTTTACCGGCCCCGGACTGGCATCTTCAAACATGGCGTAATGCAGGGGATACAGTCGGTCATTCAATTCGCGTGCCTTGACCAGATCATTATCGGCGCAAGCCTGCTGGAATTCGGCGCACAGGGCCGGGGCGACATTGGCCGTGACCGATATACACCCGACAGAGCCGGCAGCATTGGCCGGAAGGGCAAGCTCATCATCCCCTGAAAGCTGGCAGAAATTCTTGCCAATCCCCATGCGATGATCGGTCACACGTGACAGGTCGCCACTGGCATCCTTGATCGCCACGATATTGTCCGGGTAACGCTTTGCCAGCTCGCATACGGTTTCGGGCAACAGGTCCGTAACGGTCCGGCCCGGAACATTATAAAGCACGATTGGCAAGTCGCAATGTTCTGCCAGATAGCCAAAATGTGCGAGCAGGCCTTCCTGACCGGGGCGGTTGTAGTAAGGGGCAACGCAAAGAGCCGCAGCGGCACCGGCCTTTTTTGAAAAAGTCATGTGAACCATGGCATTCATGGTGTCGTTACTGCCACATCCGGCGATAATCGGGACGCGTCCGGCTGCCTGTTCGATACAAACCTCAATCACCCGGTGATGTTCGGCATTGGAGAGTGTCGAGGCCTCCCCTGTTGTGCCGCACGGAACCAAAGCCATGGAACCATTATCAATTTGCCAGTCTACAAGCCGGCGGAACGCGGCTTCATCAAACGATCCATCGCGAAAAGGTGTCACCAGAGCGGGAATGGAGCCGGAAAACATTGTTTATACCCTTGCCTTTCACCCTATATGTCGCACAAAAGTCAGCTATTGATGCCCAGCTATTGATGCGCTGTCAGGAATTTCATTCAGCGCCTGATAAGGAGCCTTTGCCCATCATGTCCAGCATGGACCGTATCTCGACAGCTTTTATCGCACTTTTTGGTATTCCGGCACTGACTTTTGGTGTGCCCGCCCATGCACAGCAGCCGCATGAATGGGATCAGGCTCGCGCCTCTCTGGTTGCACAGGCTCCGGGGCGTATGTCCGAAGTGGTGCGTAGATGGGAAACCCTGAGTTCAAACAGCCAGATGGGTTTTGATGATTACGCAAGTTTTCTGATTACCTATCCCGGCTTTCCGCAGGAAGACAGGATTCGCCGTTATGCGGAAAATGCGCTGGAACGGCAATCTGTCAGTCCGGAAAGGCTGGTTACCTATTTTGATGCCCAGCCCCCGCTCACCAATCCGGCAAGGGCGCGATATGCTCTGGCACTTGCCACTATGGGTCGATCTGAAGCGCGCGATGTTGCGCGGCAGGCATGGCGAGGCGGAAAAATGAGCACTCCGGCAGAAGCCTATATTTCCAACGCCTATAGCAGCCAGATGAGCCGGGATGATCAGGATGCCCGGATGGATGCGCTGCTGTGGCAGGGGGAAGCGGATATGGCTTCCCGACAAATCGTCAACACCTCGCCTGACAAACAAAGTGTGTATCTCGCGCGGCTTTCCATGCTGCGCAGGGCAGACCCCGCATCGTCCGGAATATCTGTTCCCGGCTCAGCGGCGCAAGATCCTGGCTATATCTGGAATCTGACCCGCTATTACGCCAATACCGGCCAGAATTACCGTTCGATCCAGCTTTTATCGAATCGTCCATCCTTTGCTTCCCTTCCCCGTGATTCAGAAGATCTGGTAACGGAAATGCTGCGCGTGGCCCGTTCGGGCGGATCGCAGCAGGCAGTCCAGATTGCATCAAAAGTGGATGATCTGTTTCCGCCTGACACAGATATTCGCACATTGTCCTACCGGACACGGGATGATTACACCTCGCTGATGTGGCTGGGAGGCACAAAAGCATTGTGGACATTGGGCAATGGTGCCGAAGCTGCCCCTCTGTTCTATCGTTATGGCGCTGCGGCCCGCACGCCGCAAACACGGTCCAAAGGGTTTTACTGGGCGGGCAAGGCTGCCAGCATGGCCGGAAATCAGGCGGATGCAAAAAAATATTATGAAATGGCTGCCACCTATCCTGACAGATTTTACGGTATGCTGGCCATGCAAGCGATGAATCGGCCAATGCCGGATTTGTCCGATACGCCTCATTCCGAACCGAGCCGGGCTGAACGGGCCGCTTTTAATGATGATGCGCTGGTTTTGGCGGTGCGCGAGGTAGCGCGTAATGCGCCGTGGAAAGTCGGCATCCAGTTTTACAACACCATTGCGGACCGGGCTACGACCGAGGCCGAGCATGTTCTCGTGTCTGATCTGGCGCGGGACATTGGCAGGCGTGATCTGGCGGTGATCCTGTCCGGTTCTGCCGAAGAGGACGGGCACAAGGGCTTTACCAGTGCGGGCTACCCAACCCTGCCTAACCCGCCCGGAACAAACTGGACCATGGTTCATGCCATTGCACGGCAGGAAAGCCAGTTTGCGCAAAATGCTATCAGCCATGCTGGTGCACGAGGTCTGATGCAGCTTATGCCTGGCACAGCGCGCGAACAGGCAGGCAAGTTCGGTATGCGCTATCTCAGTGCGGATCTGATCAATTCTCCCAGCTATAATATGCGTCTGGGTGACGGGTATTTTTCGCGCATGATGGACTATTATGGCGGGAGTTACCCGCTTGCCGTTGCAGCCTATAATGCCGGACCGGGCAATGTGAACAAATGGCTGGCTGCCAATGGTGATCCGCGCCGCGGAGGGATTGACTGGGTGACATGGGTGGAGCGAATTCCGATCTATGAAACCAAAAATTACGTCCAGCGAGTGCTTGAAAATGCGGTGGTTTATGAAACACTCTATCCGGACAAGGGCGAATTCCGCCGGTCGCGCACGGTGAATGAATTTTTGCGATAGTTTGTTTCAGTGCAACAAAAGAACAATCCGATTACGCCAGCAGGATATGCCGCGCTAAAGAAACGCTATGATCATTTGCTTGGGGTGGAGCGACCTGAAATTGTCGAAATTGTAAGCTGGGCGGCCGGTAATGGGGACCGCAGCGAGAATGGAGACTATCTCTATGGTCGGAAGCGGATGCGCGAAATCGACCGCGAGCTTTCCCGTCTTTCACGCCGGATGAAATCCGCACGTGTCATTGATCCATCCGGTCAGCCCGACACGAGCCGCTGCTTTTTTGGGGCATGTGTGACTATAGCAGATGAGAATGACAGGCGAAAATGCGTGACACTGGTGGGTGATGATGAACAGGATGCATCAAACGGCCGGATCGGATGGTCCAGCCCGATGGCCAGAGCCTTGCGCGGTGCACAGGTGGGGGAATTGCGAACTGTAAAACTGCCCGGTGGTGCAGTGGAATGGGAAGTGCTGTCCATCACTTATCCCGTAGCGGTCTGACCCGTCCGGCCGGTTAATACCCCATCAGGCTCAGGACTTCCTTACGGCTTCGTGAATCTTTCAGAAAGGTTCCGAGCAGGCGGCTTGTAATCATCCCTACGCCTGGTGTGCGCACACCGCGCCCGGTCATGCAGCCATGCTGGGCCTCTATAACAACAGCTACGCCCTGCGGATTAAGATTATCCCAGATACACTGGGCCACTTCTGCAGTCAGCCGCTCCTGTATTTGCAGCCGACGGGCATAGCCGTGCAAAACTCTGGCCAGCTTGGAGATGCCTACAACGGAATCGCGCGGCAGATAGGCGATTGAGGCCTTTCCGGTGATGGGCGCCATATGGTGCTCGCAATGTGACTGGAAGGGGATATCCTTGAGCAGGACAATTTCATCATATCCGCCCACCTCTTCGAACTGGCGTGCCAGATGGATAGAGGGGTCTTCATAATAGCCCTGACAATATTCCTTCCATGCGCGGGCTACGCGGGCGGGTGTATCCAGCAGCCCTTCCCGCTCCGGGTCATCTCCGGCCCAGCGAATAAGGGTGCGGATGGCATTTTGCACATCATCCGGCACAGGTATTTTTTCTGTTTTGCCAAAGCTATCAGTATCCGGCAGCCCGTTCATTTATCCATCCAGTTGTCTGTTGTCAGAGTTCGACCGTCTTGAGCAGTCGACGTTCAAGAGGTGCAAGCACCCCTGCAAGCTCATGCCCGCGTTTGAGCACCTGGGCATGTTCTCCCAGAACAATCCACATGCCCTGACGATTGCGCAAGGCAGGGCGTTTTTCTATCTGTGCCTGAGGTCTGTCAGCGGTGCGGACAAAGGCAGCAAAAACAGCGGCGTCGCGGGTAAAATCCATTGCATAGTCGCGCCACTGTCCGGCAGCGACCATGCGACCATACAAATCCAGTATCCGCTGCAATTCATCACGGGTAAACCCGATCTGATTGGCTACACGATGAGGGAATGGCAGGATTTTCCCGTCATTTATGCCTTCTGGCAGGTTGCGCATCAACTCTCTGTTCCGGATCGCGGCAAGACTGCCGGAGATGACGAGTGTTTAATATGCTCAATTTCGCTGCGAAGAAGTGCAATTTGTGTCTTCAATTCCTCTATCTGCCGGTTATCCGGCTCGCACGGCTCATCGCATGGTGTGCCATAGGGGATAAATTCCCGCAGCCATGTTTCCACCGGAACCAGGGTGGACCGCGCTTTCATCCCGACCATGGTGGCACCTGACGGAACATCCTCAGTCACGACGGCATTGGCACCGATACGTGCACGCTCCCCAATCGTGATAGGGCCGATAATCTGTGCACCAGACCCGATAATTGCATGGTCCTGCAAGGTAGGGTGTCGTTTACCAGCCTCCCCATTGGCAGGGTTGGTTCCACCCAGGGTAACGCATTGGTAAATGGTAACATTATCGCCAATTTCGGCTGTTTCTCCGATGACAGTAAAGCCATGGTCAATAAAGAAATTTCTGCCGATTTTTGCGCCGGGGTGAATGTCAATTGCTGTCAGCCAGCGGCTCCAGTGATTGATTGCCCTGGCACAAAAATACCACTGCCGCTGAAACAGCCAATGTGCGATCCGGTGATAGAATAGTGCCCACAGGCCCGGATAAAGCAATATTTCCCAGCGTGAGCGCGGCGCAGGGTCACGGGCACGAACAGAGTCCAGATAACGGGTCAATCGGGCAAACATTGCTTAATAATCCCATCAATTGCGCATTAAAGCAAGCGTCCCTGTTCGGGGCCTTGCACAGACTCCAATGCGTCACGCCAGATAGACAGGGTTGGCGCCTGCTTGCGTTCGAGTGTCAGACGGTCAATTGCTGAAACAACCCGTTCAATAGCCGAGAAGGATCGTTCCATTCGTGGCAGAAGATAAGCCGATGCAGATTCGCCCAGCATAATACCCCGCCTCATTGCATGGCTTTCCAGCAATGCAGCCGCCATCTCATCATCCGGATAATCGATTTCCAGATGAAGAGCTGCTCCTAGACGCGAACGTAAATCTGGCAGCCGTATATCCCAGAGGCTCTGGTTATTGATCAGTAGTAGCGGGCGTTCCTGCTCCTGAACACGATTCCAGCGATGGAAAAGGTCTGTCTCGTCAATCTGGCTTGCATTATCGATTACCTCTCCGATGCCCTGACGGGAAAACCAGCGTCCAAACAGGCTTTTCCCGGACCGGGCCGGTCCTGAAAGAACGGCTGTTCTGTATGGCCAGCGATCAGACTGACGTAGCGATTCAATAATATCCGCATTGGCATTGCCAATGACAATATGGGATGGATCAGCCTCGCTCTGATGCGAAAATGGGAGCGCAATCTGGGACACAACCACACCTTATCGGGCAATGGCTCTACCGGGCAATAGAAAGTGCGTTATTACCCTGGGTGACACGGAACCCTCGTGCACGCAGGTCGGCTGCCAGTTCCTCAAGCGAACCACCATAGGATACGGACATTACGGACGTTCCACCAATAGCGATACTGGTCGTGGCGGCCCCGCGCACACCCGATGTCGCGCGCACTGCTGACAGGGTTGCATCAACCGTGCCGCCATCAGGGCTGGCAAAATAGACAGCAAAGCTGCTGACTACAGCGGTAGCCGTTGGGGCTGGAGTCGGGGGGGCAGTTACGTTGGCTTCTCCCGGTGTCCGGGGAGCTGCCGCCTGCGCTGCTTTTGCACGCTCCTGCGCCTCTATCAATCGCCCTACTTCCAGCAACCTCTGGATGGCGGGATCTGTCTGGCCTGCGCCCAGATTGAGGCTGGGATCTGGCCGGAGCAAACCCGAATTGAGCGCATCAGAGAAAATGCCATCAAAACGCAGCACTGCTTCGGCCATCATACGGGGAAGGTCGTCCGGACTTTTTGCGGTAAGGGTAAAGCTGTCCAGATAGCGGTTATCCGGCCCGTAACGTGCAGTAAATGTCCCGTCCACAGGGCCGCCGGGCCAGCGATAGGTCAGGTTGGCAATTGGAACGATAACATCTGTTGCGCCGTACTGATCAAGCACATTGCGCCACCAGGTCCGGCTCCTTCGGCCCGTCTGGCCATAGGTGAGCAGGAGGGAATCACCCCCGGCACCTGTCGGGCGGATGTAATCAATCTGGCTGGCGCCGGATTGATATTCTGCCCAGGCGTGCTGCCACGGATTGCGGTTTTCATACATGAGCGCACTGCCGCCGGTAATGGTGACCGGAAGTAGCAGCATCGGGGCGGATCTTTTTCTCGATCCGAGGCTGCCGAGCAGTGCGCCTGCCCGTCCACGGTCAAAAATAACGCCTAGCCGGGCGATATAACGACGGGGGCCGATCTGTTCCCGTTCAATCACAATCGATGAAACAATCGAATCAATACGGGAGTCGGGCAATGCTGGTCCGCCAAGTTTGGCCCATGCCTGACGCTGGGCCTCTATCCAGCCTTTTTTCCTCGCGTCCTGCGCATTGTCTCCACGCACATCAACTTCAATCCCGCCGACCTCAATATCTGTGCTGGCCATAACCGGCGCAATTCCGCGGTCGCCATCCACCTGGGCAAACAATGCCCGTGCAGCGACCAGCAGCAGGATGATGAGCAGAATGGCACCGGCTGACAGAGCGGGAGGCGATAGGCGAAAGGAGCGAGGCAAGGTCTGTAAAATAACCATCGGGGAAAACTGACTGCCTTTTGCCGAAAGATAAGTGGAAATCCAAGCCCGAAAGCGTAATGGAGCACATATGACGCAAAATGATCGCAGTCCCGACTCCTCATCGCCTGAATCCTACAGCTATGCACAAGCCGGTGTTTCCATTGCTGCAGGTAATGCTCTTGTCAAATCCATAGGTCCGCTGGTGAAGGCGACGCGCCGCGCCGGAGCAGATGCGGATATTGGCGGTTTTGGAGGCTTTTTTGACCCTAAGGCCGCGGGGTATTCAGACCCGTTGCTGGTGGCCGCCAATGATGGTGTGGGAACAAAACTGAAACTCGCGATCGATTATGACCGGCATGACAGTGTCGGGATTGATCTGGTGGCCATGTGTGTAAACGACCTGATCGTGCAGGGTGCGGAGCCTTTGTTCTTTCTTGATTATTTCGCTACCGGCGCATTGGATAACGGCATTGCCGAACGGGTTATTGCCGGAATTGCAGATGGCTGCGTCTCGGCAGGCTGCGCACTGATTGGCGGCGAAACGGCGGAAATGCCGGGTATGTATGCTGCCGGAGATTATGATCTGGCCGGATTCAGTGTGGGAGCTGTAGAGCGTGGCGAACAATTAACAGGCGAGAAGGTCGCGCCGGGGCATATTGTGCTGGGGCTGGCCAGTTCGGGTATACACTCGAACGGATATTCCCTTGTCCGCCGACTTGCAGCAGACAAGGGCTGGGACATGGAAGGGCCGGCGCCATTTGATGCAGGCCGTAGCCTGATTGACAGGCTGATTGAGCCGACACGGATTTATGTCAAAAGTCTGCTGCCGCTGGTTCGGCAGGGCCAGATCGATGCTCTTGCCCATATCACCGGAGGCGGGCTTCTGGAAAATATCCCCCGTGTTTTGCCTGAAGATGCTCACGCAATACTGGATGCCCAGGCCTGGCCGCAGCCGGAGATTATGGCTTTTCTGCAAAAGGAAGGGAATATTACCCCTGCAGAAATGGCCCGGACTTTCAATTGCGGTATAGGGATGGTGGCACTCGTCCGGCCTGAACTGGCCGAATCCGTGTGCGCGCAACTGACACAGGCTGGCGAGAAGGTGTATACTATCGGCCAAATTGTAACAGGCGACCGGGGCGCAAGTGTTCGTGGCGGTGAATCTGTTTGGATGTCACCGCAGGCATGGGAAGCATCTCATATTGTCTGAGCATAGTCCTCCGCCTGTCAGGGTTGCTGTCCTGATTTCAGGAAGCGGCACCAATATGGCTGCGTTGTATTATGCCAGCCAATTGCCCGGAAGCGGGTTTGAAATAGTCTGTGTTGGCAGCAATGATCCTGACGCGGGTGGGTTGGCTTTCGCCAGAGCTGCGGGGATCGCAACTTTTGCAATCTCGCACAAGGGCAAGAATCGCGAAGATCATGACCGGGCGATGGACGTCGAAATCCGTGCGCATGGGGCCGAATATATTGCTCTGGCCGGATATATGAGAGTGATAGGTCGCGAATTTGTGCAGGGCTGGAATGGCCGGATTGTCAATATCCATCCGTCATTGCTGCCAAAATACAAAGGGCTGCACACGCATCAAAAGGCGCTGGAGGCTGGCGACAGCCATGCCGGATGCAGCGTCCATATTGTCACTGCCGAACTGGATGATGGTCCGCTTCTTGGCCAGATTCCGGTTGCGATTTTACCCGGTGATACAGAAAGCACACTGGCGGCCAGAGTGTTGATCGCAGAACACCAGCTTTATGCGCGCTGCCTGTCCGAACTGGTCAGCAGGCCTTACCGTGCGGACTGGATAGAGAGCAGGATTGACCAGCTGGCTTCTGCCTTGCCCGAAACCGGGAAGAAAGACAGCCACGGTCAACCCGGCTGGAGAACCGGCGGAAAAAGCGGCAAGTTTTTTGCCTATCTCAGTGATCGGCATCATGGAGAGCCGCATATTGCCGTGCTCGTCAAGACAGATAGCCAGGATGAACTGGCGAGCCTTGTAGAGCAATCCCCCGAAATCTACTTCAAGCCCGCCTATTATGGCGCAAGTGGCTGGATAGGGCTGATCCTCAACCGCCCTGATGTTGATTGGGGGCATGTCAGCCAATGGCTGGAGCGAAGCTGGCGCGCCGTTGCCCCCAAAAGGTTGACCAGAGTAATGGATGCCGCCGACCAGTTCTGACCATATGCGAGCACTGATTATTCAGGTCGGGATATTCAATTGCCGTTGCGCGCTTCACTTACCATAGTGCTGATTTCATCTATCAGACCAAGCCTCTTGCGCTTGAGCTGCTCGGCATATTCATCACTGGTTGGTTCAACCTCTGCCTCGATCCGGTGAATTTCGTCGTTCACTTCATGGTAACGGTCAGACAGGGTAACGAAATGCGCATTTTCCAGTTTCAGCTTGTGGAGGATATCCTGATCGTTGGGAAACTCATCGGCGAGCTCGTGCGGGGTGTTTGACATTTCGAGGTCTCCTTCTGCTTGAACAATGCACTATAGTATTGGTAGTATTGTTACTGAGTATTGGGCTTAGAGCGGGATGACATATGACAGAATCACATCCCGCTCTTTATACTTTTGTTGTCGTGTGATTTTTTGACAAAAACCGGTGCCCACTTTTTGTCATCACACTCTAGGTATTGAATGAGTTGTAATACTATATTTTCTTGTTTTACCGTATTTTCCAGACCGCAAAAGTCTATCGCCTTTTTCTGAAAATGCCTTCTGGCCTGATCGATGCAGACAGATACACATACATTGTGCGATGGCTGCAAAAGCAACCACATTCACAATATCAGGAATCTGTCATCTGAATCAGCCCATATCTGTCAAGTATAGGGGGTGTTGCCTGAACAAACTTTGCGGCCGGTCAAGAAACACGGCCAACCAACAATAAGGGCCAGCCACCAAAAAGGGCCGCCTTTGCAGGCAGCCCTCAATTGCAATTTGTC
>JBKEEC010000080.1:0-4107 GCA_047975785.1 Sphingomonadaceae bacterium | reverse complement strand
GGAAACAGAAGGTTGCGTTCTTTGGTTTCCATCTGCGCTGTTGAGGACTCTACGATACTGGACCCTGACGTAAGAGAATATTTGTGAAACGGGCTCGTTCTTGAGCGGACAACTGCGATAACAAATAACGTATCAGGCGATTTCAATTATCGGTTTGTACGATTTGCTGCATTGCGGAAAGTTGATTAGTTAGTGCTTCCATATGAAGTTGCTGCCCCCCTTGTCAGGATATTTTTTTGAGAAATGCATCAAAATCACAGGGGTTCTCTAACGATGATAAGGATTTTTAGATGGATACATCAGGCAGCTCGCTGATCCTGCCTGCGAAAGAAATACGGCTCGATCCTTGTTCGAAAGATACGACGATGCTTGGTGACTTGCTGAGTAAAGGTGTTCGCATCGGAAATGAAGCAAACGAACCTTATCTTAACGGTTTGATCGAAAAACCATGGGGATATGAATACAGCGCCTATGTCGATGATTTTCTGGATATCTGGCATCTGCAGATAATGCCCGGCTGCTCGACCTCTCTTCATGCGCACCCGCGAAAAACGACCTATCTGATCTGTCTGTCAGGAACCGGTTTCAGTCGCTCAACACGGGAGGATATCCCGGTATCCCCAGGCACAATCCTGCGCATTGGCCGGGGTGCCTTTCATGCGACAGGCGCGGATGAGGGCTCAGAGCCGCTGATGCTGCTTGAGATTGAGACGCCGCGTAACAAGTTCGACCTTGTGCGCATGGCTGACAACTATGATCGGGCGGGCAAGTCATATGAGCCGGATGGCAAACCGTTGCCACATGGTCGCAAGTCTCTGTCCAGCCCGCCGAATGCAAGTATCAGCACCATTTCTCCCTGCGAGACCTTTCGCTTTGCTGTCCATACAGGAATGGAGTTGTTCTATCGGCCTAACTCGGTAGGGAGGGCCGCGATCAAACTAAATATCGACGGCGTCATTTCCGATGATATCAGCATTTTGACACCTGAGACGATTACCACAGATAAGATCGACACGGCCGCGCAGTATCTGTGCGTGGACAGCATCGCTAATTGAATAACCAAATTTTCAGAGGAAAAAAGATATGACCAAAAAAGTAGCCATCATCACCGGTCAGGGTTTCCAAGATCATGACGTCATCTACACCTACTACCGCCTGATTGAAGAAGGTTGGGATGTTGCCCTGGCCACCAAGGGCGGGCGTGAGACCTTTGGGAAATACGGTGTGCCGCTGCCAATGGACAAGACGGCGCAGCCGCTTGTGTCCTATGAGGACCTTGATGTCGCAGAGTTCGATGCGGTGATCCTGACCGGGGGCCATGAAGCTCCAGACCGGGTACGGCAGGACAAGGCTGTGTTGAACTTCGTTCGTGGCATGGATGCGGCCGGCAAGGTGGTCGCAGGGCTTTGCCACGGTCCTTGGATCATGGTCAGCGCAGGGGTTCTGCGTGGCAAGACGGCTTGTGCCTATATCGGGCTGCGTGACGACGTAATCAATGCGGGTGCCAATGTCATTGATAGTGATGTCGTCGTGGATGGAAACATCATCACCTGTTCCTACTATGCCTATGTCGGCAAGTTCATGCGTAAGGTCTTTGAAACCGTAGAGGCACTAGACGGCGCCAGCAAGCTGGAGCGGCACCGTGTTAGTGCTTGATTTCGATGGGGTGGTGGCCGACGCTCTCTTGGAATGTGCGGCTGTGACTTGGTATGCTGCGCGCTTGGACCGGGGGGCAAATGCGCCCCGACTCCCAGATGCTGCGAATGAGATTCCAAGTGATTTCATTGATATATTCCGACAGGTGCGTGCTTACAGCCGGACGCTGGACGATTTCATGGTGGCCAATGCGCTTGATGACCAAGCTACGATCGTCGACCGTGCGACATTCCAGACGGTGCGCGAGGCAATGCCTGCCACGCAGCGTGCGGATCAGGCGGCCATCGCTGAAGAGGTGCGCGGGACATGGCGCGATACGCAATATGACCTGTGGATTGGATTGCACCGGGTCCATGCCGAGGTTGCCAGACTGATCCTAAATACAGAGCATGAGATCGCGATCTTGTCGGCAAAAGATGAGGCCTCTATCCGAGCGATCCTTCGTCATCATGGACTGGAACGGCGAGTCTCGCGCTATGTGGGTTCATGCCATGACAAGTTCGCTGTTCTAGGGCAGTGGTTGGAGATGGATCCGGTTGCCCGGCGCGAAAATCTGATCTTTGTAGATGATAGCATTGAGAACGTGGCAGATGCCGCCCGCTTGCCGCTTGAGATCGTTTGGGCGGGCTGGGGCTATCATGGAGTCGAAGACCGCCACTTCGCTCAGGATCACGGCATTCCTATGCGGAGCTTGACGGATATCGACGGTGCACGGTTCAGGTATCCGCAACTGAAAACCTGTGTATGATTAACAATAATACCTTGCAGGGAGTTTGAACTTACTGGGTGTCCGTGTGGTTTCCATGGGCATTTGCCTTGTCTTGTCCGATGTAAGGTGCATTGCTCGCCACCCAATGCGACTTGCGCTTGGTCTGCCATTTGTTAACATTAAGCTCAGCGAAATTGGGTGATCCGTATGTCATTCAGCCGTACAAGTCTTGGGCATCTTGACCTTAATCTGCTCTCGGTCCTCGTCGTTGTCATCGAAGAACAAAGCACCATTGCGGCTGCCCACCGGCTTCATCTGGCACAGTCAACGGTTTCAGGCATGCTGGGTCGGTTGCGTGAAATATTTGATGATGAGCTTCTTGTGCGAAGCGGTCGCAACTTTGAGCCCACGGCGAGGGCGTTGGATCTTGTCCAGAAACTCAAACCTCATATCGAAGCGCTGTCGACTGCAGTTGGTGCATCGACCGTATTTGATCCGAACACCGATAGCCGGGAATTTCGCATTGGATGCACTGATGCTGTGGCTTATGCTCTTCTACCGCAGCTGACGCCTGTTTTACGCAGGCAGGCCCCCAAATGTGATCTGATTGTTCGGGTCGGCGATTATCGGAGCTTGCCTAGCATGCTAACCTCGGGTGAAATCACCACCGCGATCGGATATTTGCGCGACAACCTGCCGGCCACGGCCAAGGCCCGGGTTGTTCTGCGTTCTGAATGGGTTGTTCTGCGTGATGCTAATCAACCTGCGATTTCGTCGATTGCTGATTTTTGTGATCGCCCGCATGTGATCGTCTCGCCGAAAGGAAATCTTGACGGCTTCGTGGACGAGGGGTTGAAAGCACTGGGTAAAAAACGCCGACTGGTCCTAGGCGTGTCGAATTTCTCGCTTCTGCTTGCGACATTGCCGGGAAGCGATCTGATTGCTACGGTGCCGGATTTTATTGCCGGATACTTAGCCAAATTCGGCCAATTGGCTATTGATTCCTGCCCTGTAGAGATTCCGCCTGTAACAAATCGAATGGTCTGGTCCTCGGTTGCCAACAATGACCCGTCGCAACGGTGGCTACGCGCCCGCCTGACCGATGCCTTTGCCGACGGAACTTGTTAATGGAACTGGTCTTGCAATATGTATAATTGGCCTTTCCGATTATTCCCTAGATATGGGCCGTGCGATAACCGTCCCAGCAAACTTAAGGAGTTATCGTTATGGCTGAGGTTCTTATCATCCTGACATCACATACAGAAATTGGTAATAGCGGGAAAGAAACCGGATTTTATTTCGACGAAATGGCGACACCATATTGGGCATTGATCGACGCAGGACATGAAGTCTCGATTGCCTCGATTCAGGGCGGCCAGCCCGCCTATGATCCGTCCAGCGTCAAGGCAAACGCTGCCGAGCGTCCCGCACCTGTTCAGCGCTTTTTCGACGATGCGGCGGCAATGGCAAAGCTGCAGAATACCCCGGCGGTCGATGTGGTGAACGCCGCCGATTTCGACGCGCTGTTCCTGCCGGGCGGGCATGGCACCATGTTCGATTTCGCCCAAAGCAAGGCGCTGAACAATCTGGTTGGCAAGATTTATGATCAGGGCGGCGTGATCGGTGCGGTCTGCCACGGTCCTGCGGGTCTGATCGGCGCAGTGCGGGCGGATGGTAAGCCGGTCGTTGCCGGCCATCGGGTGAATTCCTTTACCGATGCCGAAGAACAGGCCGTTGGGCTG
>JBKEEC010000079.1:0-10804 GCA_047975785.1 Sphingomonadaceae bacterium | reverse complement strand
CCCTTCATATCCTTGCGCACATCAAGCCAGCTTCCCCGCCAGAAACCGGGCAGATCGCGTGTTGACTGGATCGGGCG
Organism: Sphingomonadaceae bacterium; assembly: GCA_047975785.1. GTDB lineage: Bacteria > Pseudomonadota > Alphaproteobacteria > Sphingomonadales > Sphingomonadaceae > JACXVD01. The sequence goes on along the minus strand of JBKEEC010000079.1, from coordinate 10,727 downwards.
GGCTGCGGGACTCGTCAATTTGAGTAGCAGGGGCACATTTCCAGCCATCGGATGAGTATCCAGCCCGAACAATGCCTGCACACGCACCGCGACAGACGGAGCATCATCACCTGAATAATCGATCCGGTGCGTGGTTCCGGCAGGAGTTGCAAAAGTGCGCGGCGCCTTGATGTCAAGCTGCTGACGCGCATTCCAGTCCAGCAGGGATAATATTGAGTCTGTCACCGCGCTGCGATCAAGCTGAAGATCGCGCCGCCCTTCCAGCAAGGGAGCAAGCCACAAGGTCGCGGAATTACCCAATTCCGGCAGAGACAAGGCCTCCATACCCGCAAATGCACCACGAGCCAGAATGTCTGGTGGAATAATTTCCCCCAGATTGCCCACAGCCTTATCCATAAGTTTATCCACAATGAGTTGCGGCTCAGGCTCAGGGTCTGGCCCGCTCGCCAGAGTAATCGCCCCAAGTCGCCGCTCCAGACGCGCCTCAAGGCGATTTTCCGCTTCATTCCATCGCAGAATCGACCGGGATACTATCCTGTCAGAAAAACACTGCTCCACCTCGGTGGGTTTCAATGGAGCCGCCGTAATTATCCGTGCGCCCCTGGCAGAACCTTGTGCATCACCAATAATAAGCCATTCTTCCCGCGCAAGTGCGCTTGCCGGATCAAGCGAAAACCCCCGGCCACCTGCACTTATCCAGTTCTCCCCTGCCCCATCCCTACGACGTGCCACCATGGAAGGGCGTGCAAGAACAAGGCAAATTGCCGGGTTTTCTCCAATCAATCTTGCCTGCTTTTCCCATGCACCGGATTCGGTCTGACCAGTGCCTGCGTTTTCCTTGATCAGTTGCCTTGCTTTTTTGGCCCAACGCCCGGCCAGTGCCGTGGCTGAACTCGCACGACTGCCTGTTTCATTCTCCCAATTGAGCAATCGCTGCGACACATCAATGTCACGCCCGCCAAGAGCACGTTCCTGCAGCAGCAGGGCCAGCCGCGCCGCCTTGTCCGCCTGCCCGGCCCGCGCTCCGAACAGGGTCACTGCGCCGTGCACGGGAGCCATCGGCATTTGTGCGACGATCTGGCCCCACCGGGTGATATGCCCTGCTTCATCCAGCAGGCCGGACTGGGTCAGATCTTCCCTTGCTACTGCAAGAGCGGCATCGGGCGGAGGATCAAGCCAGGGGAGTGTTGCCGGGGCCTGCTCACCCCATTGAGCCAACGCCAGAACCAGTGGCGCCAGATCAGCAATCAGAATTTCAGGCGGATCAAACACCGGCCTGCCAGCTTGCGCCGCCTCCGCCCAAAGACGATAGGCTACCCCCGGCCCTTGCCTTGCACTGCGCCCTGCCCGCTGATTGGAAGACGCCTGACTGGCGCGATGAGTCACCAGATGGCTCGTCCCTGCTGCACGGTCATATTCGGCACGTCTTGCAAGACCGCTATCGACCACTACCGAGACACCATCCAGCGTCAGGGAAGTTTCGGCGATAGAAGTCGCCAGCACAATGCGCCTCCGGCCATCGGGATCGCGCCGGATCGCGCTGCGCTGTGCCGCGGGAGATATCTGGCCATGCAAGGGCAGGACAGGTGTATGCGGCAAACGCTGCTGCACAAGTTCGCGCACTCTCTCAATCTCGCCCACGCCGGGCAGAAATGCGAGAATATCTCCCGCCTGTTCCCGCCACGCCTGCATGATCGCCGATGTCATAGTGACATGAACCGGCTGCTCGGGCGCACTTCCCAGCCATTTGATCTCCAGTGGCCAGGCTTTGCCCTCACTCTCTATAATCGGGGTTGACGGGCCAAGCAGCTTTGCAAATCGCGCTCCATCCAGGGTTGCGCTCATGACACAAATGCGCAGATCTTCGCGCACAATAGCTTGCGATTCCAGCGCCAGCGCCAGACCAAGATCACTATCAAGATGCCGCTCATGCGCTTCATCGAACAGGACCGCGCTCACCCCGACAAGATCGGGGTCAGAGGTAATCCGGTTTACAAAAATTGCCTCTGTGACGACAAGGATACGCGTTCGCGCACTCTGCCGGCTGTCCATGCGTGTGAGATAGCCAATGGTTTCCCCTGCTTTCTCACCCAGCATCTGCGCCATACGCTCAGCCGCCGCACGGGCGGCAACCCGGCGCGGAGAAGTGATGATAACCAGACCATTACACCATGGCTGATCCAGCAATACCGGCGCAACTGCTGTTGTCTTGCCCGCACCGGGCGGTGCGATCAGAACTGCTGATCCGTGGGAATCCAGGCCCTGCAATAATGCAGGCAAGGCAGATATAACGGGCAGGTCCACAGGCACGCCCTGCTTGTAGGCCGATCCCCTGCAAAGTCGAGCATTTGCATCGAGCATTCGTAATGCAGGTGATGCGGTTTGCCTGTCAGGCCCAGAACATCATCAGGGCCAGAACACCTGATGCCGGAAAGAGTGACGCTTTATTGTTGCGCCAGCTCTTCCTTAATTCGCAATTTCTTCTTCTTGAGTTCCCGAAGTGTCGCCGTGTCAGGGGAAGGCCGGCTCATTTCCTTGCGCAACTGCGCCTCGATACCGGCATGTTTGGATTGTAGGGCACTGACATGGGACGTTTCCATCTGGGACTCCTTGATGCGTATACTCCTCTTAGCGAATCACTGCATCGCTGGTGAAATCGCTGGCACCTATAAAAACATAAAGACGGGCACTTGCGAACCCCATAGAAGTTCGTAATCCGGTAAAGCCTGCATCCCTGAAGGCGGGATGATGGCATGGGTGATTCGTTCGGAGAACAGACGCGGTGAACGAGCAGGAACTGCAAAAGCGGCTTGAAACATTGAGGATCGAACACCGTGATCTTGACGCAGCAATTTTAGCCCTGACCGAAGCCGGATCGGGTGACCAGATGCAGATTGCCCGCCTGAAAAAGAGAAAACTGCGCCTGCGCGATCAGATATCTGTGATCGAGGATACTCTTCTTCCCGATATAATTGCCTGATTTCAGAATATTGCAGCAGAGATCGGCCCATCCAAACAAGAATTCCGTCCTGAATTGGAACGCAGCCTATTTCGTCTGTCAAATTGGCGTCACGCCTCTGGCAACCAGCCTTCTGTTCCGTTACCCCTGCGCGAATGGGCGAAACTGCGAACCTGAGCCAGCCAATTGTTGAAACACTCTATTGTGAAGCACTTGTGCTGGCCGATGAAGTGCGGATGATATTCAACCCCGGCGAACAGAAGTCAGCCTGCACGTCGGAAACCTGTATCCAGATTGCCCATGCTACGGAAGGCCTGCGCGCCACCACCCGAATGATGTTCATTCTGGCCTGGCTTCTGAATTATCGCGCCCATTTTTCAGGGGATCTGAGCGAAGCACAGCTTCTTCGTTCCGGCCCCTTTCAGGCAGACCGCCCCGGTGATCCGGAGAGCATGGCACTCCTGCCGCCCCATGTGCGCAATCTGATCATGGAAACCCAGAAGCTACATGCACGAATTGCCCGGCTTGATTCTGCATGGCGGTCACGCACGCACACAGAGCCGCCCCTGATTGCGTCAATTCACGAAAGACTGACCCGCGCAATATGATAACGTGATCCGACCTGATTACCCAATAATATCACACCAGCTGCAAGGCTTTGCTCCAGCGTATCAGACGTTCTTCGCGGACCTGACCTGACATCTGTGGCCGGAATAGTGTGTGTCCGCCCTGCATAATCTCAAGAGCAGAGCGCAGGGACGGGTAAACCCCTGCTCCTACCGAGGCCAGCAATGCAGCTCCCAGCGCAGTTGTTTCGACGTTATCCGGCCGCTCCACCACCATGCCAAGCATATCTGCAATATCCTGTGCCATCCAGTTATTGGCGCTCATGCCGCCATCTATCAACAACCGGCCCCAGGAGGCCGAATCCGCCGCAAATGCCTGTGCAAGATCGGATGTCTGGCAGGCCATGGCCTCAAGCGCCGCACGCACCAGATGCGCCTTGCCAGTCGCAAAAGTCAGTCCTGTAACCAGTCCTCGTGCATCCGCACGCCAATGCGGCGCCCCCAGCCCCGATAATGCCGGAATAATCACGACACCGCCACTATCAGGAACAGAAGCGGCAAGAGCTTCACTCTCATCAGCCGTAACAATCAGCCCAAGCGAATCACGCAGCCATTGCATCAGGCTCCCGGCAACAAAAACTGATCCTTCAAGCGCATACAAACGATCTCCGTCCTTCTGGCACAGAACGGTTCCAAGCAGCCGGTTGTTCGAAGCAGGAATTTCCTGCCCCATCGTCGTCAGCACAAATGCTCCGGTGCCATAGGTTGCCTTGGTATCTCCACGGTCAAGACATCCGTGCCCAAGTGCGGCAGATTGCTGGTCGCCCGCCATGCCGGTAACAGGAATTGCGCGTCCAAGCCACTGGGGGTCACATAGGGTCAGCGCCCCGTAATTATCCACCACTTCGGGCAATGTGGCCGGCGGAATGCCGAACAGATCACATAGCCCCTCATCAAACCGGGCGCCATCCAGAGCGAGCAGCAAGGTGCGGCTTGCATTGCTGGCATCAGACAAATGCGCACCTCCGGAAAGCTTGTATGCCAGCCAGCTTTCCACTGTCCCGAATGCGAGCCGCCCTGATTGTGCGCAATCGCGCACGGAATCGACATTATCAATCAGCCAGCGCATTTTGGTGGCAGAAAAATATGGGTCCAGCAGCAGACCGGTCCGTCTTTGAATCTCTGCTTCATACCCGGCCTCACGCAATTCCAGACAAAACTCTTCCGTGCGTCTGTCCTGCCAGACAATGGCGCGTGCCAGCGGCTCCGCGCTGTTGCGGTCCCACGCCACTATGGTTTCTCGCTGGTTGGTGATACCGATAGAAACAATCCGCCCGGCCCCGCCTGCGAGCTTCACCACCTCTGTCATGCAGGCAAGAGTGTGCTGCCATATCTCCTGTGCGTCATGTTCGACCCAGCCCGGTCTTGTATAGTGCTGTGTCAATGCGCGTTGTGCGACATGAAGGGGTGTTCCATCAATGGCAAACAGAATGGCCCTTGTCGATGTTGTGCCCGCATCAAGCACGAGAATTTGCTCTGTTTCGCGCATAGCCGCTCCATTTTTACATTCGTTGATAGTGACATGCGCCAATCAAGCGGCCATATGCAAGATATGGATCTACCTCAGGAACCCTGGCCTACCGGATGCGCAGAACAGATTGAGCCTCTGGTGCGCCGTGTTCTCGCCGCCAACCCCTCACCCTATACCTATACCGGCACGCAAACCTATCTCGTCGGCAATGCAGGCGATATTGCGGTAATAGACCCTGGCCCGGCAGAAGCAGAGCACATTGACTCACTGGTGCAAGCGATTGGCAATGATCGTGTCGTTTCTATCATGTGCACCCATACCCATCGCGATCATTCTCCTGCGGCTGCCCTGTTGTCCGAACTGACCGGCGGCCCCGTGGTTGGCTGCGCCCCGCTGGCAATCGAGAGCGAAGATCCGCGCATTGATGCACCGTTTGACAGGACCTATGCACCGGACCGGGTGCTGGACGATGGCGAGGCCATGCGCGGCACAGGCTGGACCTTGCGCGCCGTCCCGACGCCGGGGCATACATCCAACCATCTGTGTTTTGCCCTGGAAGAAAGCGGCGCGCTCTTCACTGGCGATCATGTCATGGGTTGGTCAACATCGGTGATAGTCCCGCCGGACGGGAACATGAGTGATTATCTCGCTAGTCTGGACAGGCTCTATCACCGGGATGACCGTATCTATTATCCAGCCCATGGTCCCGCAGTTGAAAAGCCCCGTCAGCTTGTCCGGGGCATGATTGGCCACAGGCGCCAGCGCGAAAACCAGATTACCCGATTGCTTGAGCATAGTCCGCAATCCATACCTGACCTTGTCTCGCAAATGTATAAAGGGCTTGATCCCCGTCTGTTCGATGCGGCTTCCATGTCGGTCAAGGCACATCTGGTAGATATGCAGCAACGCGGTCAGGCCCAGCACAATGCCGATATATGGTCAATTTCATGAACCTGTCAGGCAATGATGCTTTTTTCTCTTAACCAGCCTATATCATCCGGCAAAACCATACTAAATTAGCCGTATCAAGCGGTGTAATTCGAAACTGACCCCATAGAGCACCCAATAGAACAAGGCCCTGCAATGACTGTCGATACAGCCCTTCCCACCGGAACCGATCTGCTGGAAGAAATCAACCGTCTGCGCAAAGAGCGCAATGCCGTTATACTCGCGCATTATTATCAGAAACCGGAAATTCAGGATCTGGCTGATTTTGTTGGTGATTCTCTCGAACTCAGCCGCAAGGCTGCTGATACCAATGCCGATGTCATCGCTTTTTGCGGGGTCAAGTTCATGGCGGATACGGCCAAAATCCTTAGCCCTGAAAAAATCGTGGTGCTGCCTGATATGGATGCAGGCTGCAGTCTTGAGGATTCCTGCCCGCCTGAAAAGTTCAGGGCGTTCCGTGAGGCGCACCCCGATCATATCGCGCTGACCTATATCAATTGCTCAACCGAGGTGAAGGCTCTGTCGGATGTGATAGTCACCTCTTCCAGCGCAGAAACAATTTTGCAGCAGATTCCGCGCGAGCAAAAAATCATTTTCGGGCCAGACCGGCATCTTGGTGGCTATCTTGCCCGTAAGTTTGACCGTGAAATGCTGCTCTGGCCCGGCGTGTGTATCGTGCATGAAGCCTTTAGTGAGACAGAATTGCTCAAGCTGAAGGCACAATATCCGGGCGCTCCGGTGGCTGCCCACCCCGAATGTCCGCCAGCCATAATTGATCATGCCGATCATGTCGGCTCAACCAGCTCAATCCTGTCTTTTGCCAAATCCTTTCCCGGTGATACGCTGATCGTCGCCACAGAACCCCATATCATGCATCAGATGGAAAAGGCTCTCCCTGACAAGACATTCATTGGTGCGCCGGGAGCAGACGGAAACTGCAACTGCAACATCTGCCCCTATATGGCACTGAATACACTGGAAAAACTCTATCTCGCCTTGCGTGACCTGGAACCACGGATTGAAATTGACGAGGAACTGCGCCTTGCCGCCAAGCGAAGTCTTGATAAGATGCTGGATATGGCTGCAGGCACAGTCGGCAAAGGTGATCTGGGAAACCGATAAATAATATCGTTTACACTCATTGAAGTATAGAACCGGACCAGAACCTGTCACCTATGTCTGAGAATTTCGACAGAAACCGCACCAGATCAGAGGTTTGTGTTTGGTATGAAAGCAGGCAATCCGCAAACAGAAAGTGAAACAGACCAATCAGCCGATTCATCTGGCCAGTCCGGGGATAATTCCTCTCAGGCTGACAGCCAGGGAGACAACACCGGATCGGATAGCAATGGAATAGCCGATACGGTTGCGCAGGCTGCAGAACCTGTCTTTTCCCCTGAATCCGAACATTGGGTCGGAGCAAATATTGACACCATCCTTTTTGCGCTTGCGACTGCGCTTGCGCTGTATCTTGTCCTGAAATGGATGAGACGAGGGCTTGTCAAGGTGAACCAGAACTTGCTGGATAAAGGCGAGGTTGAACGCCGCGGAATTACTTCTCTGCCACGACGGGTCATCGTTCAGACTACCGGCTTTTTTCTGGTAACACTTTCCTTGCGTCTCGCAGCCTATTTTACGGATGCACCGGCCGGAATTATTTTTGTTACGACACTGGCGTTCAAGCTGGCACTTATCATCCAGAGTGCATTGTGGATCAAGGAAGTCGTCCTTGCCATTCTGGACCAGCGTATCGCCATGCTGGAACACGAAAAGGCAGCACAACTCAAAAATGCGCGCGAGCTGATTTCAGTCCTGGTCAAATCCGTGATCTATATTTTTGCTGGCTTGTCCATTCTCAAGACACTGGGCGTTGATGTTACCGGCCTTATCGCGGGTCTTGGTATTGGCGGCATTGCAGTTGGGCTTGCCGCACAAAATATCTTTTCCGACCTGTTTGCAGCACTGTCTATTGTTGTCGATCGGCCTTTTGTGCGCGGCGAAAAGGTCGAATTTGACGGGATGCGCGGCTATGTCAAAAAAACTGGTCTGCAAACCACGACGCTGACAACAAATAATGGCGATGAACTGATTATTTCAAACGCCAACATCATCGACAAAACACTGATCAACTGGAGCAGGGCCAAAAAGAAACGCAGCCGGCTGGTCATCGATATTGATAGCACCACACCCGTCAGTGTCGCTCGCAAAATCCCCGATTTGCTGGAAAAGATCGTGAAAAAACGGGGTCTTGATTATGTCCGTTCCGGTTTCAGTGAGTTCAAATCCGGCGGCTTCCGGTTCAAGCTGGTCTATGATGTTCAGACCGATGACTATAATCAGGTCATTGCAGACCGTCACGAAGTCGGCATGGACATTATCGAGGCCTTGCAAAAAGAAGGAATTACCTTTGCCTTTGATGCGCCACAGCTGCTTGCGATTGATGATGACCAAACCGTTGCCAGCATCAGTGATGATGCTGAAGATGTCGTCATGAAAGACAGCAAGACCGACTAGAGCTTTTCGCGAAAAAGTGGGTGCCGGTTTTTCGCGCAATGCTTTATCATCATTCGAGGCAAGACACAGACATGACCATTCTCATTCTCGGACTGATGATCTTTCTTGGCATTCACTCTATCCAGATTGTCAGCCCCCGTATTCGCGCACGCGCAACTTACCGCCTGGGAGAAAAGACATGGATCGGGCTATATAGCGCCATCTCTTTCGTCGGCCTTGTTCTGATTATCATCGGTTACGGAGAAACACGCGCCAACCCTCACTTTCTGTTTTTTCCACCTCCCCTTTTCAAAATAGCTGCAGTGTTTCTGATGCTGCCCGTCTTTCCGCTTATTTTCGCTGCCTATTTGCCCGGACGCATAAAGGAAGCTGTACCGCATCCCATGCTGACAGGCGTGTTATTGTGGAGTCTGGCTCACCTGATTGCCGTAGGAACAAGTGCCAGCCTTGTCCTGTCCGGGAGTTTTCTTGTCTGGTCGACGCTCGATATCCTGTCCTATAGGTGGCGAGCAGAACGAGCCGTTCCCGGCGCGTCACCGGGACGATATAATGACCTGATAGCAATCATTGCCGGCTTGCTGGTCTATGCCCTCATGATTGGCGGACTGCATGACTGGCTGCTCGGCAGTTCCTATTGTGCAAACACGGCAGGCGCCATTACATGTGTTGTGCCTGCAAACCTGTAATGACCTATTTGCTGTAAACAGCCAGAACCGGGCATAATGCTTCGTGGACTACACGCTCTGTCGTGCTGCCACGGATCGCATCAAGAAATCCGTGCCTTCCGGCTGTGGGCATCGCCAGCATGTCGGCTGCCACACCCTGACCGATAATCAATTCTACCGGCCCATGGCCCTGAACAATGCGGACAGGCAATTCACGCCCCGCCTTGTCAACAACACGCGGCGGCTTGTCGCCAATATGGAAGATGTCAAAATCGGCATTGGTGCGGGCCAGCAGGGATTCTATCCGGCGCAATGCACCATTGGGGTTTGGTGTATCATCGACCGGCACCATAATGGTGCGCAGATGCAAATCACCTGTGTCACTATCCACAAATGCACGCGCCTTCGGGCCAAAAAGTAATACCGGAATACGGGTATCACCCAGAATTTCCAGCGAAACCGAACCGGAAAGCCAGCGGTTAAGCCCAACGCGGCCATGTGTCGCCATAACCATAAGGTCGGGACGGTTTTCTGCCAGGAAATGCCCCAGACCACCAGCGGCATCAGTATCGTAAATATCAACCTTGCGCACAGAAACGCCGGTTGCAGGTTCGACATCATGGGGCTGTGCTCCTGATGGAAGAATATGCCACCGTTCAAGCGTTTCACGCACATGGGGAAACTTTTCCCATTCGCTATCATCTTCCTTGCCGCGAACATGAAGCAGATCCAGTTGGCAACGATAAACCAGCGCCAGACGCAGTGCATGTTCAAATGCAACCCGGCCAGCCTCACTAAAATCGGTCGCCAAAGCAATAGATTTGACCATTCAATGCTCCTGTAAAAAGAGATGATGAAAAGTTGATGCCAAAAAAGCCCGGATCAACGGAACCCGGATCAACAGATGATTGCCCAGATTAGCGTCCTCTGCTTGCGCTGCAAGAAGATTACCCGATTTTTCCTGACAATCCTGGCCTACCCTGGCCTACCATTCCGAAAGCAGGTTTATTTTATCTATTCTACCGGCAAACCGAACATAAGCTGGCGGACATATTTGACCGGCGGTGAACCATAGCTCAGAACCGCATCATTATATCGCCTCAGAGTAAATTCATCCCCCCAACGCTCACGCGCCTCCTCGCGCAGGGAAATATGCTCCGCATAGCCAGTAAAATAGCTGAGAAGCTGAACCGATGACAAATTGGCCCGCACCCATTTTCCTGCCGCCTCCCGTTCCTGCTGGAATGCCCCTTCCATCATCAGCTTCATCGCTTCGTCGCGTGTCATATTCTCTGTGTGGATACCAATATCGAGCAAGGTATTCGCAATCGAGCGAAGTCTCATCTTCAGCATTGTCAGCCGAAACAGCTTGCCGTCCAGCGTAGCATCTCCGCCCAGATAGCCCTCATCGGCCATTACCTCTTCCGAATAGACGGCCCACCCCTCAACAAACGGGCCATTGCTCAAAACAGCCCGCAGCAGGCTGGGACTGTTATTGGCATGATCCAGTTGCAGATAATGCCCTGGCACTCCTTCATGGATGG
>JBKEEC010000078.1:0-9874 GCA_047975785.1 Sphingomonadaceae bacterium | reverse complement strand
TGGCTCCGCTATTTACGGGGGCTATTGGCCGGGCACTGGCGGGCCGGATGCGGCCCCTTGTTCTTCCAGCAGTTTATCAACATCCTGAATCGCATCGACCCCCAGCAAACCGGCGATCTGCCGCGCCCGTGATCGAATGGTTTGCGGCACATCCCCGTTTCTGGCGATTTCACCAAATAATGTGCCCGCTTCCCTGGTCTTGCCCTGCTCAAGATAAGCCATCGCAACCAGTTCCCCGGCGCTGCCAAAATAGGGCTTTCCGGGTACAGCCATTGGCTTGAGGCGGGCAATCACATCTTCCGGCTTCATACTGTCATACCGCAGGGTCACCTCGCGTATCACAGCAAGATCGCGCATTTCCTGAGGGGCCTTGTCATCTGCAGCAATGGCACCAAACAGTTTAGCCCCTTCTTCCTGCTTGTTCTGTTTGACCGCAGCGCCTGCTTCCAGCATTCTGGCAATTGTGCGACCGCCTTCGCTTTTGCCTTCGTCGGCCACATCGCCCAGATGCGCATCACCTGCCGCGACATTGCCTGCCTGAAAATTGTCAATCGAGCCGATGATCACTTCGGAATCGGCTTCCAGTGCCGCTTCGTGTCGGCTGTGCCACCACAGATAGCCACCAAAACAGAGAATACCGACAACCAGAAGGCCAATAATCAGCTTGCCATATTTGCCGGCAAAATCGGCATACTGATCCTGACGGACGGCATCATCAACTTCACGCAGCAGAGCATCATCCTCTGCAGCCTTGCGCTCTGCCTTTCTGTCAGCATCCGTTTTTTGTGTCTTGGGTAGTAACGCCACGCAGGCTCTTTCCGTTATTGAGGTCAATGCAAAAGGGTTTGGGCGTCTTTAGCGGATAGACCAGCCAATTCAATCCAGGAATAGGGTTTATAGGTTTATTGCCGTTCGATTGACCGGAAATGGCTGAACCATGGCTGAAGCAGGGTCACAAACGATCTGGCCGCCCCATGGCAGAGGCATAGAGCCGACTATATGCCGCGATCATCTCCTTCTCATCAAATTGGGCCTGTGCCTTTTCACGATTGGCTGCCCCCAGTGCCGCTCGCAGGGCAGCATCGCCCGCCAATGTCTGCAAAGCTGCCGCATAGGCCGCTTCATCCTCAACCGGAGTGACGAAAGGAAGGTTATCCTTAACGACCATCTCCCGCACATCGCCAACATCTGTGGATATGGCCGGAACGCCCGCTGCCATGGCTTCAAGCATGGACAAGGGAAACTGCTCGCTATCTGACGAGAGGGCAAATATGTCGAACAGGCCAACGACTTTGGCCGGGTCCGGTGCAAATCCGGGCAAATGCACCCGGTGACTGATATCGAGCCGACCTGCTTCTTCCCGTATGGCTTCCTTTTCCGGTCCATCACCCACGATCACCAGCTGCCATTCTTCAGGCAGGAATGCAAAAGCCCGGACAAGCCGCGGCAGATTCTTGATTTTCCTGAGCCCGGCAATGGTCCCGACCCAATATTCACCCTTGCGTTTCACCACTCCGCGCAAGGCATCGGGCCTGGGTTTCTTGCGAAAATTCGCAGTCGCAATCCCGTTATGAATCAGCTTTACCCGTCCCATAGGCTGCGCCCACACATCCAGCGCGATTTCCTCCAGAGTTTCTGACGGAACGACAAGCCCGGAAGCGCGACCCAGCGCAATCCGCCGATACCAGTTGCGCTTTCGTTTCAACCTGTGGCGCTCATCCTCGTTAAAGCCATCCTCGTGATGGACAAGCGGCGCAAGGCCCAGCATTTCTCCAAACAGCGTATGCGCCATCACCGCATCCATTGCCCCCCAATTATAGGTCAGGATCAGGTCATAACCCTGCATCGCCTTGGCAAGTTTGCGCAAACGGGCGGGCATGGGCTTTCCTGCCAGGAGCGGAAAATCAGCGGGGTAACCCACCTGCACCGCGCCCGACAGCAGCTTTGATGCGCCCATCTGGCCAGGCTCGCCCGATACAACACTGTGGCGAACCCGCGCGCCAAACGCGTTCATCAGCCTGACAGCGCGCAGTTCCTTGCCGCCCGCATTGAATGTGGAATGCAGGTGCAGAATATGGGGCACCTGCTGCGATTTTGCCCTGTTCATTGTGTCCTGTTCATGATGATCGGGAGAGAAGTGAATCAATGGCAGCCAGCGATTCATCCTCATCCAGCATGGGCGCATGACCCACCCGCAGCACTTCTACACCCAGCGCGCCGGGATGACGGCCGAGCATTTCGTCCAGTGTTGCCCGCGAAAGAATGTCGGACAATTGCCCCCGCAAAATGGTCAGCGGAGAATCATGCATGGCCTCGAAAGCGGGCCACAGATCAACTCCGGCCTCCCCGCCCGGCTGATTGAACGGTTCAGCCAGAGCCATGTCATAATCATAGGTGATCCGCCCGTTCTGCCCCACGACCATGATCCGTTTGGCCATGCCAATCCATTGTTCAATGTCATAATCGGGAAAGGAATCTCCGCTGGTTTCCATCAGCGCGCGCGCGGCGTGCATCCAGGTTGGAAAGCTGCGCCCATGCCCGACATAGGAGCGGATTCTCTCCAGCCCGTTTGCGTCAATCTCAGGTCCGATATCGTTCAGCACTGCCCCGGCGATTTCTGGTCCCTGCCCTGTTGTAGCGCGATGCAGGGCATAGAGCATGGTCAATATCCCGCCCAGCGATGTGCCAATAGCCACAAAACGCTGCCATGCCAGTTCATCAAACAAGGCTGCGAGATCGGCAAGGTAGGTCAGCGGGGTATAGGTGGATGCGTCACGGGCATATTCGCTGTCTCCGCGCCCGCGCAATTCTGGCACAATCACCCGGTGTCGGCCGTGCAGATGTTCTGCCACATCGGCAAAATCGCGCGCATTGCGGGTCAGCCCGTGCAGGCACAGAACCGGAAGAGCATCCTCCGGCCCATCATAATCACGATAATGGAGTTTCAACCCGTCAGAACTTGTCCAGTAGCGGTCAATCCATGTTCTTTCAGCCGGAGCGTTGGTCATGCAGCAATCCGAATCCCAGAATAATTGCGCCAGTAAGAACTGGCATCTGTGCCCGATCCACTTGCACTGTCAATCTTTCCCCGCACCAGAGCATCGGGCCAAAGCCTGTTATTCGCATGAATAGCGGGTTTGCCTGCCCCTGTATAAACGAAAACACCCGGAGCACAGGCTCCGGGTGTATCGGGAACTGAAAATGGGTTGGGACTGATCAGGCTGCTTCAACTTCTTCTCCGGGATCGCGCAGCACATAACCACGACCCCAGACGGTTTCGATATGATTTTCCCCGCCACAGGCATGGCTGAGTTTCTTGCGGAGTTTACAGATAAAGACATCAATAATCTTGAGCTCAGGCTCATCCATGCCACCATACAGATGGTTGAGGAACATTTCCTTGGTCAAGGTGGTGCCCTTGCGCAGAGAAAGCAGCTCAAGCATGGCGTATTCCTTGCCGGTCAGGTGAACGCGGGCACCGTCTACCTCAACGGTCTTGGCATCCAGATTGACCGCCAGTTTTCCTGTGCGGATAATGGACTGGCTATGGCCCTTGGACCGGCGCACCACCGCATGAATGCGGGCGACCAGTTCTTCGCGGTGGAAAGGCTTGGTAACATAATCGTCGGCACCAAAACCGAAACTGCGGATCTTGCTGTCCATTTCCGAAATGCCGGAAAGAATCAGCACCGGGGTCTGCACCTTGGCAACGCGCAATTTCTTAAGCACGTCGTAACCATGCATGTCAGGAAGGTTAAGATCGAGCAGGATGATGTCGTAATCATACAGCTTGCCCAGATCCAGACCTTCTTCCCCCAGATCGGTCGAATAAACGTTGAAACCTTCAGCAGTCAGCATCAACTCAATTGCTTTGGCCGTGGTCGGCTCGTCTTCGATCAACAATACGCGCATGGGTATTCCCCTATAGCCCCTGTTCGTCAGTAACGGTCGTCAGTAACCTCTTCGCAAGAGGTGTTGACGGTGATTAACCACAAAACTTCTGAACGGAAAAGGTTAATAAGCAGTAAACCAGCGTATAACCACGAGTCGCTAGCAATAGTGCTAAGGGTAAACACCCTATACAGACAGGGCTTCTGCGGTAAGACTTTCTGCCCGCCGATTCCCGAAGATCAAAATGCGCGTATTAAGGGAAAACCGCCAGTGGCAAGCGCGTCTTTATCAAAATTATGGATAATTAGACTTTAATATTCAAGTAACTAAACGTCACAGCGCCTTCATTTTTTTGGTCCGGCGACGCTGGACACTACTGCCAATACCCATGGCTTCACGGTATTTTGCCACTGTTCTGCGTGCCAGTTCAAAACCTTCATTCCGGAGCAAATCAACCAGCTTGTCATCGGACAGAATTTTTTTCGGATCTTCGGCATCTGTCAGCGTCTTTATGCGTGCCTTTATGGCTTCAGAGGAGACACCACCCTCGCCATCTGTCGCACCAACACCTGAAGTGAAAAAATATTTCAGCTCGAATGTGCCGCGATCACAGCTGAGATATTTATTGCTGGTAACACGGCTGACGGTGCTTTCATGCATCTCTATTGCATCAGCCACAGCGCGCAAGGTCAGGGGCTTCAACTCGGAAACACCGCGACGAAAGAACCCGTCCTGCTGCTTGACGATTTCTGCTGCTACTTTGAGTATTGTCTTCTGCCGCTGATCAATAGCCTTGATAAGCCAGTTGGCATCACCCAGTTTTTCCCGCAGCCAGCCTTCCGCTTCCTTGCTGGTGCAGCCGTCACGCAATTCCAGATAATAACTGCGATTGACAACCAGCCGGGGCAGGCTGTCCTCATTGAGGGAAATATCCCAGCCCCCGTCGCGCGCAGCATGTAATAATATGTCTGGCGTTATGGCACGCCCTGCCTTGTCAGATAGCGTCCTGTCAGAGAAGCGTAATCCGGGTTTGGGGTCATAGCTGCGCAGCTCCGCCAGCATATCGGCCAGATCTTCATCATCCACCTCGCACAGACGCCTGAGCCGGACGATATCACCCCGCGCCACCAGATCCAGATTGGCAATCAGCCGCGCCATAGCCGGATCATAACGGTTGGCCTCTTTTGCCTGCAACATGATGCACTCTGCCAGAGAGCGGGCGCCAACTCCGGTCGGATCAAGGCTTTGCACCAGTTCCAGTGCGTCTTCTACCGCATCAACCGATACTTCCAGAGCATTGGCTATATGGGGCAATTCGGCAGACAGATACCCGGCCTCATCCAGCAGCCCCGCAATATGGTGCGCAATAAAGCCTTCTGCCGGATGATACGCCTCCTGCCCGATCTGCTCTTCCAGATGGGTCAGCAGCGATTGCTCATGGTCTGAGCGGTTCTCAATATCGGGGGAGTCCTCCCCAGTCCATCCACCAGTGGCCTGCCCCCAATCCGCCATTCCTGCATAAGATTGCTGTGAGCCATCCCCTGTATCCCGGTCAATATCCAGCGAGGCAGGGTCCAGATCAAGCGGAGTATCCGCCTCTCCCTGCCCCTCGGCGATCAGACTGTCTGACGGTTGCTCCCCATGCCTGTCTGTTTCGTCTGCAGTAGCAGAATCGGTATTCTCGCGCTGTATTTCACCAATCTCCAGTAATGGATTGGTTTCCAGCGCATCGCTGATGAAGGATTCAATTTCAAGATTGGACAAGGCCAGCAGCTTGATCGCCTGCTGTAATTGCGGCGTCATGACCAGTGACTGGGTCTGACGAAGATCGAGCCGTGGTCCGAGTGCCATGGCCTATGCTTTCAGTATCGGGCCCGATCGTATCCAGGTCATCACAGGGTAAACCCTTCTCCCAGATAGAGCCGCCGGACGTTTTCATCTGCCACAAGTGCTTCCGGCGTTCCGGCAAACAGCACCTGCCCGCCATAGATAATGCAGGCCCGATCCACGATATCAAGCGTTTCACGCACATTGTGATCGGTAATCAGCACACCGATACCGCGCTGTTTAAGGTCAATCACAAGGTCGCGAATATCGCTGATAGAAAGCGGGTCAATTCCGGCGAAAGGTTCATCCAGCAGCATGATGGAAGGTTTGGCCGCCAGCGCCCGTGCGATTTCACAGCGGCGGCGCTCCCCGCCTGAAAGCGCCATAGCCGGGCTGGAGCGCAGCCGTGTCAGGCCAAACTCGTCCAGCAGCCGCTCAAGCTCCTGCGCGCGTGTCGCCTTGTCCGGCTCCACCAGTTCCAGCACGCAATTGATATTCTGCTCCACCGTCATTCCACGAAAAATGCTGGTTTCCTGAGGCAAATAGCCAAGGCCAAGAATCGCCCGGCGATACATGGGAAGTTTGGTCACATCCTCCCCATCCATCAAAATACGCCCCGTGTCAGGCCGAACCAGCCCCATAATGGAGTAAAAACAGGTAGTCTTGCCCGCTCCATTCGGTCCAAGCAGGCCCAGCACCTCTCCCTTGCCAACACTCAATGAAATATCAGTCAGCACAGCCCGCTTGTCATAGCTTTTGGCAATGGAAATCACTTCCAGCCCGCCTTGCGGGATCGGGATAGCTGCACTGGCCCCCGCCCCGGAAGCGGAAACAGGCGTCGATATATCATGTGAAACGGATGTCATCGCTCAAGCCTTTACAGCATTGCGCGAAAAAGTGGATGCCGGTTTTCGCAAAAAGCAATGCGACAGCAAGATAGATATAGCGGTGAACGCATTTCAACCTTCAGCGTCAGAACGCATGACTTGATTTTTTTGCATAAATCCGGGATAATAAATACAAGAATAAAAATGGGAGTTAACGCATGAACAAGGCGTTGAAAACGGATGTCGCACATCGTCGCGGGCACTCTGGTCCGCTGGCCGGTTCGCCGGACTGGCGCAGCCGGATGAGCAATAATGTCGCCTATGCCCTGCTAACCTATACGGCCCTGCAGATTTTCGTGACGGTCCACGCCCTGAAGGAAGGGGCTTCAGGGATGATGCCTTTTCTTATTCTGGTTATACTGGTGGCCGGTATCATTCCCGCCTGCCGCTGGTTTGAGCGGCGGTGGCAGAATCTGGATGATCATCAGACCCATGATCCCGCCCTTGCTCCAGCATTTCGCAAGGACCAGGTCGGCCTGTGGCTGATGGCTATCGGCGTACCGTTGACCATTACCGGGCTATGCAAGCTGATCTCGACCATGGGCTGACAGTGAAAATCCCCTGAAGGACGCATCATTCCTTCATCCCTGCTGTCACAGAATACAAAACACAATTACAAGACACCAATTACAGGACACAGTGCATCAGGCCATTGTGATTTGGCTCATGTCTCCCTAGTTCGGAAGCGATGAAACAGACCGGAGCCATGGAATGATAGATGCCGCCAGCGCACAGAACCGCTGCGCCCAGCTCATAGATGCAGCCCTCCATTCAGGAGCAGACAGCGCCGATGCCGTGGCCAGTGCGCAATCATCCGAAGGTGTGAATATCCGCCTTGGCAAGCTGGAAGATGTTGAACGCGCCGAAAGTGAGAGCATAGCTCTGCGCGTCTTTTGCGGCAGACGCAGCGCCTGCATTCACGCCAGCGATTTTTCGGCAGAAGCGGTGACAGAACTGACCGAACGTGCAGTTGCCATGGCGCGGCTTGCCCCCGAAGACCCATATGCCGGCCTTGCCGACCCTGAACAACTTGCGTCTGGTCCCTTTGCCGATCTCGATCTGGCTGATGATACAGAGCCGTCCCCCCAGGATTTGCGCGAGGCAGCACATGCGGCAGAAGACAGCGCGCGCGCCATTTCCGGCATAACCAATAGCGAAGGTGCAAGCGCATCCTTTGCCCGTGCGGTGGTTGCCCTGGTCGCAAGCAACGGGTTTTCCGGCAGTTACAGCGCCACAGGCCATTCCATCAGCGCGAGTGTCATTGCCGGAGAAGGGGCTTCCATGCAGCGTGATTATGCTGCTCGCTCGGCCCGTCATCGGGATGATCTCCTGCCGCCAGAGACAATCGGCGAACTGGCAGGATTGCGCGCTGTCGCCCGGCTCAATCCCGGTGCAATGAAAAGCGGGACGGTTCCGGTTGTGTTTGACCCGCGGGTATCGCCTTCTCTTGTCGGACATCTGGCAGGAGCCATGTCCGGAGCTGCGATTGCCCGCCGTGCCAGCTTCCTGCTTGACCGGCTGGATGAAACCCTGTTCCCGTCCGGCCTCACCATTACGGATGACCCGCTTCTGGCCCGCGGGCTGGCATCCCATCCGTTTGATGGCGAGGGCCTGCCTGTATCAAGGAAGAATCTGGTTGCGGACGGAAAACTCTCCGGCTGGCTGACCAATCTTGCAGCCGCACGCCAGCTGGGTGTTGCGCCAAGCGGCCATGCGATGCGCGGTGGTGGTGGCACACCTGGTATATCATGCAGCAATGTCACCCTGTCCGGCGGGGCAGTTACACGCGATGAGCTGATTGCCGATATCGCAGATGGCGTTCTGGTCACGGAGCTTATCGGGCAGGGCGTCAATGGTGTGACGGGTGATTACAGCCGCGGCGCAGCGGGCTTCCGGATCATCAATGGAGAAATCGCGGGGCCGGTGGCAGAATTTACCATTGCCGGAAACCTGCTGACGATGTTTGCCCATATGCGCAATGCCGATGATCTGGAAACGCACCGCGCTGTCAATGCACCTTCTTTACGGGTGGACGGCATGACCGTGGCCGGAGAATGAAAGAATCCGAATTATAGGCTTGCCAACTGCGCCCGTGACCAATAAAGGGCTGCCTCCCGCTATGCCGAGATTCAGCATGAAACTTCAGCGTTGCGGGAACATTGATGGATACGGGGCCTTAGCTCAGCTGGGAGAGCGCTACAATGGCATTGTAGAGGTCAGCGGTTCGATCCCGCTAGGCTCCACCATCAATCATATATGTCGGGTTATTCCCGCACGCTGGCTGACGAGGTTTCGTCCGCCGGCGTTTTTCGCGTTTGACCGGATTGGCATGATGCAGCCCGGTCGTGAGGTTTGGGCCGGTTACCGGCAGAGGAGTGCGCAGAACCATGTTCGATAGCCTGTCAGATCGTCTGGGCGGCGTTTTCGACCGCCTGCGCGGGCGTGGTGCACTCAGCGAACAGGATGTTCGCGATGCCATGCGAGAAGTCCGTGTCGCCCTGCTCGAAGCCGATGTCGCCCTGCCCGTGGTGCGCCGCTTTATTGATGCGGTGACAGAACGTGCCATCGGACAGGATGTGCTCCGCTCGGTCACACCCGGCCAGCAAGTCGTCAAGATCGTCAATGACGAACTGGTTGAGATGCTGGGCGGAGAAGAAACCGCTGGCCTCAATCTTGATGCAAAACCGCCAGTTGTCATCATGATGGTCGGCTTGCAAGGCTCTGGTAAAACAACCAGCACGGCCAAGCTGGGCAAATATATTCGCGAAAAACAGGGCAGGAAAGTCCTGATGGCCTCGCTCGATGTCAACCGTCCGGCGGCACAGGAACAACTCGCCGTGCTGGGCGAGCAGGTAGAGGTAGCAACCCTCCCGGTTGTGACAGGCCAGCAGCCGGTTGATATTGCCCGCCGCGCGATGGAATCGGCAAAATTGCAAGCCGTGGATGTGCTGCTGCTGGATACTGCCGGCCGCCTGCATGTTGATGAAGCATTAATGGCCGAGATGAAAGCTGTAGCCTCGGTTTCTGCGCCGACAGAAGTGTTGCTGGTAGTCGATTCGCTGACCGGCCAGGATGCCGTAAATGTCGCACAAAGCTTTTCCTCCGAAGTCCCGCTGACAGGCGTAATCCTCACACGAATGGATGGCGATGCCCGCGGCGGCGCGGCGCTATCCATGCGCTATGTCACCGGCAAGCCGATCAAATTCGCTGGCACGGGTGAAAAACTCGACGCGCTGGAACCTTTCCATCCGGGCCGGGTTGCCAATCGC
>JBKEEC010000077.1:0-5036 GCA_047975785.1 Sphingomonadaceae bacterium | reverse complement strand
TGGGCTTCCGTTCGGCCAGGATGTCATGCAGGTGCTGGCGCGAGATACCGTGCATCCGGGCAATCTCGGCCTTGGAGTTATTGGTTGCGGGGATCACGTCCTCGCGGAGCCGTTCGCCCGGATGCGTCGGGCAGCGGTCAGGGTGGCGGCTCATCCTCGCCTCCTAGTGATATTGCTCGTAGTCCACGACATGCGCGTCGCCGTCGCTGAACTCGAAAGTGATGCACCACGGACCATTCACATGGACCGTGTAGCGGGTTGGGTTCGGACCTCGCAGGCTGTGAAAGTCGAAGCCGGGAAGGTTCATGTCCTCGGGCGCGGTTGCGGCATCAAGGGCGTCCAGGCGGCGCAGAATACGGCTGTGCATCCGCGCGTCGATCTTTGACTTTCCCGTCTCCCACAGGGCTTTCAGTTGCTTATTCGCGAAGGTCTTTATCATATCTATGTGTAGCCTAATAGCTTACAAGTGTAAACTGTTGGTTTACTGGTCGTGTGGGGAAGGTTTGAAGTTAACGTTCCTATTTCTTGCCAATTTCGCCTCCCCTCTTTGTGTCATTGTGGGGCATCCGTGTCGGCGGGAAGGTCCTTGCCCGCTGAATTCTACATCCTGCCCGCCGACAGGCCGGCGCTTTGCGCGGACGGGCATGAGATGCCCGGCAACTATCGCTTTTGGCGAAAGACTGCGCGGCACTTGTGGAGCGAAGGATAAAGCCAGAATTTATATTGTTGATATAGCCAATATTTGGCTACTATAACTTGAGCAATGTTTGGCTAAGGAGTTTGGGCATGCATACAAGGCATATAGAAGACCGGATGCGCCAGCGCGGCATCTCTGAAGAAATGGTCGGGACTATCTTGGAGGTAGGGGAGTGGAACGCTCGGGGAGACCGTCTCGAACTGCCAAAGAGGGCTATCGAGCCTTTGCTTCGGCAGAAGCGTGATGAACTGAAAATGCTGGAGCGGCTCGCACGGCGGGGTGGTGCGTCGGTTGTTGTAGATGGTGACACCTTGATCACAGTTTATCCGAACACGAAGAGGGTGCGGTCATGAGTGATCAGAACGTAAGGTCCTTTTCTGTCAATCAGGGTTCGGTACTGGACGGAGAGTTCACGTTACGGGTTAAGCCAGAGATGTTTCCAGAAGCCTCGGATCAGAGTTTTTCTGGAAAGCCCAAGAGTGACCGCAAGTTCAATATCCGGATCAAGCAGCATGACGTCCTCTTGTTCGATGCACTGGCCGAACAGGAAGGCGTATCCCGGTCAGTACTGATCAACAGGCTTCTACATGACTTTCTGCGCGATGAACTGATGAGCGTTCAGGATGATGACGCGCGGGCGCTCCTAGCGGTGACCGCTGACGAACAGGCCAATTACGACGACCTTGCGCAGTCATGGGTTCTTGATGCGCTTGGATCAGACTTCCACCACATTTTGCGCAATATTTTGGAGTTCAATGATCGAAATGAGCAACAGCCTAGCGATCATCCAGGCGCTCCTGAAAACCAGTTTAACAGCGAGGCATTCATCGGTCTCAGGAACAAGCTGAAAGGAATAAAAAAATGAGCCGTGGCGTCCTGTCAAAGGTGATCGAGGAAATCGGAGAGACGCAGGCCGAAATCCGAGCAGAAGACTACACGATGGTCAATGTGCGCCCAGGCGAGAAGGTCGCATCAATGCTCGACCTTATTTCAGCTCTTTCTGGAAAGACGCCTTCTGCGGTGGTTGCTGAGGAACTCTCATCGCGGTTGGCCACATACGCGGTTTCCTCGGCCACGCAGGCCGGTGCGATCTTGGATGCAGCAGAAGAGGCGCTGAAACAAAGTCAGATGCTTCAGCCTGGATGTGCATTGGACATCTTGCAGAAGGCGGATGTGATCGAGGTGGAGAACGGATTTGAAAAGCAAATTAAAAACAAGCTTTTCGCCCCAAAAGAAGAATCTAAGCGCGCTTCTCATGAGTAAGAGAGTGATCCATCCGCCTTTGGCTGATCATGGAAAGTTGAGACAGAGGCTGACAACGGGCGAACAAAAGGTTCTGGAGTTGTTTAACCGGCATCTGCCAGTCAACTGGGAAATTTATGTACAGCCCCATCTGAATGGCCTGCGTCCCGATTTTGTCTTGCTGAACCCGCAGGGCGGGATCGCTGTGTTTGAGGTCAAGGACTGGAACCTCAACGCTATGAGGTATTTCACGCGGAAAGACCGGTGGGGGCATACAGGGCTTTGGGCAGAGAAGGATGGCAAGGAATTCTGCATCCAAGCTTCCAACCCTGTCACCAAGGTAAACCTTTATAAAAAAGAGATTTTCGACCTTTATTGCCCACGGTTGCAGCAGAGGGCTGGATGGGCAGCAATTACCGCAGGGGTCATTTTTCCATTCGCGCAGGCAGATCAAGCCAAAGAGTTGCTGGCCCCATTCCTAAAAGCGACAGAAGATGATCGCTACGCTAGATATCAACCCATCAGCGGCATTGGAGAGATAGCGGCTGGTGATCTCGAATCGGTGCTTCCCGACGCCAACCGCAGCGGTTCGCGCCTGATGGCAGAGGGGTTAGCAGAAGATTTGCGTGGTTGGCTTGCCGAGCCGGATTTTTCATCGATGCAGAGAACGCCCTTGGTTCTGGATCGTAACCAACGTTCATTGGCCGATACCCGCACGGACACAGGCTACCGCAGGATCAAAGGACCAGCGGGGTCGGGAAAATCTCTCGTTCTTGCAGCTCGCGCCGCGCGGCTTGCAAATGAAGGGAAATCCGTTCTCGTTGCAACGTTCAACATCACGCTATGGCATTATCTACGTGACCTCATCGTCCGTGATCTTGATGCGCCGGAGCGTCTGAAGAATATCCAGTTCACGCACTTTCATCTGTGGTGCAAACATGCCTGCTACGATGTTGGCTGGGAGCATAGATACGATGACTTGTGGAAGTCTGTTGGTTCAGACGACCAACGAGAAGATGTATTGAACGTCACTTTGCCGCGTTTGGCAGAAGAGGCTGTCGAGCATCCTGGGGCTAAGAGGTACGATGCCATCTTAGTGGACGAGGGGCAGGATTATCGGCCCTTATGGTGGAACGTGCTGCGCAAGGCGTGCGATCCGGACGGAGAGATGCTCTTGGTCGCGGACGCGACGCAAGACGTTTACGGCACGGCTAGAGCATGGACTGACGACGTGATGAAGGGAGCTGGGTTCCCTGGCGGTCGATGGGCGCAGTTGAGCGTCAGCTATAGACTGCCTCCAGACGCACTAAGTCTTGCACGGGGCTTCGCCGAAGGCTTTCTTCCCCAAGAAGCCATTGACCTCCCTGAGCCTGAGCAAGGGTCATTTGATCTCTATCCGTGCCATCTCCGGTGGGCGCAATGTGATCCGGAGGATGCTGAAAAGGTATGCTCGGACGAAATCCTTTCCTTAATGCGGCAAACTGGAAAGGCCAACTTGGCCAATGCTGACATCACCATGCTGGCAAGCGATATGAAGTCTGGCGCGGGGGTTGTGGCCCGTTTATCTGAGTATCGCGTTCGAGCAGTAGATACGTTTGGTGACGACCACCGTCGCCGGAAAATGGGTTTCTACATGGGAGATGCCAGGATCAAGGCCACTACCTTGCATAGCTTCAAAGGCTGGGAGTCACGCTTGCTCGTTGTCTATGTAACGGACGCCGCGCATGAGCAAAGCCTTGCTCTGATCTATGCTGGTCTAACCCGATTGAAGCGGAGTCAGGAAGGGAGCTGGCTGACAGTTGTGTGTTCCGCACCGCAGCTTCACGATTACGGTCGGACATTCCCAGATCATGTGGCGGTGACGCGTTCGCCGTTCCGGTAGAAGTCCCAATCAAGGCGGTTGGCGTAGACCAAGTTGGGCAGTGCCTTCAGGTAGCCCCTTAATTCTGGCTACGGTTCAGCGCCCGAGAAGCCTTTTGAAAAATCCTTTGGGGCGATGATCTTCAAGCAGGGCGGTTGCCTGCTGACGCCACTTGTCCCTGTCTTCTCGCAGATCGGCGATCGTTTCTGGGGTAGATTCCGGTAGGGGGCAGGATCGTATCATAAGGCTTTCTGTCGGTGGCGTTTGACGATGTCTGTGACGGTGTTTTTCGAGATGCCAAGGTCGCGTGCGATCCAGCGGTAAGATCGACCATCTTCCACGGCCTGCAGTACTCTTGACGCGAGCTTGTCGGATTTCGGGCGTTGGCCGGGTTGGCGTCCAAGTTTCTTGCCGCGCGCACGGGCGGCGGCCAGACCGGATTTCACCCGCTCGCTGAGCAGATCACGCTCGAATTGGGCGATCCCGGCCAGCATGGTGGCCATCATCCGTCCATGCGGTGTGTCGAGCTCGAATGTCATGCCGCTCATGGCCACGACGGAGACTTTCCAGCCGGCGAGCCTGTTCAAGGTATCCAGCAGGTCCTGAGTGGACCGTCCCCATCGAGAGAGTTCGCTGACCAGGATGGCGTCGATCCGTCGTGCCTGCGCCAGGTCGAGCGCTCGGTTGCGCGCAACGCGATTGGCTGACGCACCAGAGGCTGTTTCCTTGAACACTCCCACCACATCATACCCGCTACGTTCGGCGAATGCGGTCAGTTCCGCGACCTGCCGCTCACAGGACTGATCAGAGGTCGAGACTCTGGCGTAGATGGCGGCGCGCTGTCCCAGTTGAACCCCCTTGGATTTTAGCCTTGCAATCCTTTGATTTTGCTGGTGCGGATATTGTCCTGACCAGACTAATGACTAACAAGGACAATCGCACATGCCAAGACGCTCTATTCTGACCGCCCGCCAACGCGCGGCGCTGTTTGACCTCCCGACGGACGAGGCCAGCATCCTCTACCACTACACGCTGTTAGACGAGGACATCGACATCATTCAAACCCGTCGCCACGCCCGCAATCGCCTCGGCTTCGCCCTTCAGCTTTGTGCATTCCGGTATCCTGGTCGATTGTTGGTGTCGGGCGAGGTCATTCCAGAGGCCGTCAGCAGCTTCATCGCAGCACAGCTTGGCGAAGAGATGGATGAGCTTTGCCGATACGCCGAGACCGACGTA
>JBKEEC010000076.1:0-4119 GCA_047975785.1 Sphingomonadaceae bacterium | reverse complement strand
TCAGCGGGAAATCCAGCACCCGCACGGTCAAAAGGCCGCGGAACATGTCGTCCTGAATGCGCACAATGGCGCCTCCGGTGATCAGGATCGCTGCGCCCGTGCCGACAAAGCCCATCGCCAGCGAGGCCATGAAGGACGGGATTTTCAGCCGCACATGTACCAGCCCGACCAGCGCGCCGATCGCCGTGCCAATGATCAGCATGGCCGGCAGGGCCACCCAGCCAATCGGCAACAGGCTGTCGCCAAGAGCCAGATACAGCATGCAAAACAGCACCGCGCTTAGCGATACAGTGCCCTCCATCGACAAATCGATCGAGCCCATGATGATGATGAAGGTCACGCCAAGCGCCACCATCAGGGGGGGCGAGGCCGCAATTGCCAGTCGCGCGAAATTGCGCACCGACAGGAAATTCGCATTGACCGATGTGAAAAGCACGATCAACAGGATGAGCACCAGCAACGGAGCCCATTTCAACAGGGTTTTCCGGTCCATCTTACCGCCTTGTCAGAAATGTTGCAGAGGATGCGGGCCGCCTTGGCCGCCCGCCCGTGCCTCCGCTTATTGTGCGTATTGAATTTGGCCGGCCGTCAGATTCCAGCGGTCATTCCAGTCATATTCCGGGTTGGCATCCATATAGGTCGCCTTGAAATCCTGTGCATCTTCGGGCGTCACGACGATCGAGGGGCCATAGAATTCGCGATGTTCATTGGGCTCTTCGGACGGCTTGAAGGCGCCGATCGCGGCCTGATGGGCAAGGGCCAGCGAAATGCCGCCCCCCCAGAAGGGATTGGTGAAAACCGTTGCCAGCAATTCACCCTTGATGATCTTCTGCACTGCTTCGGGATTGCCATCAAAGCCAGTAACCGGCATGCGCATCCCCTCGGCCTTCAGCGCCTCAAGCACGCCATAGGCCATATTGTCATTGGCGCAGTGAACACCCGCGATTTCATCGCCGTAGCGGGTCACGAAGGACGACATCAGGCTGGCCGCCTTGGCCGTGTCCCAATCGGCGGATTGCACATCCAGAAGTTCGATATCCGGATATTCGGCCAACGCCTGCTTCAGCCCCTCCAGCCGTTCAATGGCTGGAATATTCGCCGGAATGCCACCGACATGAACGATGGCCCCCTTGCCGCCAATGGCTTCAAACAGCTTGATCGCAGCCTCTTTCGCCGGCTGCACGCCCGACCAGCTCATGTGGCTGACATAGTTATCCCCGAAATCCCACGGATGCAGATCGTCGGCCTTGTTCCAGATGGTCGAGACATAAGCCCCTGCCGATTGCGCCGCCTCGACAATGGGTCGCGCATTGGGGCTGTCATTGGGATCACAGGCAATGGCGCAATTGCCAGCATTCTTGGCAAGGAACCCTTTGATATCAGACAAAGATTTCTCGGACGAGCCTTCATTGATCAGATTGGTCAGCGCCTCCTTGCCCATGCCAAGCGACTGGACATAGGCCTCACCACCCGACACGACCGAGTTCCAATAGGCCGAGGCCCGGTCGCGATAGGACCAGGCCATGGCCGGACCGTCAGCCGCCATCGCCGGGCGCAGCATGCCAGGCAAGGCCATGCTGCCCATGCCGGCTGCCGATGCCAGCAGGAAGTTCCGGCGGTTGATTTTCTCGCGTTCGATGAAGTCGCGAATGAATGATGACATGTTTTTCTTCCTCCCCAGGTGGCACAAAAGCCGAATATCGGACATCGCAGGACTGCGACGAGACCGGCATGCGCCATTTAATGCACCATCTGGTTACTTCATTGCATCGCGAATCGTCAAGACGTTCCTTGCCCCTATGCTTGGAAACGGTCGCTGCTTGGCCTAAATACGTGAAAACTCTGAAAGGGTACGCAGGTGACGGCGGCAAAACGAAAAGCGAAGCAGACCGGCAAGGGCGATCCCAAACCCCGGATTCGGGATGCGGATGCCACGCGGGCACGCATTCTGGCGGCCGCCAAGCGCGAATTTTCTCGTCTTGGGTTGGCCGGGGCGCGCGTTGACATGATCGCGTCGAAGGCGCAGGCCAACAAGCGCATGATTTATCATTATTTCGGCAACAAGGAAACGTTATTTCAGGCCGTCATCGAACAGGTTTACGTCGATATCCGCACTGCGGAAATGCGCCTGAGCCTTGAGGATCTGGCCCCGAAGGAGGCGCTGGAAAAACTGGTCCGGTTCACCTGGGACTATTACCTGCGCAATCCCGAATTCATCACGCTGGTCAACAGCGAGAACCTGCATCACGCCAAACATATCAGGCGATCAGAACTGGTTCAGTCCTATAGCCGGCAGTTTGTTCGCCTGGTTGGCGACATTCTGGATCGCGGCGTTGCCTCGGGCGATTTCCGGCCCGGCATCGATGCGGTGCAACTGAACATCACCATTGCCGCAATCGGGTATTACTATCTGACCAACCGCCATACCGGCTCTATCATTTTCGAACGCGACCTGATGTCTGATCAGGCGCTTGAGGACAGAATTTGCTTCAATATCGACACGATCATGCATTTGGTTTGCCGGTAATTCGATGCATATCCCAGAACACAATCGCCAAGAGGCGTCGAACGGATATTGCCAGACCCTGTTGCGCCGGCTCAAGTTGCAATTCGTTGCCACGACAACACCATCACAGGGCGTTCAGGATTTCTATCAAGTTCGGCATCCGCTTCAGCGAATTCCCAATATGCTCGCGCCAACGGGGACCAACTTCCATTGCGGCTGCATAAGCTCTGGATAGATCGTCCGGGCGGTCTTCGGCCATCGCTTCGATAAGAAACGCTGCTTGCTCTCGGTCCTTCGACGCTTTCAAACTGCCCGCGCCGTCGCGTCTTCGGTCAGCCACAATCAACTTGTGAATCGCGTAGCTTTCCGGGCGAGGCACCTGCACCAACACACCTGACCTATAGATCGCAGCTGCGTGAATCGGTTCCGCGATCAGAAAGTTGAGATAGTTCAATCCCTGCGCGCTGACGCCCAGTGCAGGCAGGTCACGAATGGTTTCCTCACCAAAGGCGGGCGTCAGGAATTCAACCAGCTGGCCGCTGCCACCCTGCGCCCATCGCCATGTTTTCCTGGGGTCAAGCCCAGGCAAGGGATCAAATTTCAGCGCCGAGAATGTCTGGGCCAGGCCTGGTTCGACCTGATCTTCCAAAGCAACGCTAAGCTTTCCAAATTGGGCGATATCGATGTCACCGGTGTTTGCCATACCACCCAAGGGAAGGCGAATGCCAAGTTCACCTTCATAGAGGCGAAACGCATTCGTGCCGACGATGGTGCCGCCCAGCCGAAATGTTCCGACCTCCGCCATTGCAGATAAAATGGAACCCGTCGCCCGGTCGGTTGGTGTCATGCCTTCCGCCCGCAGAAGCCGAACCAGCCGCGCCCGCTCAGACTGCCGGTCCTTTGCGGTTGCACGCAGTTCCTCAATCCGGTCGATACGTGCGCGCGTCTCATCAGAATCTTCACCAAGGTAAAAAAATCGCATCTCTCGTCCGATCCGGCGCGCGGCGTACCAATATGCTTTGTCTCCACGCCGTTTCAATATTGGCTTACCCTTGATGCCGGACATTGCGTCGTCCTTCAAAAGCCGCACGAGATCGGTGTATGCGCTCATTGCAATGCTGCTCAGCAGGGCCATGCCTATCACTTTCAATTCTTGCTTGGCACAGATATACCTATCAAAAATTAAAATTGCTAGGTACGTCCGGAAAATGGACCGTGCTGTATGAAGTAAACTCGGGCGGCATTTTCCCGTTCCCCGGCCCTAATGCGACGCGCTCATAGACCGCACGACCGAAGAGGCTCATGTGGTTCATTGCCTTGATCGCCATCTGGGTTTCAACTGTCCGGGCCTTCAGTTTTGGCCATGTTTTGCAGGGCTTTGATAGCCTTCATGGGCTGGATGATGTGTGTCAAACTCCTTGGCCAAGGCCTCATGGCACAAGACTTCGACCGGTAGGTCACTGGGCATTTTTCGGTGCAGGGGACGCTGGCTGAAGCCTGAGCCTCGCACAAGAGCTTCCGCCTGAATTGGCACCTTGGATGGTTTCGTGCCTGCGCCTTGCTCAGGCCGGGATCTGCGCGTAGCGTTGTGATCAGAGGGGTAGGACAAGTAC
>JBKEEC010000075.1:0-1852 GCA_047975785.1 Sphingomonadaceae bacterium | reverse complement strand
GCTGTGCGGGCCAAGCGTCGGCCTTGTCACCGATTCCGACCTTGATCAGCAATTCGCGTGCGCGGGCCTCGACCTGGGCGGGATCCCGTTTCAGTACATGGACAGGGGCCTCCATGACGTTTTGCAGAATCGTCAGATGCGACCAAAGATTGAACTGCTGAAACACCATGGACAGGTTGGTACGCATCCGCGTGACCTGCATCCGGTCGCCGGGCACACGAGCCAGTCCGGTACCACGCCAGCGCACGGCTTCGCCTGCGAACAGGATATCGCCCTGCTGGCTGTCCTCCAGCAGATTGCAGCAGCGCAAGAGCGTTGATTTCCCCGACCCGGACGAGCCGATCAGGCTGATGACATGGCCACGCGGGGCGGTCAGGCTGACGCCCTTGATAACCTGCAATTGTCCGTAAGCCTTGTGAAGGTCACGAATTTCTATGACAGGAGCCGGGGCCGAAGCGTCCGGGTCCGCAGGGGAAGCGTTCTGGTTCATGCGAGTATGTGGCGATATTTGTCAGATGAATGCAACGGTTTCGTAACTGCCCTTGTAGACATGCTGGCAGTATGCCCGCCTATCCTCATGACGCAGCGGGCAGTGGACCCAATCTTGCGGCATTGTGGCGGTCACGAACCGGATATTCCCATCGTATCCAGCGCCTTTTGACGGGCCAGTGCCGAATCGCGGTCGTTGATTCCCAAAAGGCCGGTCACCAGCCGTACCAGCGATTCCTCGTCTGCGCTGCGATGGCCGTCGGCATAGGTGATTTCCCACAAGGCGGCGACGATATCGTGGCGGTCGGCCAGATCGACCCGGTCCTTGATTGTGCGGGTAAAGCGAACGGTGTCGGGGGCCTCGGCCTCGATCATCTCGGCGGCCGAACGGCACTCGGCCGCCTGCGTCGCGCTTAACCCCTGACGCCGGGACAGAACCTGATCTATGCGCAGCATTTCGACGGGGCCATAGTGATCATCGGCCCGTGCCAGCCGGACCAGCAGGGCAGCGATGGCCACCTCGGCATCCAGGCCGGACAGCCTGTCAGGGGCAGAGGGTTCCAGAAGACGGCTGAGCAGATTGCGAAACATCCTGTGATATTAGGCTTGTTGACCAAAATAACAATACGCTGCGGGCGCCTTGTCAAAGATGTGTACGCGGATCGGGTGTGTGGGGGCAGGGCGCTACACATCCGGGGCAAGGCAGGGCAAACATACCCGTATGTACCCCAAGGAGAAGCCTGTTCATGCGCCATGTTCTGATCCTGACCCTGACCCTTGTTGCGGCACCTGCCTTTGCAGATGCCCCGCTGTTTTTGCTGGACCAGACGCAACTGCCATTCGATCTGGGGCCGGGCGATCCGCAGAACTCTCCGGCGCGGCAATCAAATTCTCCGAATGCCGCTGCCAATTCCCAGGCACGCCCGGCAAACCGGTCTTCGACCTATGCCAATTCTCCGGCTAATCCCGCCAATGAAAAGCGGGTCATCATTACCCCTGACGGAGATATCGTCGGCTTTTATACCCCGAACGGCTCAGGGACACTGAATTTGTTCGATGTGAATGGCAAACGTGTCGCTTATCGCCCAAAGGCCAGTAAAAGCCTGTTTTCAAATCGCGGTAAATGGTGTGGTACCGTCGCGGACTCCAATGGTGGTGGTTATGCATTCGGCATGATCCGCGAGTGTGTCAGTCTTTTTTAGGGTTAATTGTTGTCATGATATTACATGGATGCACGACTGCCGGAAACGATACATGGGCAACGGTCATCATATCTGATCCCTGCGCTTGACTGATAATGAAATTTACTAAGAATAATGAATGTGCAGATGTGAATATATCTGCAGCCGGTATTCTGTTATTT
>JBKEEC010000074.1:0-2959 GCA_047975785.1 Sphingomonadaceae bacterium | reverse complement strand
CGATCGGTATTGCGCGAGCTGAAGCCGAACTGGCACTCGCTGACCTTGTGCT
Source organism: Sphingomonadaceae bacterium (assembly GCA_047975785.1). Lineage (GTDB taxonomy): Bacteria > Pseudomonadota > Alphaproteobacteria > Sphingomonadales > Sphingomonadaceae > JACXVD01. The sequence continues at coordinate 2,907 of JBKEEC010000074.1, read as the reverse complement.
CTGGCTGGGGCCAGAGGGGGAGGGGCCTGACAATGCCTGGGAGATTGAAGCTCGCAATGATACGCCCGGTGCCCCTGATACTTATAGCAAAGTGGAACCACGCCACAGTCTATCCGCAGTAACAGGCAAAGGAATGGTGTCATTCAAGGCTGATTTACTCAGTGAGGCACGCAATCGTTTGCCTCGCCCTGGAGAGGGGGCGCTCAATGCGAGGCAGGCGGGTCTGATCCTGACCGCTCATGATGCTTTGGAGCATATTTCGCCTGCTACAGATCTGCTCCTCATTGCCGAAAATTTGCGGCAGGCACGCCTGTCATTCGATAAACTGACAGGTCGTGCATCGACTGAAGACATGCTGGACACGTTGTTTTCCCGTTTTTGCATCGGCAAGTGATGTTCCACGTGGAACACCTGCTCCTTTATCCGGCTCTCACAAGTAATGATCTTTGACGACAGGCCCTGACGCCGCTAACGAAACAATTATGCATACATATGACATCGTGGTGGTAGGCGGTGGCCATGCCGGCGTGGAGGCAGCCGCAATTGCAGCGCGCATGGGCGCGCGCACCGCACTTGTCAGTTTTGATCTTTCCATGATTGGTGCCATGAGCTGCAATCCGGCAATTGGGGGATTGGGCAAAGGGCATCTGACTCGTGAAGTTGATGCCCTTGACGGCTTACTGGCCCGTGCGGCAGACGCCGCGTCCATACATTACCGTATGCTGAATCGTTCAAAGGGAAGTGCGGTATGGGGGCCGCGGATTCAGGCAGATCGTGCCTTGTTCAAAGCCTCCATTCAGCAACAATTGCAAGCCCAGAATGGTGTTGATCTGATTGCCGGTGAAGTGGCTGCGCTACGCATTCACTCCGGCAAGGTTTGCGGGGTTGATCTGGCCGATCGCACTATGCTGGAATCACGCGCCGTAATTCTCTGCACCGGGACATTTCTTGGCGGGAAACTGTTTCGTGGTGAAGAGCGCCTGACAGGCGGGCGGATCGGTGAGTCATCCGCACAGCTTCTTGCTGCACAGTTGCGGGAAACAGACTTACCCATGGCGCGCCTGAAGACTGGCACACCACCGCGCCTTCTTGGCAAGACAATTGATTGGGCTGTGCTGCAGGAGCAGCCATCAGATACACAGATGTGGTGCATGTCACCCATGAACCGGTCGCGTGTCAATCCGCAGCTATTTTGCGCTATCACACGAACAAATCCAGCCAGTCATGATGTCATCCGGGCCAATCTCGATCGATCTCCATTATTCAGCGGCGCAATTGATGCGCAGGGGCCACGCTATTGTCCCTCTATAGAAGACAAGATTCATCGCTTCGCTGACAGGGATGGGCATCAGGTATTTCTGGAACCGGAAGGACTGGCGACTGACTGGGTATATCCTAATGGCATTAGCACATCCCTGCCTGCGGATGTGCAATTAGCCATGCTTCACACTATGGATGGTCTGCATCAGGTTGAAATGGCGGTGCCAGGCTATGCCGTGGAATATGATCATATTGATCCGCGTAGCCTGCGAAAAACTCTGGAGTTACGCGCGCTACCTGGATTGTATTGCGCCGGGCAGATCAACGGAACAACCGGATATGAAGAGGCGGCAGCACAGGGGCTTATGGCCGGAATGTATGCCGCCTCTGATGTTCTGGGTAAAGACCCTGTTCCGCTGGATCGGGGTAATTCCTACATGGCCGTAATGGTTGATGATCTCACTCTGCATGGAGTCAGCGAACCATACAGAATGCTGACCGCCAGAGCAGAATACCGGCTACGCCTGCGTGCCAATAACGCAACCACCAGACTGACCTCTCTAGGAATGACAACGGGTTGTGTGGGGGCAGAACGTTCAGAATGGTATAAACGGCGTGAAGAAAGACGTTCCACGTGGAACAGGGCTTTGTCAAAGGAAGTTACATCTTCTGAACTGGCAGAGAGCGGCCTGCCCGTCCGACGGGATTCGGGCCGGAAAACTCTCGATCAATGGTTGGCCTATAGTGATCTGACGCTTGCTTCACTCCAGCCCTGGATTGAGGCTGAAGGCCAGGATATTACGGATGATCTTGCTGAGGAAATTGCTGAAGACGCGGCATACACACCCTATCTTGCAAGGCAGGATGCTGAATTGAAAGATTTTCGCGCCAATCAACAGGTTCTTATCGACAGGGATTTTTCTTATGCTTCGGTCCCCGGCCTCTCTAATGAGATGGTTGAGAGATTGGCCTCCGCCAGACCGGAAGATCTGGGCGCCGCAAGCCGCGTCCCCGGCATTACTCCGGCGGCTTTGGCCGCCCTGCTGGTTCATGCACGTCGGCATAGTAAAGACATCCCGGTGTCATGAGGCGTCAATTGATAATTGATGAGGAAAGCGCCCGTGAATTTGTCTCGCAACGCTGCGATAGCAAGGCCTTTTCGCAATTGGAAATATTTGCCTCCGCACTTGTCAGAGAGAATAATTGCCAGAATCTGGTTGCCCGCTCAACGCTGGATCAGGTCTGGCAGCGCCATATCGCTGACAGTGCCCAATTGATCGATTTTGTTGATTCTTTCCAACCCAAACAGGATATCTGGCTTGATCTGGGAACAGGGGCAGGACTACCGGGACTGGTGATTGCCATTATGCGTCCAGATTGGAAAATTGCACTGGTTGAATCCCGCCGTCGCAGGGTTGAGTGGCTGAGTGAGATTCGCAATCAACTGAAGCTGGCGGATTGCCGCATTATTGGCAGTCGGCTGGAGCTGGTTGACAGTTTTTCTTCTTCTGTAATTTCTGCCAGAGCCTTTGCGCCCATGCCCCGTCTTCTCGATCTCGCCAAACGGTTCTCCACAGACGAAACGCTTTGGCTGTTGCCCAAAGGGCGTTCTGCAGCGCAGGATTTATCCGGGTTATCGAATCGAAT
>JBKEEC010000073.1:0-5643 GCA_047975785.1 Sphingomonadaceae bacterium | reverse complement strand
CGATTTGCCGATTTCGTTCTGACGTATCGTTGATCGCATAAAATTCGCTATCATCAATACCGCCGGCGTAGACAGGATTAAAAATATCAAGAAGATCAGGTACAGGAGTTGCAGGGAAATCGTGACGTGTCTGCTTCCATTTATTTCTATAAAAGTCAATTCCAGCAAGAATAGTATGTTCAATTTTGCCGGTTTCTATTTTCCATTCTGACTGCGTGTCTATTGCCAACGATTGAGCGCTGCCATGTCCTTTCACGGCACCACGGGTTAGGCGTCGATACATGCCGGGATCATCTTCTGATATCCCCAGCCAATCAATCGTATCCGGTGCGTAGAGATCGTAGGCAACAACAAGTCCGTAATCGGTCTGGATCTTTGTATACCGTGCATTTTGACGCAATTGCCAGTTATCGGTAACCTGTTGAACAAAACCATAACCGACAGCCCATTGGTCCCGGTCAAAAAAATTGTAATTCGGTTCGCCCAGATAGCTGCTTGGTTCGAGACTGCCATATGGATTGGGCAGGCCAGTGCCATAGAGGGGTAAGAACTGGAATGTCGACCCGCCAAAGTCCTTTTGATAGTGTCCCAACACCGTTAATGTCGTGTTCAGAGAAGGTTGCCACGTTAGGCTGGGGGCGACGAACCAACGGCCAAGATCAGTGTATTCCACTTCAGAACCACCATCTCGGTACATTCCAACGACGCGATAACGAAGACTGCTGCTGTCGTTGAGAGGACCGGTAGTATCCACAGTACCACGCCATTGGCCGTGGCTTGCAAATTGCCCGGTAATTTCTCCGCCTGCTTCATTTTTAGGCCTCTTTGTGACCTGATTAACCATTCCGCCGGGCGTAACAGCGCCAAACAGGACAGCTGAAGGTCCTTTCAGTACTTCCACTCGCTCCAGATTGTAGGCGTCATACTGAAGAAAAGTCCATTGACCACCGGGTTGTGATCTCAGGCCATCGAAGTACTGGTTTCCCGTGGAACTGCCAACATCAAACCCCCTGATGGCGATGTTATCCCTTCGGCTGTCGATGCCGTATTGCTGGGGCTGCACGCCAGCAACATATCGCAACGCATCAGGCATGGCCTGAACGCCGCGAAGGTCCATCTCGTCTCGCGTGACGATGGAGACGGATTGCGGCACTTCTACCAACAAACCGGCGGTTTTTGTCGCGATACCGGTTTCATTCGGGCGATTGGCTGTGACTACAATTTCATCGGCCTGTTTTCGGTCGGTGGGCGGATTAATATCTTGCGCCATCGCAGAATGTGGCAGGTGGAGTGCTAGCGCGCTGACGCTGGCCATTAACATAGTGGGCTTCATGGGTTTTCCCGCTGACTTTCTTTAGGAAGGTGCTGATTCGTTCGCCTGATTCACACTCACTATTGCAATTGCAAATGCGTTGCAATAGTGAGTGTGAATCAGGTTTTTCGCGATGTGTGGTAATTATATGGGACGAGAATGTTGACTGCGCTTGCGATCATATCGCTGTTTGTCGGTGCTCTTGTGGTTTATCTTTCTGCACCGAAACAGGGGATTCTGCCCAATCCTCTGCCCAAGTCTTCTGCGACGATAGCTGGAGTGATTCTACTGATCTCCTCGCTCGCGATTTTGCTGACCTTATTGGGGGTTGCGACAGCTTTGTTTGCATGGCTCACCGGCTTGATGCTGGTTTGGACTGTTGCGCCTTTGGGATTGGTCTGGATATTCAATCGGCGGGGAAGGGGGCCGTGAAATCTCCTCAACCTCGTGCGATCACCAGCAAAGACTGGTTCGGCAAAGCTGTAGCGGCATTTGCACTCGGCCTGACATTCGCTCTGGCGCTCTCGTCTGTCTTTTACTTGCTGCTTTCCCCTGATCAGGACCCGTACAATGCGTTCGGGCAATTAGCCATGTGGCTGGTTGCTCCTGTTTGGTGCGGAATTATCGGTCTGTGCTTTCTGTTTCGTTCAACCCTGCGTGCATGGGGGTGGTTGGGGGGAGGGAATATCTTGGTATGGTCCCTCTACGGACTTATGCGATTTTCGGTAGGCTAAGGATTAACAAATGCGTACCGATATTGTCAGGACATACAAAGACATACATAGTTGGGTCGGCATTATCTGTGGCTTGGCGCTGTTCATTGCATTCTATGCTGGTGCGATCACCATGTTCGAGGCCCCATTGCAGCGATGGGCGACGCCGCCCATTGAAATCTCCGAGCCGCCCGCACTCGAGCAGACGCCGGAATTAATAAAACTGGTTCAGGCTGAGTACCCCGAAGCGAAAGGCGGCTTTGATGTCGTTGTTGAAACCGGGCTAGGCGAGCCCGCACGCGTAAGATGGTCGGGCGGTGGGGGGCTTGAAAGCGGCGTTACATACTATGCTAGCCTTGACCGTCATGGCAGGCTGGAGGTTGAGAGTCGAACTTCATCGCCAGTTGCAGACTTTATAGATGTTTTGCATCAGCAGGTCGGTCTGCCATTTGATCAAGATGTATCCATGATCATTATGGGTTTTATCGCTATGCTCTACGCAGTGGCGATCATCTCCGGTTTTATATGTCTCCTGCCAAGCCTGGTTAAAGACCTTTTTGCGCTGCGTTTCGGTAAAAACGTTAAGAGAATGTGGCTTGATATACATAATTCACTTGGTTTGTTCAGCATGCCATTTCATATCGTAATGGCGTTAACCTCTGTGACTTTTGCTTTTCATGATCAGATTTACGATGTGGAACAGGCTGTGAGGTCGATAGGGGCGCAGCAGGCAATCGAAAGCGATGAGCACGATCATTCCTCAAATTCGGCGGGTGCCAAAGCTGTAATCGCTCCCGCTGAGCTAATCGACGAACTGGCGCGACAAGCGCCGGGCTTCGAGGCAAGCCATATTACGTATCGATACTCGGAGGGGATGGGCGATGAGGTTATGGTAGTTGGAGAAAATCCGCAGTTTTTGCGTAGTCGTCCGGCGGGTGTATTTGTTGAAGTGAACGCTTACACGGGGGCAATAAATCTCGAGGAAGACATTCCCGGAAAGCAGAGTGGTTGGGATGCAACGATAAGCAGTTTCTTTGCACTACATTTTGGTTCATATGGTGGAGAACCGGTAAGGTGGTCGTATTTCGTTCTTGGGATTGCCGGTGCATTTATTTTTTATACAGGAAATCTGTTGTGGGTTGAAAGTCATCGAAGAAAGGACCGTAAATCAGGGCCTGTCGAACAGAGTGGTACTAATCGGATTCTGGCTGCATTGACGGTTGGAGTGCCTCTGGGGTGTATTTCCGGCCTGTCATTGACTATCGCAGCCGCCAAATGGCTTCCGAGATTCATTGGTGATCTATCGTTATGGCATAGCGGCATATACTATTTTATGTTTGTTTTTGCTGTGATCTGGAGTTTAGTGCGAGGTGCAGCGCGGAGTGGTCGCGAACTTTTGTGGATCGCTGCGATTACCACCGCGCTAATTCCACTTACGAGCCTGCTCAGTTCACTGGGTGTCGGCTGGAGTCATGCTGATAATAGCAGGCTTGTGGATTTAATTGCGCTAGTAGGTATGGCCGGATTTATTATGATTGCGTTGAGCGCCCAGAAGCGCGGAGTTCAAGGCCCGTCTGATAGCGTATGGTCATCAGCGGAACCGCGACTGAAAGAAGGAAGGGGAAGCAAAGGGGATGCGTCATCTTCCTGAAGAGGAAGGTTGAGTAATATGGGGCTTTTTTGGGGGCTCTATCGAACATAGAAATGAAATTTCTTATGCATATCAATCTACTGTATAGTATAATTTAAGTCCCTCCTCCCCAGGAATTTCTAAGTAAAAACATGATGTTATGGGAGCGGTGATGCCGCAATAGCCTCATTTCCATGTTGCAATTGCCTTCCTTTATAAACCCCTGATTTCCGCCGTTTTCCTCTAGCTCCCGGCGGCTCCGTGCAACATGGATGCAACATGGCGGGCCATTGATTTTCGACTGACCGAAGGTAAACTGCGCCGGAATCAGGGAGTGCGGCAGTGACACAGCGAACGATAAGCGAAACAAAATTTCGACAGGCCTTGAATGAGCTAGCGCGGGCCTCGGCAATCGCTTTCTCGCTCAAGCATGAATTGTCCCCTCTATCTCAAGAGGACATACAGGCCGGTGCAGAGCCTCTGACGCAGGGACAGATTCAGGAAAGCCTAGACGATATTCAGAGGCAGATTGCGATGACTGTTCTCGATACGTTGGAGGCCACGTCTGAGGAATGGTATGCGGCGAACGATAGCGTCCAATAAATGAAAAGGGCCAGCGCGCCCGGTAACAATACGCGCTGGCCCCGCACCGCGCCTTTAGAAAGGATCAAAGGCCGTGCAATGTCGCGGTTTGCCCACTCACGACTAACGGGGTCTTTCGGGCAGCACTATCAATGCCCAGGCGACCAACCTTTATCCGTCTGCCCAATCAATAAATTTCAGGCTGTCCTCAATCGTCTGAGGGTCAAGCCCCGCCTCTTTCGCGGCGACCATTGCCGAAACCATCGCGCCGAATGCGCGTGCCCGCCCACCAGCGTCAAAGGCTTGCAGCGGCATGATACAATCGAGCGTAACCTTACCGCCCAGCTTGTCGCTGGCCTCTTGCGCGATCATCCGGGCAATCGGTTGCAGGGTCCATTGCGCCAAATGCCGCTGCGCCTCCCGAACCAACGGTCCCGTTGTGGCAGGATTGCTCAATCCGGGCAGCACACCATAGGTCATCTCGATTGCCGATTTCGCGCCAGCCAGGCTGTCTTTCGTCATGGCCTTTTCGAGATTCGGCGTAACATCAAGCGGGCGTAGGTCGGTTTGCGGGGCAGGACCGCCCGCAGCCGTCACATTGACCGATTCGCGCACGAGCACGCGTCCTCGCATCCCTCGAAAGCCCCGCGCCATGGCCTGCCGGATCGTGCGAATGATGGCCCGCCCTTCGCTGGGGTCTTCCTCAGTCACTTCCTCTGCATCCGGCACGGTTTGCTGAGGCGGGATGCGAAAGCCCGGTGATATGCCGACAATCAGCCCTGCCGAGAGTGCGGCCATCGCATCCCGGACAAAGCCTACATCGGACATGGCAGGCGATATTGCCGCCTCGAATAGTAGCGCATCGGCAGTGTCTCTCAACTTGAGTGAACCTGCCCCGCGACTGGCCAAGGGTCGATCGAACGAATGTCCAACCAGCAAATGCACCTCTTGCTGTGTTTCGACCGAATGCTTGAACGCGCCCGGTGCGAATTGCTCTTTGCGCGGCCTGCCAGTGCGGCCCCCATCGCTGAGGACCGCACGGCTGTTGTAGGGGAACCGGCCTTGCAGTTTGGCCGATCCATCGGACGCTTGACGTAGTTCCAGACCGCCATCTGCAAAGCCGGTTAGCATCACTGCACCCCGGTCAGGATTTCAAGCTGCACGCCGCGCGCAACCGTCACGTCCACAGTGGTCAGTGCGGTCAAAACGAGCTGGCCCGATTTCGCTTCGGTGTAAGGATCACGGATCATATCCACCGCACCCCACAGTCCGCAGAAAATAGGCGATACGCCGCTTGTGGCAGTGGTCAGCAGTGTGTTGATTTCCACTGAGAAGTGACCCAGGATTTTCATCGAGAAGTGACCCGGGTTACGGGGTTGTTATTGCCCTCAGGTTTCGTGTTTGGT
>JBKEEC010000008.1:0-31757 GCA_047975785.1 Sphingomonadaceae bacterium | reverse complement strand
GGATTTCCAGCGCGCCTGGGATAACTGGGAGCCGGAGATAACTTCCTACTTCGATCACCGGATCACTAACGCTTACACAGAGAGCCTGAACAATCTGATCCGCATCACGAACCGTATCGGTCGCGGCTATTCATTCGAGGCTCTGCGTGCCAAGATACTGCTGTCTGAAAGCGCGCGTAAAACGAGGCCTCCGAAGTTCCAGCGGATCGCTCACGCGGAGCAGGCCCTGCCCGTTCCATCCATGTTCCCACGGCATCTCGGCGTTAGCCTATCAACTCTCGCGCAGGATTTTTGCGCGGAAGGGGAAGAGGTCGAAACAACAGTCAATTACGGATAGCCGTTACTGGCTTCGGCATTTTCGGCCAGACTGTCAGTCTTCGCCTTGGCCATCCTCGCCTCATATTCAGCCTTTGTGATATAGGCGATGGCGAGTTGCACCCTGCGGGCTCCATCTCCACCGCATTCTGCTGCTGTGGTATTATACATATTCCAGAGAAGTCGATGGGCCATCAGCATCTTTGATGTCGCTCCGAAGGGAGGATCGGGAGGGATATCCTTGGCGGTAAACTTCTGGGTAAAGATGATTGCGGTCGATCCGTCAGTGAGGCCGGAGAATGTAATGGCCGGGTCATGCTCTGTTGCACTGCGCTTTGCCTGATGCAAAGCTGACGCGGTGAGCGGCCCTGCCAGCGGCATCGGGTATTTGGCCTGCAGCGCATTCCAGAAGCGATCATAGAGAACATCCACCTTGTCCGCGCAAAGCCTGTCCGTGCCGAGCGTAATTCTGGCGAGCTGCCCGTGTTCAAATTCCGGCACCAGCAGAAATTTCGTACCCAAAATGTCTATTCCGCCATTTTTATAGCGAACCGCGACCTTGGGCCTATCCGGCTTGCCTTTTACCGTGGCCGTTTTGATTTCTTCCATTGCCGCCAGTTTTCCGGCGACTGCCTGGGGACTGTCGCCAGCCTGAAGAGTTTGCCAAAGCGAGCCAGCGCCATCCTCCCTGGCTGATGCGATCTGGTCTGAAAATATAAGGGGAATGATGATGGCGAGAGCGACGGGCTTCATTGTCCTGGTCTATATCCTTTTTACTACTGCAATCACGCGACCGAAAATGTGCAGTTCGCCATCATAGGCTGTTTCTGGCGGAACATTAGGGTTGTCCGACAGGATTTTTACGCTGCCATCAGGCATTGGTCGCAGGCGTTTTATCATGCCGGTTTGGCCGTATGCAATGGCCCAATAGATATCAGCAAATGCGGGTGATTGCTGGGATCGATCTATCAAGATCACTTCCCCATCGCCTATGTTCGGCTCCATGCTATTGCCAACCCCTCTGGCCCAATAAAGCTGACTGGGCGGGCTGGATGTAATCAGCCTCAACCAGCTTTTCGGAAAGGCCCGCATTTCGGCAGTGGTTTCGGTGACATCTTCATCCATCACTGCCGCGCCCAGACCAAACCGCAGATCAATTTCAGCAACTTCGACCATGTCCTCGCTCTCGCGACTAGGCTGATGGTCGCTGGCTTGCTGACTCCAGCCCGGATAGTCTGGAAAGGCCTTTTGAAGCTTCAAGAGAGTAGCGCGACTAAGTGGTCCATCAGATGTGCCATTGTAAGGTCGCGTAATTGTCGATGGCGAGAGCAATGATTTTCTCGCAATTTCTGTTGGGCTTAGCTTTGACCAGCCGGCAAGCTTGCGTAAGAACTGTTGGTCTTTTGATAGCTCACCCATTAGCCGAGCATTGCATAAATGCAAACACCGCCGCAATTTGTAGTTTATCGAATGTATTTGCATTTATTCGCTTGACGGTTTGCAATTTTGCAAATACCCGTTGCATATGGATCAGCAAAAAATAGTCTCCGCTATCGAAGATCGCGCTTATGAAGGGCGCGTTTCGATCCGGTTGCTTTGCCAGCAAGCGGGCATCCACCCATCCACCTTCTGGCGATGGAAACAGAGTGACGCAAATCCGTCCCCTACCAGTGCGAACTTTTCCAGCATCAAGAAGCTGTATGATGCTCTGGACCTGATCGAATCTGACAAACGCCGCCGCAAAGCGCGGCGGGGAAAGGTGGCGGCATGAGCGGCTTTCTCGACCCCAGGCGGGCGCGATCTGATGTGCGCAAGGTGCGGCTGCGGATGCAGTTGCAGGCTGCGCAGAGATCAATTGCGGCATTGCTGGATGTCCTCGACCATGGCGCTGATGCGGATGGCGAGCACTGGCCTGCCTCTTTCAAGGGCGCTGTCCGCCTGACCGCAAGCGATGAGGATAGCGGTGTCGGTTGCCTCCCGGTCTACAGTATCGAAAGCCGTGATGTGCGCGAGAAGGAGCTGTTGGAGGGCGCTGACCTGATCCTCCAGCTCATCAATTCGCTTGGTGTCGGTCTTGGGCATGGGTTGTTCTCCGTTCCTGATGTGACGAAACGTAAGCGGCCTGCCGATTGCTGTCATTGTCTAAGTGGAGATGCGAAATGAGCGCTCTCAAGAAGGATGAGCGAGCATTGCTTGCGGATGCGCAGGTGCTGGAACTGAACCCGTTTGAGGTGGATGTTCAGAACCGGATCGGTTTCCATCATGCAGACAAGGCGGCGGCACTGGGTCGGCTGATGGCTGTTGATGGGCAGCGTGACCCGATCAAAGTGGTGCGGGGCACTAATAATCAGTGGCGGCTGGTGACGGGAATGCACAGGCTGATGGGTGCGCGGGCAGAGAATATCCTGATTTATGCGTTGGAAGTGAAAGGCAAGCCGGATGAGCTGGCCGATCTGGAAGCCAGCGAGAATTTGCACCGCAGGCCGCTGGGGCCGATTGAGCGGGCCAAGTTTACCGCTGCACTGGTGCAGGCTGCGCGTGATCGAGTGGCACGGGAGCATGGCGATATCAGTCCTCAGAAGCTGGGCGCAAAAATACGCTGGCAGAAAGTGGATCGCGGAGAAATCCGTGCAGAGCAGGCGCTAACAGATGAGACGGATGATGCTTGTGGCACGATGACACAAGCATATGGCTGGGAGCAATCAGTTGGCGAAGCACTCGGCATGGAGCGCAGTGCCATTTATCGTGATCTCCGCCTTTTTCGCCTGCTGATCGAGCCATTTCCTGACCTGATTGAAGCGCTGAGCAAGCATCCGGTGGTTGGTGAGAATGGCAGCCAGCTCAAGGCCATTGCTGCCGTGGCTGACCAGGGCAAGCGGCGCGATGTGATTGAGGCATTGCTGGCTGACAATGATCTAAGCGCGGATGAGGCACGGGTGCTGTGCGGGGTGGATAAGGCCAAGGTCACGGGTGAAGAGGCCAGAGAGGCCCTGAAACTCTATTCTCGCGCCAAAAGCACGCTTTCACGGATGAGCGAGATGGAGCGCCGGTCCTTTGTCGAGGATCAGGTGATGCAGGAATCTGTGCCGGTGATGCGGCAAATATATGAACGGCTGGGCGAACGCATTCGCGAGAAAACCGGAAAGGGGGTCTCCTGATGCGTGGTGAAATTTCGTCCGGCAAATTCGCCAAGCGGCATCCGCTTGACTGGTATGTTGATGAGCTGTGGTGTGCACGTCAGCTTGGCCAGGCGCTGGATAATTTTCAGCATGAGCGCGAGAATGGGCAGGCATTCTGGGATCCGGCCTGCGGGAGCGGCAATACGCTGCTTGCGGCGTGGGAAGACGGGTTTGATGTGTATGGCTCCGATGTGGTTGACACATTCGCCTGGAGAAATTTTGCGTGTCCTTATGGCGACCGGGAGGTCAAGCGCTGGTTCTCTGCAAATTTTCTGGAATGTGAGGCAGCGCCTGCCCCATGCAGCATTATCTGCAATCCGCCCTATTCCTATGTGAAAGGTATTGCAGAAGCGTTTGTCCGTCATGCGCTGACGCTGGCGAGCGGGCGGGTTTTCATGCTGTTGCCGAACAAGTGGCTGGCAACTCAGGTGCGCTATGGCCTGTTTGCGGTGGACTATCCGCCAAGGGCCGTGCTGCATCTGTGCCAGCGGCCGAGCATGCCGCCGGGCGACCGTATTCATTTGATGGGCAGCCGCGCATTTCGCGGCGGGATGATCGATTATTGCTGGATCATGTGGGACGTGCAGCGACCTGCGCAGCCCGGTGAAACGCGGGCCGTGTGGCTGCCCCCGCTGCATGAGACAGTTCCTGTTTATGAGGGGCTGGTGTGATGGGTTTCAGTCTTACGCAAAGGCAGGCCGACCTGCTGCGATACATCGCCGGGTATATTGAAACATGGGGCGTAGCCCCTGAATATTCAGAAATGATGACCGGTATTGGTCTGGCATCAAAAGCCGGTGTTAACAGGCTGGTTCGCGGACTGGAAGATCGCGGTGCGATTAGCCGTAAGCCGGGATTCCCAAGATCCATTGTTGTGCTGGATGTGCCGCCCATGCCGCGCGCGCCAGACAGGCAGCCTTTGTATTCCATCCGGATGGAGGAGAGTGAAAATGGGCACGCTGGCCGAAAAATATCGCGCGCACCGGGAAGAGTTTACGCTGGCGCTGGAACTGGGTTGCACGCCGGCCGAAGCGCGCGCGAAGCTGAATTACGACGATGCAAGGATGCGCTGCAGGGTTGCAGCAGCCCGGCTGGCCATGAAAATGGCGGGGAAGATCGGCCCGAAAGCGACATTAACAGTCAACGACGATGTCTGGATGATGAGGGACTGAGCATGGCCAATAGCAAAGCAACCATGGGCTACCCATCACGCACTGCTGCGGTAATGGCCATGCGGGCCGAGGGCATGACATTGAGGCAGGTAGCCGAGCGTCTTGGTATTACTTTTCAGGCAGTTTCTGCGCTGGAATGCTCTGCCCGAAGGCAGGCCGCACGCCTGACCGTGCAGGTGCCAGGCGAAATCGCAATCAGGCTGGATGCTGCTGCCCGCCAGCGAGGCATGAGGCAAAAGGAACTGGCTTTGCGGATTCTGGAAATAGTGACCGGCGATAGCCTGATTGATGCTGTGCTGGACGATGCAGTATGATCGCGCCGGTTGACCCGATGACGGAGCGGCAGGCCCGCATTACCCGTGCGATCACTTTCCTGAAAAGCCAATGCGTACTGGTTGATCCGGTTGACCGGATGGCACAGGTTCGCCGCTATCGGGTGAGCGGAAAACGCGACCCCATGATGGCTGAACAGGTGATTGAATATGCCGATCGCATGGCCCTGCGCATGCCGGAGGGGCGAGCATGATCCCTCGCTTCAGAATAGTTGCAATATGCCTGTGCGAACGCGAAGGCATATATGAAGGGGCTTGCCTGCAGATTGCCTGGTTCGGCTTTCTGTTTGAATTTGCCTGTGCGCGTAAAGAGTGTGGTCGCCATGGCTAAGGCGCGCGCACACCCTGACCAGATGGGGTTTGACTTCAAGGCCCCCGCTCCGGCTGCCGGCGTTGCTGCGCTGGCCGGACTGGAGCGCAGGATTTGCGAGACTGTTGGCGTCTTGCTGGCCACCGATATGCGGCCGCGCGAAATCATTGCCGCCGAAATGGGTCTGCTGCTGGACGAAGATATCAGCCGGGCCATGCTGGATGCCTATTCCAGCCCTGCGCGGGCTGACCACCGCGTGCCTATGAGCCGGTTTTTTGCGCTGCTGGCCGTGACTGGCAGGCAGGATTTACTTGATCCGCTGCTGCGCCAGATCGGTGCGGCGCTGCTGGTAGGCGATGAGGTGAAAACGGCCCGGTTGGGACAGATTGAGACCATGATTGCCACGCTCCAGCAAGAGCGGCGGACATTGAAGGGCGCGTGCCCGAATATCAGGGGGAGCAAATGACCGGCATACCGCTGAAATTTGCCTCCGAGGCTGCTGAACAATCTGCCCGTGCGCAGCAAACGGCTCCACAAGAATGGTTTTCGGTGGCGGAGCTTGCTGACCTGAGTCTGCCCGGCCTGGCCTCCAGCAAGAGGGCGCTTTCGCGCCGCGCGCAAGATGAAGGGTGGGCTACACGATGTGCGCTGGATGGCACGCCGCTTGTGCAGGCTCGTGCAGGTCGGGGCGGCGGTCTGGAATTTCATATTTCCTTACTGCCCGGTCCGGCGCGGGTTGAACTGGTGCGCCGCGGAATCGCTGCCTCCCCTGATGTTGGTCAGGAAGACAGGTCGCAGGCAGGAAGCTGGTCATGGTTTGAGCGGCAGCCGCAAAAGACACGCGACACAGCCGCCTTCCGGCTGCAGGCGCTGCAGAAGGTAGATGCGCTGGTGCAATCGGGCATCTCAACCAGCGCTGCGGTAGCGGAAGTGGCCAGGCAGATTTCTGCCAGCAAGGCGACTGTGTGGAACTGGCGTTCTGCTGTGGATGGGATCAGCCAGGCAGACTGGCTTCCTGCGCTGGCGCCACGGCGAATTGGTGGAGGCAGGGCTGCGGAAATTGATGCAGATATCTGGAAGATATTTCTGTCAGATTATTTACGACCATCCAGTCCGGCTCTCTCGGCCTGCTATCACCGGGTGGCTGCTATAGCGGTGGAAAGAGGCCTCTCACTGCCTTCTGAGAAGTCTTTTTCCCGCCGTCTGGAGCGCGAAGTGCACCCGGCGATCCAGACCCTGAAGCGCAAGGGGGACGAGGCCCTGCGCCGCAGCCTGCCTGCGCAGCGGCGCAGTGTGGTTGATCTGGATGTGCTGCAACTGGTGAATGCGGACGGGCACACATTTGATGTGCGTGTATATCCGCCCGGTGGCGGGGAGCCATGCCGCCCCGTCATGGTGGCGATACAGGACATTCGCTCCAGCAAGGTGCTGGCGTGGCGGATTGGCGAGAGCGAAAGCGCACATCTGGTGCGGCTGGCTTTTGCCGACCTGTTTGAGGATTTTGGCATTCCGGCCGAGGCCCTGCTGGACAATGGGCGCGGCTTTGCCAGCAAGTGGATTACGGGCGCGCAGGCCAACCGGTTCCGGTTCAAGGTGCTACCCAGTGACCCTGCGGGCCTTCTGACCGGCATGGGTGTGCGGGTGCACTGGGCCATGCCCTATCGGGGCCAATCGAAGCCGATCGAACGCGCCTTTCGTGACTTGTGCGAGACGATTTCCCGGCATCCGGCAACGGAAGGAGCCTATATCGGCAATAATGTGCTGAACAAGCCGCATAATTACGGCAGCCGGGTGATGGAATGGACGGAATTCTGCGCGCATGTTGAGCGGGGACTCGCCTTTCACAATGCCAAGGCGGGCCGAAGAGGCCGGGATTACAATGGCCGCAGCTTCGATCAGGTGTTTGAGGAGGGCTATGCCCGCTCTGTCATCAGAAAGGCAAGCAAGGAGCAGATGCGCCTCGCCCTGCTGACGGCCCAGCGCAAGCGGGTGAACCGGCAGACGGGCGAGATTAATCTGTTTGGCAACCGGTACTGGTCAGAAGAGTGCATGGCGCTGCATGGCCAGCAGATTGTTGTCCGGTTCGATCCGGATGATCTGATGCGTCCGATCCATCTGTATGATCTTGAAGGCCGGTATCTCGCCGATGCACCGATTATGGAAGACAGAGGCTTTCTGGATGCAGAGGCGGCCCGTCGCGATGCAAAGGCGCAGGCGGCTGTGCGCAAGAAAGTGCGCGAGCTTGCTGCGGCAGAAAAGCTGCTGGAAGCTGAGCGGGTAGCGGCGGTGCAGGCCGATATCGAGCGGGCCGTGACGCCTGAACCGGCTGTAGTGCAGCTTGTCCATCACAGGAAATCTGCCAGCGCTGCCCAGCGCAAGCCGGAACCGGAAGCAGATTATCGGAGCGAGCATGAATCAGAGATCGTCAATGCTTTGGGTAAAGTTAACCTGAGGCTTGTCGAATGAAGTGGCTGCAGGGCGAAAGGTCAAAGAGCCGCCCCGCAGCCTGTCCCCAACCATGCAGGAACAAAGGAAATCTAGCATGACTACACTGGCACAAAAAGCCCCTGAATATTCTGTTGAGGGTGATGAATTTACCCAGACACAGATCGACTGGATGAATGCGCATCGTGATGAGCTCGGCGCGAGCTGGAATGAGCTGGCGCAGTGGACCGGGATACCCAGCGGCACGCTGTCTCAGGTCTGCACAGGTCGCTACACAGGTAATACGCGCAAATACGCAGAGCTGATTGCCGGATACCGGCAGACGCTGGCGGCGCAGGCGAGTATCGGCGCGGACCTGCCGGAGAAGCCGACCTATTTCGAGACGCCGACCAGTAAAGCGATCACGCATTATCTCCATTGGGCGCAGCGTGGCCGGATTGTGCTGATTGCCATGGGCGCGGGGCTTGGGAAAAGCGAAACGGCGCGCGAGTTCCGCAATAATAATCATGGGGCGTTTCTGGCGACGATGACGCCCAGCACTTCGGGAATTATGTCGATGCAACAGAAAGTGCTGAAGTCTCTCGGCGAAAAACAGGTGACAGGATTGCCTTCTGCCCTGTCTGAAATGATCTGCGAGAAGCTGCGCGGCCGCGCGAATGCTGTGCTAATGATTGATGAGGCGCAGCATCTATCGATCAAGGCACTGGAAGAAGTGCGCAGCTGGCATGATGAGACGGGTGTTGGAATTGCCCTCCTTGGCAATGAGCGAGTGCAGCAACAGATCGATGGCGTTAGCCGCGCGGCAGAATTCGCCCAGATGTTCAGCCGCATTGGCCTGCGTTTGCCACGATCTAAAGCGGTGAAGGGAGATGCCGAGGCACTGGCCTGCGCCTGGTCTCTGGTCGATCCGGCCATGGTAGATTTTCTCCGAAAAATAGTGGCGATGCCGGGCGCGCTGCGTGGAGCAACTTTTGCACTGGAGGTCGCGCATATGCTGGCCGTGGCGCAGGGGCAAAGAGTGAGCCTGCAGCACCTGAAAAAAGCATGGGCGCAGAACTCTGCGCGGGCAGCGTGAGGAGCATGATCATGATCCGGCGCATCAAACGATTTATTGCTGACTATGACGCGAGCGAAGGCGAAGGGGCCTTCTGGGGCGATCTGTACTGGTTTGGCATTATTGCTCTGGCTTATTACGTCTGCGCGGCTGTGCTGCTGGCAGGGTGGGGGTGAGCCATGCACATTACGAATAGCCTGAATGAGCATGAACTGGCGACAGGTCTGGTCAGTCTGCATCTGAATGTCAGTGTGCTGGCGCTTGTTTCGCGCAGGCGAGACTTTCGGTTGATACGGGCGCGAATGTTGTATGTCTGGCTACTCCGCGAGCGGGCGAGTGGCCTGTCCTATCCGGTGATTGGCCGATGGCTTGGTGAGCGCAACCATTCCAGCATCATCCATTTGCACCGTCTCGCTCTCGAATTACGCACAAATGACCGACAATTTCGCGCGCTGTGTGAAGTCGCCGGAGAGGCGTTCATGCGGCTGCAGCAGGCACAACAGCAGGAGGCAGGCCATGACTGTTAAGGCACATCCCGCACGGTTTGACCGCAGTGCACAGCACAGGCGCGCCATGCTGGCCAAGATCAATATAGCCCGGCACCAGCTGGCTATGGATGAGGATGACTACCGGCAAATGCTGGTTGATGAAACCGGCCATATGAGCCTGCGCGAATGCAGTGAGGTGCAGCTGGAGCGGATACTCGCCCGTCTTAAAAAGCTGGGTTTTAAGCCTCTGCCGTCAAAGCGTGGCAGTGCTGCCACGCCTGCAGGCCGCAAGGCCAGAGCCTTGTGGATCAGCCTTTATCAGCTGGGCGCTGTCAGAAATCCGTCAGAAAAGGCGCTGGAAGCTTTTGCACAGCGGCAGATCGGCTGCACAAAACTGAACTGGGCGCGTAGCAATGATGTGTACCGGTTGATTGAGGCGCTGAAGGCCATGGCGACGAGGCATGGGTGGGCGCATCCAGTCAATGATACACCGCTCAGATTACAGGAAGGCCTGTGTGAGGCGATTTTGCTAAAGATGAAATGCGGAGAGTTTATCCCCGCTGACTGGACGCTGGACATAGCGGCGTGGCGGCTGTGCGGGATTGACACAGGCAAGAGCGACAGCGGTTATACAGCAGAGCATTACCAACGGCTGGCAGCTGCCCTGGGCGCGCAATTGCGCGCTGCCGGATTGCAGGAGGCCGAGTGATGAAAGAACTTGTCTACTACAGCTTTCCGGGCTTTCCGGGCCTGAGGAAGATGCTGGCTTCCACCTGTGCCGCAGCAACCCTGCTTGTCACAGTTCAGCCTCCATCCGTTCGCACTGTGCTTGCCGCATTGAAAGACGAAGATGATGTGCATGGCAGGGAGAGCAAGACATGAGCGCGCAGCGTAAACTGTCTATCCTCAAGCTTCACCCTGCCATGCCCAGGCGTGGTCCTGTGGCGCCTGCGATTCTTCTCGCATGGCGCGCAGGTGAAGATACCTATTGCCCGCAATGCGGGCGCCAACACTGGCATGTCGGACGGGTCACGGCCGAATGCGGTTTTTGTGGCATGGCGCTGTCGATTATTCATGACGGGAGGCGCGTATGATTACGCCGCTACCTTCCTTGTCGCATAGATTCAGCCCGCCGCTGCGTGATGGTAAATGGCGCCGCCGCCTTGTTCTGATACCCCGCATCGCCCTGCTGGCCGATGGTCGCTGCGCAATTTTGTGGCCGGGCAAATATTTGCGCCGGTGGAGCTACCGGGCAGGTGGCTGGCAATGGCGGGCGCGATGAGCAAAGGCCCTGTTCTGTCAGACCATGCTTTGCTGCGCTTTATCGAGCGCGGACTGGGTCACGAGATTGAGGTGCTGCGCGCTGCGCTGGAGACAGCCCTTAACCGCGCACATGGCGCTGCGCGCAGCATCGGGGACTCCGACTATCTGGTGAAGATCGACGGACTGACCTTTGTTGTGCGCGGGGAAACGGTGACAACGGTGCTGCATGATATTTCACCGGGGGACCGGGCGAACAGTCTTGCGCGCGGTCAGGGCAAGTGCAGATGAGCGAGCAGCTGAGCGCGGATTTGCTTGAGCTGCTTGGCCGCGAGGCGTTTTTCCGTCTGGCAGAGGAGTTCGGCGGCACCCGTCTTTATGTGCCGCAGATCATGTCCGTTGGCCATGAAATCTCACAAGCCATCGGACTGGCACCGGCAGAAGCGCTGTCTGCCCGGTATGCTCCTGCCGTTTTACGCATTCCTCTTGCCAGAGAGCAGCGGGCGAGGCATTACCGTGCCCAAGGTTTTTCCAATGCGCGAATTGCCCGCAAACTGGGGATGAGCGAGAGCGGCATAGACCGTTTATTTTCCCGCATGGCCGATGCACCGGCCAAAGGCAGCGGTCAGCTTTCCTTTAATATTTGAACCATGCCCGCGAAGGCGGGCATAATTAAGCAGCCATTCTTCAGGCACATCATTCCTGTTCGCACCATGCGAGACAGGATTTTTTATGCCAGAAACCGGGTCTGACATTGTTGTTGAAGGGTGGAGTCAGCGTTATGCGCGGGCTTTTGCTCACTTGCTGGGGATTGAAGGCGGACATGTTAATGATCCGGTAGATCGCGGCGGTGAGACCAAATATGGAATATCTCTCCGATTTTTGCGCGTAGAAGGCGCGTTTGACGAGGATGGCAATGGCCGCCCCGATTTTGATCTGGACATGGACGGCGATATTGATGGCGCGGACATTCGCCTCCTGACGATCGGCGATGCACGCTATCTCTACCTCAAATGCTTCTGGATGCCGCTTGGCTGTGATGGTCTGCCAATGCCGATTGGCGAAATCCTGTTTGACCAGGCGGTGAATGGCGGCGCTTTTGCGGCGCGAAAATTACTGCAACGCGCGATCAATCTGTGTCTTGCACGAATGGGTGAGAGCCTGATCACTGTGGATGGGCGCATTGGCCCGGACACGCTGGACGCCATGACTTTCGTGCTTGCGAAGCGCGGCATGACTGCGCTGATTGAAGCTTGCCGGGTCGCTGCAGCAGATCGATACCGCCTCATTGCCCAGCGTTACCCGTCGCAAAAGCGATTTTTGAAAGGCTGGTTACGACGCGCTGAAAGGCTGGGGCGATGAGCGCATTGATATCGGCAGTTCGCTGGCTGGCCGGAAGGCCGGCTCTTTCCATTCTGGGTCTGTTGATTTTGCATGTCAGCATGCACCAGTTTGTGATTGATCCGCGCCTGAGCGGACAGCGCGATGCAGCGCGCGCGGAGTTGCGGGCTGAACAGGCGCGCCATGAGGCGGTTGTCGCCAGCTATCGGCAGGTGGCGATTGCGGCGCAGATGCAGGCCGAACGCAAGGCTGCCAGGGCGGAGGCCGAACAGCGGCGGATAAGTGAGGAGGTTACCCATGATTACGAGACACGCCTTGCTGATCTGCGCAGCCGCGCTGCCCGGCCTGAACGCCTGCACGCGCCCGGTCGCGCCGCAACCGATTCCGGTGGCTCCGGTGGAGTTGATATGTCCCAGATCAGCCACGCCGCCAGCGGCGCTGATGAAACGGCCGGTGAAGATGGATTTTCTTGTCCCGCAATGAGCGCATCTGACAGGCTGATTGCCAGTGAACAGGCCCTGCAACTGGATGCGCTCATTGCATGGGTTCGTCAGCAGGCGGGTGTGAGTGAAGATCTTGCAAAGCAGTGAGCGCCAGATTGAAGCGGGCATTGCCGCCGAGGATGCTGCGCGGGCGCGTGAGATTGCCCGTATCCGCGCGCAAATGGTTTTGAAGGGTGACGAATATTGCATGGATTGCGGTGATGAAATCGGCACAGAGCGGCGCGCGGCGCTGCCGTCAGCCATGCGCTGTATTGCTTGTCAGAATATATTTGAAAGGGTTTCGCGCAGGTGATTGAACCGGTTTCCTGTATCAAGTTCTTTGCTGGCTGGGCTCCTGCACTGGCAGTGAGTGTGGCGGTAGAGCCGCCGCGCATCGGCCGCTGGATCGTGATGGTGGCCGGATTGCCGGTGCCGATGGTAGCCAGTGTGCTGGCGATGGTGGGGGTTCTGGCTGCGCGGCCGCTGGCCCGCCGTCGCGAGGCCGGTATCGGGAGCGTAAAATTTGTCCTGGTCAGCGTGATTATGATGGTTGCTGTGGAACTGTGGGTTCTGGAAACCCAGCCCGGCTGGCTGCTGGCCTTTGTTATGGCGATTGGGGTGGGCTTTTCCGGATATTCTCTGATCGAGACGATGGGTGATGAAATGACGGGGCTGGTTAAATCAGGATTTGCGACCCTGCGGGCACGCATGAGTGGGCTGCTGGGCGAGAAGGAAACCGATAATGATACAGAGTAACTGGTATGAGCTGGCGCTGATTGCTTTTATTCTGGGCGGGATTGGCATTGTGCTCTGGCGCGGCGGAGCCGCCAATCCGGTTGGAACGGGCAGGCTGGGCCGTCAGCTGGGCAAGCTGGATGATGCCGTCAAGGGGCTGGATGCCAAGGTTGAACGGCTGGAGCAGCAGGTGGACGATATTGACCGGCGGGCAGCCACAGTCGATGATATCGGCCGTATAGAGGCACAGCTGCAGGCGCTGGCGCGTGATGTGGCGACCATTCGTGAAAATGATGCGATGGGCCGTGTATCTGCCGAGCATGTGCGCAGGCAGGTGGATGCATTGTATGAAGTCATTGTGAAAAAGGGGATGGATGCATGAGCCTGCGCCACAACCTTACGTCTGCGCATGATCTGATGAATGAAAAGGCGCGGCTGTTTATTCTGAAAGAGCTGGCCGCCCAGGTGGATGGCCAGCTGAACATTTTGAGCCTCCGCGATCTGCTGGAAATCAAATATGGAATCAATCGGACACGGGAATGGGTGCAGACCCAGTTGAACGTGATGGAAGAGCTGGGTGCTATCAGCATTGTACCACTGGATGCGATTGTGGTGGCACGTATTGATCGATCGGCGCGGAACCATTTGGCCCAGCGTAGCGTCATCGCTGGCATCGCGCGCCCCTTTGAGGCGGAGTGATGATGACCGGCAGAAAAGATCGGGGCGGCAGGGGGCGGCTATCCAGCATTGATATGCTGCCCGATAGCGCCGAGCCGGAAATTGAATGGGCGCTGGAGCAATTACGTGACCGCAAAGCCCCGCAGACATCAATACTGGTTAAATTTAATCAACGTCTGTCTGAAAAGGGTATTCGTCCTGTCAGCAAGAGCGCGTTCAGCCGATATTCCGTGCGCAAGGCGCGTCAGTTTCGCAAGCTGGACGAAGCGCAGAAGATGAGCTCCGAACTGGTCAATGCGCTGGGCACTGATGGCTCTGACGTATTGACTGTAGCTGTGGCGGAAATGGTCAAGACAGCAGCCCTGTCCATGCTGGAAGAGGACGGGGTGAAAAGCAAGAATGTTCTGGAGCTGAGCCGGGCGGTTGCCAGCGCAGTCAATGCACAGCGAGGCAGTGAAGACTACCGCAGAAGGCTGGAAGCGCGCGTGAATGAGAAGCTGGAGAAGGCGGCAGACAAGGCAGAGGAAATGGCGCGTGAGGCGGGCCTTTCGGCCGAGCGCATTGCCCGGCTCCGGCGTGATTTTCTTGGGGTAAAGACAGGGGGCGAATATGGCTCGCAAAAGCAAGGTTAAAACATCTGCTGTGCAGGTGCCGGTTCCGCAAAATGATGATGAAGCCACCGCACAGATGCGGCGCATCGGTGATGCGCGCCGCGAAATGGAGCGGCTGACGGCTGATCTGGGTGACAGAATTGCCTCGCTACAGGAAGAGTATAGTGCGATGGCCAGTCCGCAGCGCGAGCAAATAGCCGCGCTGTCTGAAGGGCTGAAGGTCTATGCGGAGGCGAACCGCGCGCGTTTGACGGATGGCGGCAAGCGCAAGTTTCATGATTTCGCGACAGGCCGGATTTCATGGCGCAAGTTGCCGCCCAAGGTAAGCCTGCGCAAGGTTGATACGGTAATTGCAGCCTTGAAAGCGGCAGGCCTGCATCGCTTTGTCCGAACAAAAGAAGAGGTCAACAAGGATGCGATGCTGGCAAGCGAGGAATCGCGCGCTACTGCTGCTGCAATAGCAGGCGTAACAATTGGCTCCGGCGGTGAGGAATTTATTGCCGAGCCGGATGAAACAATTCTGGCTGGCTGAATTGATCGACACCCTCCCCACTGCAGACCAGGCACCGCCGCAATCACCCATTGACGATCTCGTCCCTGGTCAATTGCCGCCAGAGGATTTTGACCCGCTGGCAAACGGCATCCTGATGGCGCATCAGGTGGCATGGATTGAGGACCGGTCGCCGCTTAAGCTGGGCGAGAAAGGGCGGCGCACCGGCATAACCTTTGCTGAGGCACTGGATACGACGTTGATTGCGGCTGCCAGTAAAAAGGCCGGCGGGGACAGTACATTCTATATTGGTGACACCAAGGATAAGGGGCTTGAATTCGTGGCCACCTGTGCGCGATTTGCCAAGGCTGTTGCTGGTGAACTGGTCGAGATCGGCGAATTCCTGTTTGAAGATAAACAGCCTGATGGCGACAGCAAATTCATAAATGCCTATCGTATCCGCTTTGCCAGCGGTTTCCAGATTGTCGGCCTCTCCAGCAGCCCTGCGAATATTCGCGGCCTTCAGGGCCGGGTGGTTATCGATGAGGCCGCATTCCATCGCAATGTCGCTGCTGTCATTGATGCATGTAATGCCATGCTCATCTGGGGTGGCACGATCCGGATCATCAGCACGCATAATGGCGTGCTCAATGCCTTTAACGAGCTGATCAAGGAAACCCGCGAAGGCAAATATGATTATTCTATTCACCGCATCAGCTTTGACGATGCGGTAGCCAACGGGCTGTATGAACGCGTCTGCCTGATGCGCGGTTGGGACGCTACGCCTGAAGGCAAGGAGCAGTGGTATAAGCGTATTCGGCGCAGCTATGGCAGCCGGGTGGAGGCCATGCGCGAAGAACTCGACGTAATTGCACGCGAAGGCGAGGGCACATTACTGCCATTGGCATGGATTGAGGCGGCGAGCAGGCAGGATTATGTTGTCGCACGCTGGGCACCTCCACCGTCCATGCAAGGCAAGCCAGACTTTACTTACTGGCCTGAAAACGCGCGGCAGGCGGATATGCTGGCATGGCTGGAACGCGAAGTCGCGCCTGTGCTGCAGCGATACCACAACCAGAATCTGACGTGGTTTCTCGGCGGGGACTTTGCCATGCGACAGGACCGGTCAAGCTATCCGATCGGCTTTACCGATGAGCAGCTGCGGCGGCACGTGCCGATTATTCTGGAACTGGCACGCTGCCCTTATGATCAGCAGAAACAGGCGTTGTTCTGGCTGGTTGAGCAGATCAGCAAGATTGGCGCATTTGGCGGCGGGGTGCTGGACGCCAACGGCAACGGTATGGCGCTTGCACAGGAGGCTGCGCAGAAATTCGGGCCAGACCGGATTGTCGAACTGATGCCCAGTGATGCCTGGCGACGGGAATTCGGGCCAGGCTTCCGCGCCTGTTTCGAGGATGGCACCATCGCCATTCCTGCGGATACCGATACGCGCGACGATTTGCGTCAACTGCAGATGATTGGCGGTGTGGCGAAGATGCCGACCAATATCCGTAAGGAAGGAACCGATGGAGGCAAGCGCCATGGCGATAATGCTATCGGGCTGTGGAACTTCTATGCAGCCAGCATGAACCCGGTGGTTGTGGACTATTCCTATCGCCCGGTTGGCCGTGATGCTGGTGGCCCATTTGGCCATAGTGTCAGTGACCCGTTTGGCGGTTCGTCTGGCCGGGAATGGTGGCACACGCCACTTGGCACCAGAAATGGCGCAGGAGGCGCATTCTGATGCGCACGCGCCCCAACGCACCCAAAAACACAACAACCGGGTTCTTATGGCCTCTTAAACGGCATTTTGGGCCTGTTTCGATTGAAGGATGGATATGATATGGCGTGGCTGAAGGATGTGTGGGGCGCTCTGGTGCAGAAGCCGCTACTGACAGAGGGAGTCGCTGGGCCAACTATAACGGGCGTGCGCCAGCCCACAAGTTCCTATCCCGGCGATGGGCTGACGCCGGTCAGTCTGGCGCGCATCCTTCGTGCAGCCGATCATGGCGAACCTCTGGCCTATTTCGAACTGGCGGAGCAGATTGAAGAGAAAGATCTTCATTACGCTGGCGTTCTGGGCACGCGCAAGCGTAGCGTCAGTCAGGTCGATATCACAGTTGAGGCGGCCAGTGATGATCCGGAGGATGTGCGGCGCGCTGATCTGGTACGCAACTGGATCAAGCGCGACGAACTGAGTGACGAAACCTTTCATATCCTCGACGCCATCGGCAAGAATATGAGTTTTACGGAAATCATCTGGGACAGTAGCGAGGGCCAGTGGCAACCGGCACGGCTGGAATGGCGAGATCCGCGTTGGTTCAAGCCGGACCGCGATGGCGTAACGCCGCTGCTGCGCGGCGGGCTGGATGGCAATGGCACGGATTGTACTCTGCCGGCCTATAAATTCATACGGCTGAACATTGCGGCCAAGAGCGGGCTGCCGGTGCGTAGTGGCATTGCGAGGCTGGCGGCGTGGAACTGGATGTTCAAAAGCTACACCTTGCGAGACTGGGCCGTGTTTGCGCAGACCTATGGCCAGCCTTTGCGTGTCGGCAAATTCGGACCAACGGCCAGTGAGGATGACAAGAATACGCTGTTTCGCGCGGTGGCCAATATTGCGGGCGATTGTGCCGCGATTATTCCGGAAGGCATGACGATAGATTTTATAGAAGCCAAGAATGTCGGCTCCGGCAGCGAGCTCTATGAGAAGCGTGCGGATTGGCTGGATCGGCAGATGAGCAAGGCTGTGCTGGGTCAGACTACTACTACGGATGCAGTGAGCGGCGGCCATGCAGTCAGTCAGGAGCACCGGCTGGTGCAGGAAGATATCGAAACATCGGACTGCAAGGCGCTTTCTGCAACGCTTAATCGTGATCTGATCCGGCCATGGATGGATCTGGAGTATGGGCCGGAGGATATGCGCCGTCGCGGTTATCCGCGCCTGATCATCGCGCGGCCCAAGCGGGAAGATTTGCAATTGCTGGCCAACAGTCTTGCGCAGCTCGTGCCATTGGGCCTGCGGGTCCAGCAGAGCGAAATTCGCGACAAGTTCGGCCTGAGTGACCCTGATGATGATGCCGAACTGTTACGGACAGCAAATCCGGAGCCAACCCCAGCCCCAGCCCCAGCTTCCACCGCTTTGCAGGCTGCAAGTAAGCCTGCACATCATCCTGCCGGGCAGATAGCCGAGCGTATGGCAGGCCCGGCGCAAGGCGCAGTGGATGAGATGGTTGCTACAATCGAAGCCATGATGGCGAAGGCCAGCGACCTGAACGAGCTGCGCGATATGATCAGCCATGGTTTCGGCAAACTGGATGCTGCACCACTGGCTGATATTCTGGCGCAAGGTCTGATGGCAGCACAAGCGGCAGGGCGCAGCGATCTTGAAGAGGAAAGCGCGTGAGCAGCGCGATGCGCCTTGACCTGTTCGGGCCGCGCCTGCGTAAATCGCGACGCGTTTTAATGCGGTGTATTGATGCCGGACTCTCACCTGACGGCAGGAGGATAATTCATTTCCGTTGCAAAAAGTGCGACCATGATGATGGCTGGACATATCTAACAGAAAGCGTGAGTAAAGCCAGGCGCGGCCGCCCTTGCCCGAAGTGCAATCATGACTGACCCGCACGCGAGCGCTATTTCAGGGGCATTTCACAGGCCTTTCACTGAGCAAATTGCCTTTTTCCGGCAGAAGCTGGGAAACCGGGTGCCGACACAGGCGTGGGATGATCTGACCCGCGAAGGGCATGACAGCGCCTTTATGGTGGCGGGTGCTGTCAAGGCAGATTTGCTGAGCGATCTGGCGGCCGCAGTAGACAAGGCCATTGCTGAAGGGCGCGGCATGGAAGAATTCCATACGGACTTCAGGGATATCGTCCGGCGCAATGGCTGGGCAGGTTGGACAGGCGAAGGAAGTGTAAAAGGCGAGGCGTGGCGTGTGGCCACCATTCTGCGCACCAATGCCATGACCAGCTATGCTGCAGGCCGCTATGCACAGTTGAAGGCCAGCAATTTCAAATACTGGGTATACCGGCATGGCGGAAGCAAGGAGCCGAGGCCGGAGCATCTGGATTGGGACGGGCTGATTCTATCGCCGGATCATGTGTTCTGGCGTACACACTACCCGCCGAGCGACTGGGGCTGCAGCTGCTATGTGCTGGGTGCCCATACGCTGGCTGCGGCAAAGCGCATGGGAGGCCACGCGGGAAAAAGTCTGCCTGACAACTGGCAGGTGATTGACCCCAAAACCGGCGCGCCACCGGGCATTGGCAGACACTGGAATTATGCGCCGGGTGCCAGCGTACTGGACAAGGTGCAGGCGCTCGCGGGAAAAGTACGTCATTGGCAATATGCCTTGACCAAAGGCTTTATGGACAGCCTGCCCTACAATGTGGCTGATGCTCTCGCTGAGTCGTATCGGTCTCTGCCATCCACCGCCGCTGACCTGCGGCGCTATGCCGCGCAGATTTATGTTCCGCAGCAAGGTTTGCCGGATCCTGCCCCGATCCAGTCGATGGGCAGGGTCACCAGCAAGCAGGCTGATGTAATGAGCGCGGCGGCGGGCAGTAATGCAAAAGGCTTCGACTATTCACTGACCCCGTCAGAAATCCGGCATATCATCAGGCGGCATGGTGACGACGCTGCAGAAAAAGCCAGTGGGCAAAGAGCTGTGCGGCCTGAAGACTTCGGCCGATTGCCTGAGCTTCTCCGGGCCGCAAATCCAGTGTATGATGGGCTTTCTGACACAGGTCGGCCTATTTTTGTCTTCACCACGGTGATTGATGGGGAGCGGCATCAGGCCGCCTTCGAAATGCGCGGCAAGCGCCGGACATTGACTTTAATCAGCTATCGAATCGGCAGGAAGAAATAGGCCGATGCACCCCCTGCCCTACGCCCGAAGCGGATTCCCGGTTATGAGCCGGACGGCGCGATGCGTGCATCAGTTAAAAAGCTTATAGCAATGATTGGTGTAAATTTCAATATCGGCCCCTCGCGCGATGCCATCCGCCGCGCGATTGCCCTGGTCAACAATATGACGCCGGTCTATGAGGATATCGGCGAATATCTGCTCGATCAGCACAAACGCCGTTTTGTAGAGGGCAAGGCACCGGATGGCACCAGCTGGGCACCCAAGAGCGAGGCGACTCTGGCCCGATACAAGCGCCTTGGCTATGGCACGCTCAATAGTCCGCTGATTGGCCCGTCGCGGCTGTTGTCGCGCATGATCCAGAGATATGTCAGCCGGGATGGCGTGATTATCGGGTCTGCGCAGATATATTCGCGGGTGATGCAGGAAGGCGCAGCCGAGGGTGCCTTTGGCACCAACCGGCGAGGCCAGCCTCTGCCATGGGGGCGCATCCCTGCACGTGAGTGGCTGGGGATGAGTGCGGGCAATGATGCTGCTGTGATTGAGATCGTGGAAGAACATCTTGAAGATGCTCTGAGGCAGGCCTGAGATTGAGGATAAACGTGTTCATTTGCACAAATGATTGATCTTTACCCCCGCCCTGCGCCATAGCTGCAGCGCAGAGTGATTCTGCCGTTCCTTCGAAAAGTCGGTTAAATCGCCATCATGCCCGCAGCCGCGGGCATGGGATGCCGCATTAAATCTCGCCATTAGGCTGTGGATGACCACAGTCACTTCTCTTGCACTATGCGCGGCCACTCCGTTGGCGGTCGAACATGGCGTGCCGGAATGGGTGCACTTGCTGCCTGCCTCCGGTACAGTCAAAACCGGCGACGGGCGCGGCCCATATAGCATCACCAGTTTGCAGGCGATCATGGCCGCCAGCCTTCGGGCAGGCGGCAAGCTGGTGATTGATGAAAATCATTCCACCGACCTTGCTGCACCGAAGGGTAGGCCGGCCCCCGCACGTGGCTGGATTGTCGAGCTCCAGCAGCGGGCAGATGGGATCTGGGGCAAGGTCGAGTGGACCCCGACCGGCCAAGCGATGATGGCGGCAAAGGAATACCGGGGCATCAGTCCGGTGATCGCGCATCGTAATGATGGTGCCATTGTCCGCATTGAGCGCGCCAGTCTGGTCAATGAGCCGAATTTCACGGAGCTGACAGCTCTGCATTCAAAGGAAGTCACAATGAATTTTATGCAGAAGCTCGCCAAGGCCCTGGGCCTTGGTGAGGATAGCAGCGAGGATGCAATCTTTGCTGCAATCGCCAATATGTCAAACGCTGACGCTGACGCTGACGATGTAGCAACCGCAACGCAGGCGGCGCTGAAGCCATTTGCTGTAGCTTTGGGGTTGGCTGATGATGCCGGTAGTGCTGCCATTGAAACCGCATTGAATGCGCTGAAATCGGCCCAGACCGGCGATGGGCAGGTCATCACCAGTTTGCAAGCCGAGGTGACCAAACTCACCACGTCACTGAATGCCATGGAGCAAAAACAGAGGCTGGGCGATGCTACGCGATTTGTTGATGATGCGATCAGGGATGGTGCAGTTGGCGTGAAGCCTGATCGCGAAACCTACATTTCCATGCACATGGAAAACCCTGGGCGAACCGAGAAGCTGATCGGCAATATGCCACGGATTGCCGGCAGCAATATCAGTCAGCGCGATTTGCCTGGCGACGAAGAGCCTGACGCGCTGGAATTGTCTGCGCAGGCTGCCGCCTATCAGAAGAAACAGATGGAGGCCGGTCGCGAGATAAGCTTTTCCGCTGCCGTTCGTGCCATTGAGGGAGGTGTAAAATGATCCCGACCTTTATTCGTTCATTCCGTGCAGTAGCTGCAATCGCGGCATTCACTATCACCAAATATGCTGATCCTGCCACTGGCAGTGCGGTGTCTCCCGCAACCGCTCCAACCGAGCGGCTGGCGGGAACGTCCGGTAAAATGGGTGCGGATGCGGCCGGTGCTATGGTTGACCTGATCCGGGGTGGCTCCGGTTCTGTGCAACTGGGCGGCGCGGTGCAGGCCGGCGATGCACTGACCAGTGACGCTGCTTCCAAAGCTGTGGCGACAACCACTGCAGGTCACCGGATTATCGGCTTTGCCGACGAACCGGGGCAGGTTGACGAAATCATCGAGTATACGGTTGCGCCAGGCGTGATCGGGGAGATTGTGTAATGAAGCGTCCGTTTTTTGTTAGTGCGGTTCTGACCGCCATTGCCATTGGATTTCGCAATCCGGCCAATGCCTATATTGCTGACAAGGTTTTACCGCGTCGACCGGTTTCAGCCGAGAAATTTTCCTGGACAGAATATCCGCTGAAAGAGGCGTTTCAGGTGCCTGATGCGGAAGTCGGTCGCACCGGCCGTGTCCAGCAGCTGGAATTTGGCGGTGATGAAAAGACCAGCGAAACCAAGGACTATGGTCTCGACAGCCCGATCCCCAATAGCGACATCAATGCTGCGAGGGAGGCGCGCGATCGAAAGGTCTCGACCTTTGATCCGGAAGGGACCGCGACGGAACTTCTGACGGATACCCTTACCAACATCCGTGAGGTGAGAGTGGCGCAGATCATCCAGAATCCGGCCAATTATTCAGCTGGCCGCAAGGTGACATTGGCCGGCGGCGACCAGTTCAGCGATTATGCCAATTCAGACCCGATTGCTGTGCTGAAAGAAGGCATGAACAAGACGCTGGTCTATCGCCCGAACACGCTGAGTATGGGGCGTAGTGTCTGGAGCTATTTGTCCAGCCACCCTAAAGTTGTGGAAGCTGTAAAGGGCGTGACGGACAAGGGTATTATCTCGATCGAGGAGTTCCTGAACCTGTTTCGCGATCAGGGACTGAAGGAAGTTCTGGTTGGTGATGCTTTTTATGACGTTGCCAAGCCGGGCAAGGCCGCCAACCTGCAGGGCGCATGGGGTAACCATATCTCCCTGATTTACAAGAATCCGGTGGCTACTCCTGAAGGCGGCGGTGTGACATTCGGCTTCACGGCCGAATACGGTAATCGCATTGCTGGCCGTATTCAGGATGATGATATCGGCATGGAAGGCGGGGTCCGCATCCGTGTGGGCGAGAAGATCAAGGAAGAGATCTGCGCCAGGGATGTTGGTTACCTCATTCGGGACGCGGTGGCCGGGTGATGGCAGGGCGCAAAAAAGTTTCGAGGGCAGCGCCAAAAAGTGGCGCACCTTCGGGTGGCGGTGATGCGGGAGCCAGTCAGGCTCCCGCTGACCCCAAGGATGCTACGCCTGCAAAGGTCAGCACATCGTCTGCCGATGCCCCCATGACCGATGCGCCTGTTCGTCGTAATTTTACGCCCAATTGGGCGGTGCGGCGAGATGGCAAGACTTTTGGTCCGGAGGGCGCAATCGACCTGACCGAAGCCGAATACAACAAGTTTGCGGCAAGCGGCCTGGTCGATGGCGGTTGGGGCGCCGGAGACTTGGTCGAAGACCCCCGGCCGGAATAGCGACCATGACCTATGCCAGCCTTGACCAGCTCGCCGCGCGCTACACCACGCGCATGCTGATTGATCTGACTGACCGGTCCGATCCGCCAGCAGGCGTGGTGGATGAGGCCGTAATAAACCGCGAGATGGCGAGCAGTGATGCAGTGATTGATGGCCATCTGGCGGGCCGTTATCGTTTACCTTTGGCAGAATCGCCGCCGCTGCTCGCTGATCTTGCGGCTATCATCACGATTTACAAGCTGCACCCCTTTGACCCTGATCCGAAGATCACGCGCGATTATACAGAAGCTCTGAGGACCCTGCGCGATATCGCCAGTGGTGCGGTGCGCCTGCCTCTGGCAGGTGTGGAGCCGGACAGCCGTGCGGGAGTGGGAGTGAAAACAACTGACCGCGAGCGGCCGTTCAGTAATGAAAATCTGACAGGTTTTGTATGATCAGGCTGGATGCTGTTACTGCCCGGCTGGAGGCCCGCGTGCCCGCGCTGGCCGGAAGGCTGGGCAACGCGGCTGACTTCGCAGCAGTAGTGGAGCGCAACGCTATTCCGCAAATCACACCTGCTGCCTTTGTCCTGTTTGCGGGACTTTGGGGCGGCACTGCGGACCTGATGACCGGGTTATTCCGGCAAGACTTCAAGGAAAGCGTGTCTGTTGTTCTGATGGACCGTGTGGCGGGCGATCCGCTGGGAGAAAAGGCGCTGCGGGATGTCACGCCAATGGTGCGCAATATTATTGAGGCCATCTGTGGCTGGGGGCCTGAGGATGCGCCGGGCGTGTTCCAGCTCGGACAGGCGGAGCTGGTCGGCGCGAAGGGCGGCGCACTGGTGTTCCAGATCGATTTTACTCTCAACGACCAGATGAGGATTGACCCATGAGCGACAAGAAAAATGAGCGGCCCAGCAAAGGCGGCAGTTTTGTGCGCGCCAGCGATGGCTCGCTCGACCATGAAAATGGCACCGCAGCATCGCAGAAGAATGCGAAGCCTGCAGGTGACGTGAAACCGGCGCGAAAGGAGGCGAAGTAATGCTTTACTGGAAATCAAAAACGCTGCTGGCCAAAATTGAAGGGGTTTATGGCTCCGATAGCGGGCCGAGCGCAGCTGCCAATGCCATTCTGGCTACCAATGTCCAGCTACGGCCGATGGAGGGTGAGGACGTTCAGCGCAATGTTGAAAAACCATATTTCGGCGCCAGCCCATCCATTCCGGTGGGGCTGCATTCTGTTCTGACCTTCGACATTGAACTGGCCGGATCGGGCGCGGCGGGCACGGCTCCGGGCTGGGGGCCGATCCTGCGCATGTGTGCCATCGCCGAAACGGTGACGGCAGCAACCAGCGTGGAATATACGCCGATTACGGATGATCCGGAAAGCGGCACGATTTACATGGCGATTGACAGCATCCGCCATGTGATGCTGGGTACACGCGGTACGGCGAGCTTCAGCCTGAATGCGCAAGGTATTCCGACCGCCAGCATCACACTGACGGGCCTGTTTACCCTGCCTACCACTGAGGCGAAGATCGCGCCGGACCTCAGCGCATTTCAGGCTCCGCTGGTTGCAACAAAGGTGAATACACCGTTGTTCACGATTGGCGGGCAGGCGATGCGGCTCCGCGATTTCCAGTTTGACCTGGGCAATGATGTCCAGCGACGGTTTCTTCAGAATTATGAAGGCATTCATATCGTCGATCGCGCGGAAAGCCTCAAGTTGCAGGTGGAGGCGGTTGCGCTCGCTACTTACAATCCGTTTTCGGCCGCGATTTTGCAGGCATCGCAAGTCATTGCATTTGAGCATGGCAATGCGGCGGGAAGCAAAATCCGTTTTGATTTCCCCATGGCACGCCAGCAGCGGCTGACCGGCTATGAAAATCAACAGAATATAGTGGAGTGGCCGCTCAATTTTGTCCCTCTGCCTGACGCCGGAAACGATCAGTGGACCATCACCCTTACCTGAGAAGGCGCGTAGAGAATGTTCAAGATTTCAAGCGATCCGAAATTTACTCATGATGTAAAAGTCATGGTCCCGGTGGATGGTGGCCATAGCGAGCAGAGTTTCAAGGTAACCTACCGTGTGGTGGATGCCGATGAGATGATGGATACGGCCGATCTGGAAGGCCAGACCGCACTGCTGCGGAGGATTGTCTGCCACATGGATGATCTGATCGGTGAGGATAAGCAGAAGGTCGAATATTCCGATGATCTGCGCGACCGCCTGATCCGCGTGCCCTATATCCGCTCTGCCCTGCTGCAGTCCTATTTGCGCGCTGTCACAAAGGCGCGTGAGGGAAACTGAAGGCCGCCGCCCGGCACTGGGCAGGTGGCGGCCAGCAGACTGATGTAAGCCAGGCTGCCAGTGATGCAGAAGTGCTGGGCTTGCCTGCAGATGCGATTGCAAGCCTTGCTGCGCGGCGTGAGGCGGATGGGTTTGAAGTCTGGCCAGAGTGCTGGCCCGCATTGCAGGTGTTTTTGAAGGTGCAGACCCAGTGGAGGGCGATGGCGATGATGGATGGTCGCACATATTGGCATGGGCTGGATTATGATGGCGTGCTGGCGGGCCTGAAGCTTGCGGGAATGGCGCATCCAGCGTCGGAAGTGTGGGCAGATGTGCAGGTGATGGAAGCGGCCGCGCGCAATCAGATGAATGGTGTGATGGAGGGCTGATATGGCCACGGGGCTTCGTACATCGCTGATCCTGACCGGCGATGAAAGCGGCGCTGCGCGTGCGCTGAGCAATCTTGACCAGGCGCTGGATGCCGGGGAAGCACAGGCGCGTGATCTGGCCAAGGCCTATGATGATGTAGACCGCTCGATCAAGGCTGTGGGAACGGCGCAGGCGAGTGCCAAACTGGCTGCGGACCAGACCCGCGCGGCCTATCAGGCGGGCGAGATCAGCCAGGAGCAGTATAACCGTGAGCTGCTGGAAACAAAGACGGCGCTGAATCTGGTTGAAAGCGAGCATCGGCAGGTAGTGAACGCCCTGAAAGCAGCGGGGCAAGCTACCCAGGGGGCAACAGTTTCTGTCGGGCAGGCACGCGCCGGATACCAGAATCTCGGCCGGCAGGTTCAGGACGTGGCGGTGATGATGCAGGGGGGTGCCAATCTGGGTACTATCGTTGCAACGCAGGGTGGGCAGATTGCCGATGCGGTGGCGCAAATGGGTGGTCGGTTCAGCGGCTTTGCGGCATTTCTGGCCGGGCCATGGGGCGCGGCCGTGATTGTCGCAGGAAGCGTACTGGCGAATTTTGTCAGCGGCCTGTTCGACGCTGAGGATGCACAGGGCGCGGCAACGAGCAGCAGTTATGATTTTGCCGACGGTCTGGATGTTCTTGCACTGCAAGCGGGCGCGGCATCCGATGCTATGGATCAGCTGGTCTCGCGTATTCGCGGGGCGATTGCGGTTCAGGGCGATTTCCTGCGGATGAACGCGCTGGTTGCTTCTCAATCTGCTGCCGCGCTTGAACAGCGAATGGCGGCCAATTCCGCCGCAGTGAAAAATTACGAGAAGCGCAAAGGCAGCATGTGGGCATTCCTGCCTTTTGGTGGTCCTGGTATCGCCGAATCTCTGGAGGCAGGCAAGCTGCGCGCCCAGATGAAGGCAGACGGGGCCGCTCTTGAAACAGCGCGTGCTGCGCAGGCGAATGCCGACATTGCACTCTCACAGCGTATGGCGCTTGAGGCCATAGACCCCAAGCTTGCTGCAGAAAACCGGTATCAGGAGAAAATCGGCGCGCTAAACCAGCGGTTCAAAAAATCACGCATGAATGCAGATGACCCGCTTTTCCGGGCTACAAATCCCGACATTTATATCAGTCAAAACGACTATCAGCGCGAAGTTACACGTCTGACTGTCGAGCGGGACAGGGCCGTGGAAACCGCCAGCCGAAGTGCTGGAGGCACAAGTCGAAAAACTTCCGGATCATCACGATCAAATGGCGCGGCGGGGCGTGAAGCGCGCGAGATTGCAAGATTCGGCGAAAAGGCAGCGGAATCGATTGCACGGATAAACCAGCGGTTTTCTGACCAGCCGAAGCTGGTCGCGCAGGCAAGCGCCGCAACAGCTGATCTGGATACGATTATTGCTGATCTGGCGAAGCGCAGGCCACCCAATTTCGAGGCCATGATTGCCGATGCCCGCACAGCAAAACAGGTAGTTGAAGAAAGCCTGCTGCGCCCGTTTAACGACCTGATCGAGAGTGCTCAAAAGCAGGAGGATATCCAGCGGCTGATATTGGGCGGGCGTGAGGATGAGGCGACGGCGCTGCGGCAGATATACCAGCTGCAGGAGCGTGTGGGTGTCGTCACCGAAGATCAGCGGCGGACCATATGGGAGACCGTACAGGCCGAACAGGCTATCAATGAGCAGCTTGCTGAACGCGACGCCTTGATATCTGCCTATAGCGCATCAATCGGCAATGTCCGTTCTGACCTTGAAGGTCTGCTGTCGGGCAATATGGGTGCAGGCTCATTCCTCAAGAGTTTCAAGTCCAATATGCAGCAATTGCAGGGGCGATTGCTGACCGAACAATTGTTTGGCCCTGCCCTGCGCCAGCTGGATGAATATGTCCGTCAAAACACTGGCATAGAGACGGGCGTGGATATCATGCGCGCTGGCACGGAAAAGGCAGGAAAGGCCGCAACCAGTCTGGCTGACGTGTTATCAGAAACGGCGGGCCGGATTGACAAGGCTTTTGGCGGCGGGGCCGACACACCGGGCAGTGTTTCTGCTCAGGGCATGAGCGCATTTGATCGGGCCTTTGCCGCAGTGGACGGCAGTTCCGGCAGGCTGAACAATGAAAACGCTGCAATTGCTGATAATACGGCAGAAATTGTAGTCAGCGCTCAAAGGATGGAGCGCAGCGCACTGGCGTTGTCCCCGACAGAATTTTTCGAGAAAATGAGCAGGGACATCCTCACGCCGGCTCTTTCTGTGCTCGATGAGCTGCTGGGCGTCAAATTCTTTGCACAAATGGAGGGAGTTCTGAGTGGCGCGCTGCAAGGCTATGCGCGGGCAGGCGAAGTGGGGGCCATGATTGGCGGCGCACAAGGTCTGATGGATGATTTTGGTTCACAGTTGCTGGGTGAAGCAACTTCCTCTGCCGCCAGCCGGATACTGGGCAATGCACTGAACGGCGCACAGATGGGCGGCCAGATCGCGGGCATTGGCAAGATGCTGGGCCTCAACAGTTCAACAACAGGCGGCCAGATTGGCGGCGCACTCGGCTCTTTTGTTCCTGTGCCTGGCGCCGATGTGGCAGGCGCGATTCTGGGAAGTATTGTCGGCGGTCTGTTCAAGAAGAAGAAATACGGAACGGCGCTGCTGACCGGCGCCGATGAAAATGGCCTGAGCATCAGCGGCAATAATGCAGATCGGAAGGATGCAGCGGGTAGCCTTGCCGGGCAGGTGCAGGCGAGCCTACGCAATATAGCCGAGGCTTTTGGCGGCGATCTGGGATCATTCCGCACCAGCATAGGGATGTATAAAGACAATTACCGGGTTAGCACCACGGGCTATGCGGGTGGCAAGCTGAATTTCAAAGGGTCATCAGCCAATGGGCTGAAGGATTTTGGCGATGATGCTGAAGGAGCGATTGCCTATGCGATTGCCGATGCAATTTCTGACGGTGCGATTACCGGCATCTCGGACAAGGTTGAGATGGCTCTGAAACGCTTCACCGATATCGACAAGGCCATGGCCGAGGCTCTGAAAGTTCAGGAACTGGAACATCTGTTGGCCGGGCCGTTTGGTGAGATTGAAAAGGCCTTCAGGACGTTTGAACGGCAGGCGGCCGAGCGGTTACGCATCGCGCGAGACTATGGCTTTGACATTGTCGCGATCGAGCAGAAAAACGCCGAAGACAGGCTGAAGTTGAGCCAGCAATTGCTGGAAGATCAGGTTGGCTCCTTGCAGGCGCTGATTGAGGAAATGACATTTGGTAGCCTGTTCGAAGGGTCTGCCGTCGACCAGAGAAGTGCGCTGCTGGCCCAAGTCGACCAGGCACGCGCAGATACGCAGGCTGGTAAAGAGGGCGCCGCCGATACGCTGGCCAATTTACTGGGGCAGCTGAATAGTGTGAGCCGCGATGTTTATGGAACGACAGGCGGTTTTGCCAATGACCGATCGGCAATTCTGGATACTGCCCGAAGCGCAATTGCCAGCGCTAATGCCCGTATTGCCGAAGCACAGGCCAGGAGCGATCCGGCACTTGCCCAGACCAATGCGGCGCTGGATGAAAATAACGACCAGAACGCGCAGATGCTTGCCGCTCTGAAAGAGCAGTCTGTCTGGCTGTCCCAGATTGTATCAGGATCAGCCGCAGGCACACTTGATTACAGCCGGTTGCGCGAGCTGGCGGCGCTATGAGTGCGCAGATTGTCCTGGTCGAGGCATCTCCGCGCCGCGCCGCCGATGGCGTGACAGAAACTGTTCGCCTCGCAGGTGGTGGGGCCAGACTACCCTATTACTATGATGGCGCACACTGGCAGTCGGGCGTGGTCAGGCTGCCGGTAATTGTAGCCGCCCTGGAATTTTCCAATGGTGATTTCGGATCGGGCAGTGTCCCCCAGGCAGCAGAAATTGAATGGGCACCAGCCAATTCGTCTGCGCTGGATGCGCTCGCCGGGTATATGTGGCGCGGTGCGTCTGTTTCAGTGAGGATCGGGCCAGAGGGGTCATATCCACCCATTGTCATTAGCGGCAGGGTATTGAATTGCAGCGTGGCAGATGGGCGGCTGAAGATTGCGCTGTCAGACCCGGCAGCGGCGCTGAAAGTCCCGGTTCTGACAGAAAAATTTGGCGGCACGGGCGGGCTGGATGGCCCGGCGGATTGGGAGGGTCAGATCAAGCGGCGCGTGTGGGGCCGCGTATGGAATGTGCCGGCCATGCCGATAGACCCGGCCAATAATGTCTGGTGCCTGTCTGATCCGGCGCGGCCGATTCATGCGATTGATTCGGTGCGTGATAAAGGCGCGACAGCTGCGAGTCTGACGATGCTTGGCTGGCAAGGTAGCATGGCTGCCACTTTTACAGCCCTGCAAGAGGCAGAGACGCCGCAGGGTGGTGGCGTGGTTTGTCCATCTATCGCCTGCCTCAAGTGGTGGACAAATCCAGCGGGCGATCTGACGGCTGATTTACGCGGAGAAACAGGCGCGGGCTATGTCGAGACTACTGCGGAAATCGCGCAGCGTATTGTGGCATTGGCAGAGGATGGACCTGATTTTGCGGCCGGCGAAATTACCGCAGCGACAGGATCACGCCCTGCAGCCATAGGCTGGATGGTGGACAATGGGAGCAGCACGATTGCAGAGACGCTTTCTGCCATGCT
The DNA here is from genome assembly GCA_047975785.1 of Sphingomonadaceae bacterium. Lineage (GTDB taxonomy): Bacteria > Pseudomonadota > Alphaproteobacteria > Sphingomonadales > Sphingomonadaceae > JACXVD01. The sequence continues at coordinate 1,164 of JBKEEC010000008.1, read as the reverse complement.
GGGCAATGTCTCATTGCTTTGGCTGCTGACTGCAGACAGGCTGATCAGGATACGCGAATGGTCGTGGAGCGCGCCGGTGGCCGAGGTGAAATTTCACAAGGCCAGCCGCGTCGAAAGCTACACACCGACAAGGTCGCGCAGAATTGGCTATCGGCGTAATGAATTGCCTATGGCCCGTGGCAGTCTGGCCGCAATCGTGCTCTATGAGGATGGCACAACGCTTGATGACTTGCGTCCGGCTCAGGCTGGCGCAGACGTCACCATAGAAAACACCTCAGCCTCTATTGTTGGTCAGGGCGCGCTTGCAGTGCAAAATTCGGCTGATTGGACCTCGCAGGTCATCGGCACAGGTAAGCCGGATGACAATGCTGATGTGACCGGCGTCAATACGGCTGCGGCTATTACCGGACAAGGCGCACTTGCCACTCAAAATTCGGCCAATTGGGCTTCGCAGGTCATCGGCACAGGCAAGCCGGATGATTATGCCGATGTGACTGGAGTCAATACGGCTGCGGCGATTACCGGACAAGGTGCGCTTGCAACTAAAAACAATGCTGATTGGACTGCTGACGTTGCCGGAACCGGCAAACCTGACGACTATGCCACAAATGCGGATAATCTCATCATCAACAGCGATATGGCTGCTAATGCTTCTGGTTGGTCATTGTCGAATACCTCAAGATTTGTAGCTGGGGCCGGAACACCTATTCCTGCATGGTTTTACTTTCCGAGCGGGACCAGCGGGACGGCCTCGGCAAATAATGCTGCTCCCCGGCCAATCGGTGACGGGACCAAGCTATTCGGCTCCTGCTATGCCAACCGTCAATCTGGCGCATCCGGCTCTATGGTGGTCGATATTTACTGGTATAAGGCCGATGGTAATTTCGCAGTTGCGGTTCATACCGCTGTCTCGATCAGCCCAAGCGTGGCTGATGCGTGGGAGCGTCAGACTTTCGTGGTCAATCGGCCTGTTGACGCCACTCATTTCATGGCCCGCTTTGATGTGAGCCTTAGCGGTAATTATGGTGGCGCTGGTGGATTGCGGCTGGGTAAAACGCAAGCGGCCGCCGACGTAACCATTGAGCACACGGCTGCGGCGATTACCAACCAGTCGCCGCTAGCAGCCGGGAACAGTATAACCGCTGCGAACGCGCAAAAAGCGAT
>JBKEEC010000072.1:0-2101 GCA_047975785.1 Sphingomonadaceae bacterium | reverse complement strand
CGGATCCCGTTCGTCCTTAAATAGCGTCATCAGTGCTGCGACGCCCGCCCTCGCCGCGTCGAGGCCGGTGGCCTGGCCCCCGTGCCCCGCCCGGATACTTCGCTTATCGACCAGTGGTGAGCCGTCGCGCAGCACCACCATTGCGGCAAAGGCATCCCCATTCCGTTGTGCCGTCACCAAAGGCAAGACCCGGTGGGTGAAAAGCCGCCTCGCGGGCAAGGTGCCATCGCGAAACCCGTCCTTGAGCTTATCGGGTCTGTTCAGGGGCTCAAACAGCTCACTAAAACTAAGACGCGCAGCGGCCATGTGACGTTCGATCGTGAGGGTCTTGATCGCCTCCGCGTCCTGCCATGCGGGGTCTTCTGTGATGCGGGCCATCTCTTCCCGGGTGGAGGCTTCAAAGGCCGCGCGATCTGTACCCTCACTTGGCACAAGAAAGACGCGCACGGTGCCACCCGGTTTGTCGTCGCGTGCCCGCTGCTGGTGGCCATCATCGTCGCGCCGGATCGCATTCGCCAGGTCCACGATCCGCGCGCGACTGCGGTGGTTCATCTGTTTGGCCGGCTGCGCAAAATCCCCCACCCTGATGCTCCCCCACAGAAGTGGTCCTCCGCTATGTTTAGGAGAACGGAGGAAACACATGGCCAACAAGCGACCGAAGCCCGAAGATATTGTCACGAAGTTACGGCAGGTTGAAGTTCTGACGGGGCAAGGAATGCCGCGTCTGGACGCGATCCGTTAGATTGGTGTGACTGAACAAACTTATTACCGCTGGAAGAAAAAGTATGGTGGGATGGGCACGGACCAATTGAAGGAACTGAAACGCCTTCAGAAAGAGAACGAACGGTTGAGAAAGGCTGTTTCGGATCTGACTTTGGACAAGCTGATCTTGGCGGAAGCTACGAAGGGAAACTTCTAAGCCCCGCTCGTCGCCGCGCCTGCATTGATCGTGTTCGTGCGGAGCTGAGGGTCTCGGAACGCCGCGCATGCCGCGTTCTGAGACAACACCGATCCACGCAGCGGAAGATGCCAATTGGTCGCGCCGATGACGAACGTTTGGTGGCCGACATGATCGAACTGGCCCGGCAATACGGTCGATATGGCTACCGTAGGATCGCAGCGCTGCTGAGAGATGCAGGTTGGCATGTGAATGACAAGCGCGTTGAAAGACTATGGCGACGAGAGGGGCTGAAAGTGCCAATGAAACAACCAAAGAAGGGGCGGCTCTGGCTGAATGACGGGTCGTGTGTCCGGCTTCGAGCGGAACGGCACAACCATGTCTGGTCATATGACTTCGTGCATTGTCGAACTGACGATGGAAAGGCGTTCCGCACGCTCAACATCATTGACGAATACAGCAGAGAATGCCTGGCTATTCGTGTGGACCGCAAGCTCAACTCAGGCAACGTCATCGATGCCCTGAGCGACCTATTCATCCTGCGCGGCGTGCCGTCGTTCGTACGGTCTGACAATGGCCCGGAGTTCGTTGCTCAGGCCGTGCAAGATTGGATCAAGGCAGTTGGTGCGAAGACCGCCTATATCGAACCAGGTAGCCCTTGGGAAAATGGTTATTGCGAAAGCTTCAACTCCCGCTTCAGGGACGAGTTCTTGAATGGTGAAATCTTCTACAGCCTGCGGGAGGCTCAGATCCTGATCGAAAAATGGAGGAAACACTACAACACGAAACGCCCCCATAGTGCTCTAGGTTATCGCCCACCAGCGCCCGAAACCATCGTCCCCATAGACCAAAGGCCGATCATGCACTAACAATCAAACCGGACCACCCGATGGGGGCATGCCAACCGCCTCCCGCACCGATTTCTCGTTCAACCTCAATCGTTTCACCATGCCAACCGCCTCCTTCTTGCTTCCCACACAAGGCTCAGCCTCGCGCGCATGGCAAGTCATACATTGGCACCCCGACCGGCAGGGAGGCGGAAGGTGGCGTAACCTCGGGGAAGAGGTGCCGGTTGGCGCGAGGATGCCGGAAAATCAGACCGGGGGCCGGTTCTTGCCGCGTGGCGCGGGAGTTGGAGTGATGCACGAACTTGCCATCATCGGCCATGTTGCAACTTCTCCGAACCCGGCTTGCCTCAGCTAT
>JBKEEC010000071.1:0-7894 GCA_047975785.1 Sphingomonadaceae bacterium | reverse complement strand
GCGCCTTGAGATGGGTGGCGTCGATCATGATCCGGTCCGGCTCCCCCGCCTTGCCCGCCAGCTCGGCGAAGATGCGGTTGAACACGCCCAAGCGGCTCCAGCGGATGAAGCGGTTGTAGATCGTCTTGTGCGGGCCATAGCCCTTGGGCGCATCACGCCACATCAGCCCGTGCTTGATGACATAGACAATCCCCGACACGATCCGCCGGTCGTCAACCCTCGGAATGCCATGCGAAAGTGGGAAGAACGGCTCGATCCTGCGCATTTGCGCACGGCTCAGCAAAAACGGAACATCCATCGACAGCGCCTCCTTGACGCCGCCATTGAATCAACCAATCATCCCTTGTGCAAGCTATTTAATAGGGCCTGAGCCTAGATGAGCTTATTTTTAAAAGTAATTTCACGTCGAATTGGGTTTCAGGCATTGACTCTTGCAACAACGTCTATGGTGTTGCCGGCGATGGTCGTTGCGCAGGATATGGACGAAGCTGAAACCGTGACCTCGACCGGTCTGTCTGTCATCACAGTTACGGCACAGCGGCGTGAGGAAAATCTGCAGGATGCGGCCATTGCTGTTACTGCACTCGGTGGCGAAGAGCGTTCCCGTACGGCTGTAACCGATGCATCGCAGCTCACGGCTCTCGTTCCTGCAGTTCGGGTAAATCAGTCATTCGGGCCGACCTCCACCTTCTACATTCGTGGTGTTGGTAACTTTGTGGCAAACGTGCAGTCAGATCCTGCCGTTATCGTTAACCTTGATGGTGTCCCGATTGCACGTCCGACGGGTGTTAACGGTATGTTCTTCGATCTTGATCGGGTCGAAGTGCTGAAAGGGCCGCAGGGCACACTGTACGGGCGTAATGCTACTGGCGGGGCGATTAATCTGATAACACGCGCCCCCAGTTTCGAAGGCGTTTCCGGCTATGGGAACATCTCTTTCGGGAACTATGACGCCGTAAAGGCTAATGCGGCTATCAATCTGCCGATTTCTGAAACTATCGCCATGCGCGTGGCGGGTATGTATTCAAATCGAGACGGCACTTACACAGATCGGCGCGGTGATGAAGACTTGGCTGCCATTCGCGCCACTCTGCTGGCTGAGCTGGGCGATAATGTTACACTCACTATTTCGGGTGACTATGCGCATCAGGGTGGGCTGGGCACCGGTTCGACAGCGGATGGTCTTGATGTGGATGACCGCATTGGCCTGTTCGATCCAGCCGCTGGCCAGGCGCTTTATAACCGGCCCATCAGTCCTGCGCCTTTCCCGTTCAGTGCTGCGGGGTTCAACGGCATTTCGGGTGCTGTTTTGCAAAACCCCGGCAATGTGCCTGGGTTGGAAGCATTTCAGGACAACGATTTCTATGGAATTCGTGCGCAGCTCGATGTTGATACTGCATTGGGTACGGTTACTTTCGCACCGTCTTACCGGCGGGCAGAGCTCAATTTCTCGTCACTAACGGGCCCCGCTGCGCTTGTTGACAACACGGATGAGCAGACTTCGATCGAGGTGCGCCTTACATCGACCGAAGAAGGCCGACTGCAGTATATCTTTGGTGCATTGTATTTCAACGAGCGGCTGGATTCACGCAACCAGTTCAACTTTCAGACAGTGGCTTTCCATCCCTCCTTCCAGCCTAAGGTTGATAGCTATGCCGGTTATGGCCGTCTGACCTACAGCGTTACAGATGATTTCCGTGTCACTGGCGGCTTGCGATACACAATAGACAAGAAATCAATCTCCAGTATCAGCTATACACAACGTGTTGTCTGTCCTGGGTTTCTTGATCCGTTTCCGCTGGGAACCGCCCCATATTCAGTCAGTCCGCCTTGTGTCGGAACACCCTTGCTGCCATCGACATTCGATCTTCCCGCAGGGTTTCCGAACGGACCTAATTTCATGCCCTTTGCCGGTGGCGGTGTGATTGATACTGACTATGTCGGCGTGAACGGCGCGTTTCTTCAGATCCTGACCGAGCCGAATACTGGGGACCGGACGTTCAAGAAGCTGACTTGGCGATTGGGTGTAGAATATGATGTGGCACCGGATTCACTGCTCTATGCGACGGTGGAAACCGGCTACAAGGCCGGTGGATTTTTTGCCTCGCCCGATCAGAATGCCAACTTCTTCAATCCCGAAACCATTACTGCCTACACGATCGGTTCCAAGAACCGGTTTCTCAACAATCGTCTCCAGCTCAATCTTGAAGCATTCTGGTGGGAGTACAAGGATCAGCAGGTCAGCAAGTTTATCTTCGTTGAGAACCCTGCAGGTTCGGGACAGTTCCAGCCGGTTTTTGGCACCGAGAATATCGGTACATCGCGCTTCCGTGGTATCGAGATCGAGATGCGTGCGCAGGTTGCTGCAAACACTGAAATCGACAGCACGGTACAATATCTTGATGCAAAGAACACCGATTTTGTCTTTAATAGCGCATTGGCTCCCAATTTCGGCTGTCCGTTCACGCCTGCGACTGTGGGTTTTACTGTCAATTGCAGTGGAACGACCCCGGCCAATGCGCCCGAATGGACGTTGCAGGGTGGTGTCAGCCAGCATGTTCCACTTGGCAATGCTGGCGATTTGATGCTGCGTCTGCATACGCGTTATCAGAGCGGTATCTTTACCGGACCCGAATTGTTGCCATCGCAATACCAGAATGGTTTTTTTACTTCGGGAGCACTCGCTGAATACAGAGCGCCTGATGGCGCCTTCAGCGTCACCGCTTTTGTGGATAATATAGAGAACAACAATACAATCGGATACTCATCCCCGCACAACTTTGCCGGCGGGCAGATCTTCTACGTTCTGCAGATGCCCCGCACCTATGGTGTCAGGGTCGGATACGAATTCTGATCGCGTAACCCAGGTGATCCGTTGGCCGATGAGCCGGTGGGTCACCTCTTCGATTGGGCCGCCCTGAAACAAAAGCCTGAGCGGAAGCGAATATTATGACACCAGCACGTATTGCGGAGCTTTTTTCCCAACCGTTGACGATCAACAAGCTGATCCTTGCCAACCGCGTGGTAATGGGGCCGATGGCAGCCAATGCGCCAACAAAAGCGGGTGGGCCAAGCGAACAGACCATTGCCTTCTATGAAGCCCGAGCGAAGGGCGGGGTGGGGATGATCATCGCTGGCGGCATCGTGGCGACAAAGCGGTCCATTCTGGAAGCCCCGGCCAAGACTAGCCTTAGATTTGATACGGATGAGTTGATTCCCGACCTGCGGCGGGTTGCCGATGCCGTGCATGCACATGACGTACCGATCATCGCTGAATTTATACCTGGTTTTGGGCGCATGGGGCGACCAGGCCCCGGACGGCCACTGATTTCAGCCAGTCCCAAAAATGTGGTTATTCCCGAAGATCGTTTCCCGGTCGGAATGTATGTTCCTGGCGGACAGGTCACGCCCATGCCCGAAGAGGCCACGATTGAAGAGATCGAAACGTATGAACGGGAGATGATCGAAGCCGCTGTGCGTGCGTGCAAGGCTGGCTGGGACGGCGTGGAACTGGCTTTCCACATGAGCTACTTTGGCTCGTCCTTCCTCGCTCCGCGGGTTAACTGGCGCACAGATGAATATGGTGGCTCAGCTGAAAACCGCGCTCGTACCATCGTCAACACGATTACGGGGATACGTGCAAAGCTGGGCCGCGATTTTGTGATCGGGGTGCGGATGCAGGCTGACGACTATATCCCCGAAAGTCAGGGTGCGGAAGGTTTTGCCGAGGTTGCCAAAGTGGTCGAAGAGGCCGGTATCGACTATTTTGCGCTCTCCCCTGCTTGCTATGAGACGATGGATGTCAATGCCAGTGCGAAGGACGGTGTGCTGGTGAAAGACGGTGTCGCACGGGTCTTTCGCGATGCTCTTTCGGTGCCCATCATCGTACAGGGACAGCACAAGCCGGCCAATGCCGCAGAGGTGCTGGAACGGGGACTGGGTGACTTGGTGAGCTTTGCACGTCAGTCGCTGGCCGATCCCGAAATCGGCAACAAAATCACTTCCGGTCGCGCCAATCAGGTAACACGCTGTGTTCGCCGCAATGATTGCGTGAAGCGGATGGTATTTGGCTTTGAGGTCCGCTGCCCTGTCAACCCGAACATGGGCCGCGAAAGCCGCAAGGCAGGAACATTGCCACCGGCAAAACGGTTGTTTCAGGTGCCGGTGGAAAAGGCAATTATGCGATTGACAGGATCGAAGGCTCTGATGGGTCTGGCAGGCAAGCTCTCCAGGAAGAAGTAATTGCAGCCCGGCTGCATAGGACGTTCAGGCCCTTGTCTGTGCCGGAGGCTAAGACGTGAGAGGACAAGACAAGATGGTCGACATGACGCAGGTTAGCAAAGGTGTTTGCAAGGGCCGTTTGCAAGACAAGGTGGTGATGATCACCGGTGCCGGCGGTGGTCAAGGCAGAGTCATTGCGCAGATGTTCGCTGAGGCGAGCGCACATGTATTTGCCAGTGATATCAACGCTGGAACGCTCGCGAGTATGCAGGAGGAAGCCGAAGGCAAAGGATTTGTTGTGCATACTAGTGTGGTTGACGCCTCGTCCAAGGAACAGACCGAGGCGTGGATTGCAGAAGCGATGGATGTGTATGGGCGCATCGATGCGCTCTACAACAACGGCGCAAACGTTCACATGGCACCATTTGCGGAAATGACCGTGGAGCAATGGCACGAGACCATAAGGCTCGAACTCGATGTCATCTTCATGCCGTCAAAGGCTGTTTGGCCAGTCATGACCAAGCAGAATGGCGGGTCGATCATCAACATTGCATCATGCCAGGGGATACTTGCATCCGAAGGTCTGGGCGCGGCCGCACATTCTGCAGGCAAGGGGGGGGTCATTGCTGTAACCCGGCAAATGGCATTGGAAGGTGCGCCGCATTGGATCAGGGTCAATTGTATTTCACCCGGCCCGATTATGGGACCCCAGCTCAAAACCGTCTATGATTCCAGCGAGCATTTCCGCCAGCTGTTCGACAGCACTCCCATGCTCGATAGGCATGGCTACCCGGAAGACATCGGTTTTGTGGCTATCATGTTGGCATCCGATGAATCCCGCTTCATCACCGGGGCCAACATTCCGATCGACGGTGGCGCGGTTGCCAAGGTCGGCGCCTTCATGAACCGCAGAGGATAACCGGAAATGAAGATTGCAGTTATCGGCGCGTCGGGGATGACCGGTGAGGCCATTGTCGAGGAACTCTCCGACCGTAAACATCAGGTAACAGGCATCGGTCGCCTCCCCGCGAAGATCGCCAAACGCGATGGTGTTACAGCGGTGGGCGGGGATATTATGCAGCCAGCGCAAATGGCCAGCGTTCTGAAAGGCCATGATGCCGTGATCTGCGCCTATGCAGCTGGGCATACATTTGAACTCGACGTATATAAAATTCGGTGGAAGCAGCATGGCGTCTCAAGCGTGCGATCAGGGCAGCAGGCAAGCCCTATCTCGTTTTTCTCGGTGGGGTAGGCAGCCTGTGGACCCAAAACGGCCAGCAGGTGCTTGATGAACCGCGCTGGCCAGCCTGGTATCTCGAAACAGCCAGCCCGGCCTACTTGCGCCACCTGCATACCATGACACACTTGGACGCGTTTGAACTGATGGCGCAGGAACGCCAGGACATCATCGCGAGCGGTCGCGATCCTTTTGCCCCCTTTGCCAACGAAGTTGCTCTCGGCTTTATCGAGGAAGTGGGCACAAGTCACCAGCTGGCACAGGGATGCCGTGTTGCTTGGGAAATCTTTATTGATGACCGTTCTTTCGCATGGTCATTCGTGTCCCCTCCGTGGTTCCTGATGAACGGCCCCAGAACCGGAACTTACGAAACCGTGGTTGACCAGTTACCTCTGAAGGATGGAACACCGGCAGGCATCTCTGTTGCAGACATGGCAGTGGCTGTTGCGGACGAGGCCGAACAGCGCGCATTCACTTACAGGCACTGGTCCGCAATGACCAACCTGCGCTGACGTGGCTGGCCATTTGCTTCGAACTTGCCAATACCATAAAATAACGATACGTAGTGGATCGTAATTAATCTAAACGGCAGGAGCTGTCGGGTGGGAGGGCTTTCAATGGCCAAGGCCGAAAGTTACGATATCGTTATCGTGGGCATGGGCCCGGTCGGGGCGACTCTGGGCTGTCTTTGCGCAAGGTCTGGCATGACGGTAGCAATCGTTGATCGCGAGATGACGATTTTTGACAAGCCGCGCGCCATCGTGCTCGATCATGAGGCGCTTCGCGTGTTGCAGTTTTGCGGCATAGATCGCGCTTTCTTTGACACTGTCACTCCACATACTGGCACCGATTTCATCGGGGTCGAGGGACAGATTATCAAACTGTTCGATCCGAAGACCCCTCCGTTTGAACTCGGCTGGCCGCCTAACGTTATGTTTATTCAGCCTGAACTGGAGGAGGCGCTGGCTAGGGCGATGGATCAATGCCCAACCTTGACCGCATTACGAGGCATCGACATCAAGGAAGTCGCGCAGGATGCGGAAGGGGCGATCGTGACTGGCCTTGATCATGACGGTGCGGAAATGACTCTGCGGGCATCATGGGTCGTTGGGGCTGATGGCGCGAACAGTATGGTTCGCGAGACCGCGGGGCTCGCGATGGCGGGGATGGACTTTGCCGAATGGTGGGTCGTCCTCGACGCTTGGCTGACGGGCGAGATTGAACTGCCGAAGAAGACTACGCAGTATTGTCAGCCTAGGCGCCCGGCGACTTACGTTGTGGGGCCGCGCAACTTGCGTCGTTGGGAAATTAAGCTTCTGCCAGGTGAAGATCCGGCGAAATTCCGCGACGAAGCCTGCGTGCATGAACTCTTGTCCACTTTCGCTGATTTGAACGCTCTATCGATCTGGCGCAGCGCGGTCTATCGCTTCAGCGCGGCAGTGGCCGATGGGTGGCGAAACGGGCGGCTATTGATTGCGGGCGATGCTGCACACACCACACCACCATTCCTGGCGCAAGGGCTTTGTGCCGGCATACGAGATGCAGGCAACCTAGCGTGGAAACTGGCTCAGGTTGTCCAGCGCGACGTCGATCCCTCTTTGCTGGACACCTACGAAGCAGAGCGCAAGCCACACGTTGCCCAAATCATTCGCTATGCAAAGGAATTCGGCCTAATCATCGGTGAGCTTGATCCGGTTGCAGCCGCCGAACGTGATATACTACTGGGAGAGCAACTGCGGTCAGGGGCCGTACCCACCGAACGACAGGCATTCGTACCACGGCTGCAAGGGGGTTTGCTCGATTCTCGCTCGGAAGCAGCGGGTGACCTTTTCGTGCAGCCACGGGTCCGCGGCGAAGACGGCGCAGAGTTGTTAATGGATGATCTTCTGCCGCCTGACTTCCTCATTATTTCGCCTGACCCCAGCTTGCTTGAACTCGAACCGGATAGTGCAGAGGCTTGGGAAACGATTGGCGGAAGGCGCATTGTTGTCGGGGCGAGGCCCCCGCCACAGGGCGCATATTCGATGGATGATCGGGACGGGATGATAGAGGGGTGGCTTGCACGCAATGACGCATCGGCGGTTATCATTCGCCCTGATCGTTACGTCTATGGTGCTGCCAACGACATAACCGAAATTCGGCGCATGGTGACCCATATCGCTTTGACGCTCAACAGGTCTAGAGCTTAGAGTATCCGTGATGGTCAAGCGAGAGATTTGACCCATAGGCGGTCTGCCTTGAGCAGGGCGTTTGCGGTAACGACGAGTTTTCGCATGATGGCAGTGATGGCGACTTTTGCGGGTTTGCCTTGGGCGATGAGCTGTTTGTATTTGGCCTTGAGGTCTGGATTGAAGCGAGCCGCGACGAGGGCGGGCATGTAGAGGGCCTGGCGGACGTTGGCCCTGCCGCCGCGGATGAAGCTCTTGCCTTTCCACT
>JBKEEC010000070.1:0-1965 GCA_047975785.1 Sphingomonadaceae bacterium | reverse complement strand
GCACTGACCATGCCTTTATCGGGTATCGGCAGGTCCTGTGGGGGAGGAGATAATGCCGGAACACTGATAGCAACAGGAGGAGCAGGGTCTGCCGTGCTGGCACAGGCCGAAAGCAAGAAGGCTATATGGAGCGAGAGAGCAAGGCGTTGTATCATGACGAATGTGCTACTCGCTCCCGACAGCCTCTGCAATGGAGGCAAATCCGTCACGGTCCATCAGGCGTTCCAGCCCCCTGTTTATGTTTCGCGCTATCTCTGGTCCGTAATAGATCATGGCACTATAAATTTGCACGAGGCTGGCTCCGGCACGTATTCGCTCCCATGCGTCTTCCGCAGTGGCAATACCGCCCACCCCGATAAGCGGCAGGGCGCCGCCCGATACTGCATGAAAGCGGCGTAATTGCTCAAGCGCCATTGCGCGCAGGGGGGCTCCTGACAGACCGCCCGCCTCAACGGCATGGGGTGAGGTCAGGGCAGGGCGTGCGATAGTGGTGTTGCTGACAATCAGGGCGTCAAAGCGGTGGTCGGTCGCGGCGCGGACAATATGCTCATGTTCGCCATCTTCCAGATCTGGCGCCACCTTGAGGAAAATGGGCGGATCACCTGCATTGCGAATGGCGGCAATGGCACCGAGCAATTCATCCAGAGCACCCTTGTCCTGCAGCTGGCGAAGGCCCGGCGTATTGGGGGAGCTGATATTGACCGTGATATAATCCGCCACTGCTCCGGCTCGTCTTACGCCCTCGACATAGTCGGCGATCCGGTCGGCTGAATCCTTGTTGGCCCCGACATTGACGCCCACAATCCCGGATATGCCTGTTGAACGGAGCCGGGCCATCCGGGTCATTGCCTCATCAAGCCCGCTATTGTTAAAGCCCATCCGGTTGATAATTGCCTTGTCCTCGCCCAGACGGAACAGACGTGGCGCAGGATTGCCGGGTTGCGGCTTTGGCGTAATCGTACCGACTTCCACAAAGCCGAAGCCCAGCCCCAGCAAGGCATCTGCAATTTCTGCGTCCTTGTCAAAACCCGCCGCCATGCCGACAGGATTGGGGAAGTCCAGCCCCGCAATTGATATGGCCAGAGGGCCAGGTGCCACAGGCCTGCCTTTGGGAAGGTGGCGAAATGACCAGATTGCGAATCGGTGCGCATTTTCCGGTTTCAGCGCAAAAATGGCCGGTCTGACGAGCTTGAAAATCATGATTCGGCCTATGCCAAGGTGATTTGGCGCTGTCGAGAGGAACAGGGCAGAGCAAGAATGCTGCAAGAAAAGACTGATTTTACAAATATAACAATATACGTCACAGAAATTTCTTGCGAATTGTCGAATCCATACAATTCACAGGCAGTAACTTTCCCTATTCCCCTTTTTGCGACCCGAAGGGCTCGAAGCAGTTATGCAACGAGTTCCTTAACTTGGCGGGGGGTAGCATCACATGGTGGAGTTGCCCCCCCTTTTTTTGTTTTGGTCCTTGTCTGGTCCTGTTTGCGGGCGCCTTCCATATTTGTTATTTTCATACAGGGTTGAAACCTGTTTTGCAGGTTGCGGGGCTGTTTCTTCACGCTTTCTTCACGTTTTCTTTGTGCTGGCCACGGGCTGTTCCGTCATCTTTCCTAAAGCTTTTCGCGAAAAAGTGGATACCGGTTTTTCGCAAAAGAAAAGCGAAAACAAGAAATTATAGCATCGCGGTGATTCAACCTTTTCTCGCGATGCTGTAATCCTGCAGAGCCACATCATAGGCGACCGTCATTCTCGTTCCGCTCTCAAAACGGCGCGTTCCATGATACAATGTGCTGGGAAAGAGAGCCAGTCGGCCAATCTTCGGTTCGATTTCAAACAGCGGCTGCAATTCAGGCAAGCGCATATCAGGTGGCGCAGCACCAAGCTGCAACCAGCCAGCGTGGTCTTTCAGAAAATTCTTATCCGGCAGATCAACATACAGTGCCGACGATATAATGCCCTCCG
>JBKEEC010000069.1:0-3976 GCA_047975785.1 Sphingomonadaceae bacterium | reverse complement strand
TGGACGTGGAAAATGCGGTAAAACAGGAAGATATAGTTTTTCTTCCGATTCAATGTTTAATCGCAAGGCTTTAGGCCCGATGTTCCCGTCGCAATTGCTGGATCACGCCAGTGCAAATCAGGAATTGCCCCCAGTAATAGACAGGCCAGACCAGCCAATAGGCAAGGTTTTCCCATTCCAGAGGACCAAGGCCCGCAAAGATCAAAAAGTCCGACACTACAAACAGGATGGCGCCAGCGCCGACACGATAGCGTGGAAACCTGCTAAGCCAGATAATAGCCGCCATTGATCCAAGGCCCAGCCCGTACACACAGGCCAGCACGGAACTGGCGAGCCATCCGCTTATCAACGGTGTCAGGATCAGGAGCGATAATGCCAAAATACGTTGGCTTCCGGTTGTTTTTGCGCGCGGAAACCTGCGGAAAAAGAAAATCGCGACAATGTGGCTGGCAAAGAAAATTGCTCCACCCGCTTCGAACCAGAAGATAATCACCATATCCCCCAGTGCGCCAAGTGCGAGGATCAATGACATCCATCGGGCATCACGCGTATGAAACCGGAAAAAAGCATAGCCTGCCAGACATCCGACCGCAGTGCCCTTTACCAGCGCAATCCATAATTCACCCAGTGCCGTATCCCGCAACACATAATATGCGGCAGCCGCCACTATACTTGCCAACAGCCAGGGGCGGTGCTGAATGAGTGCCTGTCTTGTCATGCCTGTCTTACTGGACTTGAACCCCGCGCGCTGCAAGCATAGGTGCACAACATGACTCAAGAGATCCACATCATTGGTGGCGGACTGGCCGGAACGGAAGCCGCCTGGCAACTCGCACGACGCGGCTTCAAGGTTCGTTTGTCAGAAATGCGCGGAAGCGGAGATACAACCCCTGCTCATCAGGGAGATGGGCTGGCAGAGCTGGTTTGCTCCAATTCTTTCCGCTCAGATGATCATACGCGCAATGCTGTTGGCCTGCTCCATCATGAAATGCGCCGTCTGGGTTCTCTCATCATGAGTGCCGGAGAAGAAGCGCGCGTTCCGGCAGGCTCTGCCATGGCAGTTGATCGTGACCTGTTTTCAGCCAAAGTCCAGCACGCTCTGGAAAGTCACCCCGGTATTGAGATTATTCGAGAGCGCGTGGACAGCCTGCCCGCTTCTGGCCCGTCAATAATCGCCACCGGACCACTTACCGCCCAGGCTCTGGCCAACAGCATTATTGATGCAACCGGTCAGGAACGTCTGGCATTTTTTGATGCCATTGCGCCGATTGTGCATCATGACAGTATCAATATGGATATTTGCTGGAAGGCGGCTCGCTGGGATAAAGGGTCAGACCTTGGCGATGGCAAGGACTATATCAATTGCCCGATGGACAAGGAGCAGTATCTCGCATTCCATCAGGGGCTGCTGGATGGCGAAAAAACCGAGTTTCGCGAATGGGAAACCAGCACGCCCTATTTTGAAGGCTGTATGCCAGTTGAAGCCATGGCAGGGCGCGGAGTAGACACATTACGCTTTGGCCCCATGAAACCTGTAGGGCTGGATAACCCCCGCACCGGGCGCTGGCCCTATGCTGTTGTGCAGTTGCGGCAGGATAACAGGATGGCAACCCTGTGGAACATGGTCGGTTTCCAGACAAAGTTGAAATATCAGGAACAGATACGTCTGTTCAGAACCATTCCCGGACTGGAAAATGCCGAATTTGCCCGGCTTGGGGGTCTGCACCGCAATACGTTTCTGAACTCCCCCATTGTGCTTGACCGGCAATTGCGGCTCAGATCATCCCCTCATATCCGGTTTGCAGGCCAGATCACCGGCTGCGAAGGCTATATTGAAAGCGCGGCCATAGGCCTGTTATGCGGCCTGATGACAGCTACTGAACTGGCGGGCGAACAATGGGATTCTCCGCCCCGAAGCAGCGCCATGGGTGCCCTGCTCGCCCATATAACAGGCGATGCTGAAGCCGAGACATACCAGCCCATGAATGTCAATTTTGGCCTGTTCCCGCCGATTGAAGGTAAAGTGCACAAAAAGGCGCGCAAGCAAGCCTATACGGACCGGGCAAAAGCCGATTTTGAACCATGGCTGAAACAAGTGTCCGGAGCGGGTTCTCTGGCACTTGCCTGAAATGTGATAACAAAAACCGGCCATAGGCCAATAGACGATTTCCCCTTTTTCACGAATAGCTTTAACACGCACATTTCTGACTGGATTTGGGTTTTGGCTTGGGCGCCGTCGTGCGGAACTCTTCCGGCGTGAGTTCACGATCCTTATTCCTGTCAGCAGATTCAAACCGTTCTACCGTTGCCACCGCCCATTCCTCAAAAGTCAGAAGATTATTCCCGTCCCTGTCCAGTTTGCGAAACGCGGCTGTACGCGAGGATAGCATCTCATTACGACTGATCCGGCGATCCCGATTAGTGTCGTAACGAAAAAATCGTTTTTCTTCCTGACTGAGCCTGGTTGCCTCAGGCGGGGCAGGCCCACGCATATCGCCAGGGTCAGCAACCGGAATTTTCGCTTCAGAACTCTGCCTCTGGACAGGCTCAGGCGGCGGAGCAGCACGATCTACCTCTGCACGCCCCTGCCACCAGAACACGCCTGTTGCACATAAGACAAGCGCAATCAGCCCCCCCAGAAATATTCTGTTCATTCCGCCTCCAAAATGATTATCGTCCGATCAGGCCAAGCCGCATCGTAACCAGAAACGCTGTTCGACTTTCCAGCAAATGCTTCTCACCCTTCAGCAGAGCGCGACGGGCAAGGCCATCCAGAACTGATAGTGAGCGCATCAACCGGGGCAATCGAACACTCTGTGTACCCTCCCCTTGCGCCAGAGAAAGCACCATTGATGCTTCATCCTGATCACTCAAATGGCTTGCCAGATCCATCAGTGCCCAACGTCTGGCGGCCCTTTCGGCAGAAAGAGCATCAGCCCCGATTGAACGAGCAAGTTCACCCCAACCTTTGGAACGCCCATTTGCAAAGCCGGTCGCACTCCACTCTGGCAGAGGCGATGCCGCAAGCAAATGCTCCCAGCCATCTACCAGAGCGATCAACGCCTCTTCCTGACCGGACCACTGACGGGTGATAGCATCCAGAACCTGATCCCCTGATGGACGATTCTCCGGTCTGGTCCGGAGCTGTTCACGCCACCATGCGAGCTTCATTTGTGCAAGCAGTTCTTCACTGCGGCCAGAGACAATCTGCGAAAGCCGGTAATCGAGATGAAATAATGAAACCACCTGATCCCTGATTGTGCCGCGTGCATATCCTGCTGCCAGTTTTTGAGGCAGGGGCAGATCCCGAATTGCAAGCACATTCACCAAATCAGGCACTACAGCAGGCCCTCTCAATCTTGTATCCGTCTGTCAGGGCAGGCCTGACATAAACAGGAAGTGACCCGAATCCACCCCACACAACAAAAAACTACTAACCTGTTATTTGCAAACAATAAATGTGAAAACCAAAACGCACGATTCAGGAATGCGAGCAGGCAAGAAGCCAGGCAGCAATGGTCATGACGCATCTTCAGGTTGAAACTCTCAATCGGATCAAAGCCTGATCGCCTCTTGATTGCTCATGCCCATCTGGACATTGTATTAATATATCCCGGTGAGGCAAACAACGGGCCGTAATGATCACCATATTGGCATAATTTCAATGTTATAGGAAAATACACCCACTAGTAAGCCGTTAATATTTCTTCCAAATTCAAGAAATTTTAACCATCCACATTTTCCAACCAGTTATTGTTTTTACGTAACACGGCCATGTGTTCAGGAATAATACCATAGATCGCGGTGCCTCCAGGCGCATGACGCAGCAACTGGTTTATGATCAGTCCGGCAATACTCTGGCTATCATAGCGGCTGCCTTGCTTCCACTATTGGCCATGGTTGGCGGAAGTATAGATATGGGGCGTTCATATCTTGCGCAAAGCCGGTTGCAACAGGCCTGCGATGCCGGCGTTCT
>JBKEEC010000068.1:0-7203 GCA_047975785.1 Sphingomonadaceae bacterium | reverse complement strand
TCATCAAAATCCAGCGCCTTGACCGGGATAAGGGCCTGATCGTGATACATACAGATCGCTGCATCATAGCCAGAGCGGATATGTTGTGTAAACAGGGCATCGGGCGGGTAGGGGCCACTTACATGAATTCCTTCGACTTCAAGGGCCTCCATCGCCGGACGGATAATCCGGCTTTCCTCATTGCCCATTTTTCCGGATTCACCAGCATGTGGATTAAGGCCCGCAAAGGCAAGATGCGGCGTGCTGATACCAAAATCACGGATCAGTCCCATGGCTGCGATGCGTGCCCGACGCTCGATCATGGCGCTGGTCAGCCGCCGGGTGATCTGCGCAAAGGGGATATGAACCGTCACAGGAATAGCGCGCAGGCTGGGGCCAGCAAGCATCATGACTGCATCGCCATCCGATATGTCGCAGGCAGAAGCGAGAAATTCAGTCTGTCCGGGGTGATTGAAGCCTATTTGCATCAAAGAGGCCTTGGAGACAGGAGCGGTAACCAGGGCCGATACCCGACCTTCCAGTGCCAGCTCTGTTGCATCGCCCAGCGAACTGAGCGCAATATTTGCACTCTTGCTGTCCGGCTTGCCCGGAGTCCATGGAGCATCATCCACATCCAGCACCGGCAGGGCGTATTCAAATACACTCGATGCTTCATCAATGGTCGAGATCATGCGCAAGGGAAGATCAATGCCTGTTTGCGTCGCCATCTGGTTCAGCGCGGTGGCGCCTCCAACCACCAGAAAGGGGGGCAGATTCTGCGCCTTCCGCTGTAACCAGGCACCAGCAATAATTTCTGGGCCTATCCCGGCCAGATCTCCAAGCGAAACCGCAAGGGGGCGTTCGGGTAAGCTGTCAGTCAATGACAGGAACCATGCTGGCCTTGAGGCAACACTTCGTCTGCAAACAGCCGCCCACAGGGCTTATTCGAAATGGCCGGGCCAGAACTGTCCGGGCCAGAACTGTCCGGGGCTGTGTTGCTCGCTCGGTCAATAACACCGCTATTCCTCTTGCTTGCTCCGTGTCTCGGCCAATTCTAGCTCAGGCCGCGGCCATCTGCTCAATGAGTCCTGACCCTAGTTATAGTCGATGATCGCATCATTGCGAAGATCGCGCAGGTAGCGTTGCGCACGCTTGTTTACGCGCTCATCTTCCAGTTGCGCCATCAGCGTATCAAAATCCGGTCCGCCAGTGGCTTTCGGGTCATCCCTTCCACACAGCATCAATACGCGCACGCCTTCGTCCACAGAGCCAAAAGGCGGGGTGCTCTGGCCAATCTGCATCTGCAACAGCACATTCTGGAGCTGCTCTGGCAGGGAGCGCACATGAATCTGGTCATTGGAAACAATGCTGGCGCCTATATCCGCAGCCGCGCGGTCAGCATCACCGCAACCACGAATAGCCTGCACTCCTTTGGAAAAGTCGGCAACTTTCTGGCTGGCCTGAGCTTCTGTTGTGCCCTGAGGAAAAGTGATGGAAATCTGTTTGAGGCTTAACAGGGCATCGCGTGGATCTGCCATCAGCACCTGACGCTGATCAATCAGGTAAATGATCGAAAACCCGCCTGGAACCTCAATAGGACCAACCAGTTGGCCCGCCTGCATCTGGGTAAGCGAGGTAGAGAGTTCCGCCGGCATCTGGCCAAGCCGAACCCAGCCCAGATCACCGCCGACAGAGGCGGTCGATGCTTCGGAAAACTGGCGCGCATAGGCAGCAAAACTACCGCCCTGTTGCAATTGCTGCATGATGCGCCGGGCATTTTCACCCACGGCATTGTGTGTTTCAGGGGTAGAGGAGAGGAAAATCTCACCGACGCGATATTCCTGCGTCCCGCGAGATTCCTCCAGCCGTTTGAGCAGCTCATTCACTTCTTCTTCGGAAACACTGACAAAAGGCGTGACATTGCGCCCCAGCAGCCTTTGCCATGCAATTTCACCCTGAATCTGCCGCTTGAGCGAAACCGGGGATGACCCGACAGAGCGAAGATATTTGTCCATCGCTGCCAGATCCTGTCCGAAATTCTGGGAGGCAACGCGGCTGTATGTCTGGTCAATCTCGCCTGAGCTGACTTCAATCTCCTGCGACTGGGCTGCCTGAATTTGCAGCGTTTCATCTATCAGGTTTCGCAGAACCTGCATCCGCAGCATCTGTAATTCCTGTGCGCCGGGTTGCGAGCTTGATGCAGCCAGCACCAATGCCATGCGCTGGTCAATATCCGTGCCGGTAATCACCTGTCCGTTCACAACGGCAGTTGCGGTACGAACATTGGGGTTGTTCGGCGCAAGAAGGGTTACATTTTCAGGAATATTCAAGGCATTGCCCGACGCTTCGGCAGGTAATTGATCCTCAACCGCTCCGGTCTGGGGGTTCTGGGCCGAAACACTGAACGGGGCAGCAAGAAGGCCCAGTGCAGCAAAGTATGTTGCAATATGTGGCATGGTGTTTTTGGTCACGCAATCAATCCATTTGCAGTGCATCAGGTGCACCCGGAAATATCCGGTTCGTTGCCGGGAACGGCTTAACCGAAGCTGAGTCAGGAGGCGAATAGCGATTTAATTCCGATCTGCCAATTGCGGATTATATCAATTGCCTGTGGCCCGGCTGGTTACCGGAAGCCAAGACGCTTGATAGCAAAGTGAAGCTGGAAAGTATCCCCGCGCTTTGCATCGCCGGCATCTTCATAATCCCGGCGCCATGTAATGCCCAGTTCCAGACATTCATCACTATAGGCAACCCCCAGTCGTGTGCGGATCGGGTCAAATCCATCCGAGGTCAGGGTAGGGTCCTCCTCCCGGTCAGTCAGGTTGAAAACCCCTGAGCCAAAGACCGACCAGTATTTTGCAAAAGCCACTCTTCCGGCAAGGCGCAGTTCCTCTCGATCCTGCAAATCTTCAACCGTCGTAATATCGCGGTTGAGGCGAAGATAACCGATTTCGGCATATGTCCGCCTGCTGCCAACAGTGGCGTCAAGCTCGTTACGGCGCACGGCAAAGCTGTCCTTGTCGAGTCGGAAGCGATGTGTGAACTTGACAAAATCCCGGTAACGAACTTCGGTCCGGCCAACAAAGTCGGACACACGTTCACTGAGTCCGGTTCCATCTGGCAGGATCTGTTCTGCATTGTTCAGGCGGTAGGATTGGCCGACAGTGGCTTTCAGCTGCCAGTCGGGGATAGCAAGCTGCCAGTCCAGCCCATAGGTGATACGCGCACCACTTTCGACACGGTCATATCCGGGGAAACGATTGAGCGCGAACAGATTGGAATCTTCAAGGTCAACCGCACGGGCATCTTCATTCGGAACAGCAAGATTCCTGACCGGCGGAGAGGCGACCAGTTGCACCCGCGGAGTCAGTATCTGGGTGCCGCCAAAAAGCTCTCCGACAAATGGCCAGCGCATATCTGCAGCAGCAAGAGCTATGCCGCGCGCCTGCCATCCATCAATCCCGCGATAGCCCGGTGTGGCAGTGCTCAGACTTTCATCGGTATGGTAGACATCACCGCGGACCAGTCCTGTCAGGGTAACAATCTGGCCCATGCCTGTCAGGGTAGACAGATTCCATCTGGCTCCGGCAAAAGCGCGCTGGGTATCCTGCCCGTTTGTGCGCGAAATCATCAGGCTGTTGGCCTGTAACTCCACATGACCATTGAGAACCGGCTCATTCAGTCGCCGGCGGTAATCAATAACCGGCAGTGCCACAGGCACTTGCCCCTGTTCCTGCCCCAGCCGGAGTGTCTGGGTTGCCCATCCAGCCATGACGAAATAGGAATTATTATCTATTCGCTCCAGCTCAAACTTGGATCGGAGCCGGTCATCGCGAGAAATGTCATAGCGACGCAGGAATGTCCGGTCGCTGGCAAAGCGTGCAGATGCCGTCAAACTCCATTCGGGTGAAAACTGGAATCTTCCATTGCCAAAAATATAGCCGCGCCATTCCTTGTCATCACTGGCGATGCCCGTATCCTGCGAGATGCGACGGCTATGTGTGAGATATCCGGTTGTCTGAAAGGCGCCCATCTTCATCAGTTCACGGTATTGCGCCGATATCAGCGGCGATGATCCGGAATATACAAAGGCAGTCGTCGTCAGATCCCTGTTATCTGCCAGACGCCAGTAATAGCTGGCATTGGCTTCCAGTCCGTTTGAACGTGAAATCCGCAAATCAGGCATGAGAAACCCTGATTCTGCCTTGCCATCTGTGCGTATTTTCAGCCCCGGCATGGGAAGTATCCGGGCGCCGAACAGTTCCAGCACCGCCCCTTCAAACCGGAGGCGGTGATCTTCCGGACTGTAACGCACACTGTCCGCCGTTACCCGCCAGCTTGGTGTTTTCGGACAGCCCTCTGCATTTATGACATTGCAACCACTATAGGACGCCGTTTCCAGCGTCAGAGCACCATCGGCACTGCGCTGGCTTGACCGGGCCGCCATCCGTCCACCATCGCGGAGCACCAGCAAAAGGTCATTCATCGCCCCTGCTTCGAATTTGTCATTCAGGGATACCGAATCAGAAAAAACCTGATTCCCCTGAGCATCGACCATTCTGACATTGCCTTCAGCCGTAATCTGCCCGCTTTTCCGCTCCCAGCGAACAGAATCGGCCCGCACCGACTGATCTTCCCCCTGCAGCAGAACATCGCCGCGAGCAGTCACAATATCCTGCTCGCTGTCATATTCGATTTCACGCGCTTCGAAATCTATTGCCCGCGGGAGCGTCGCAATCGATGACGATGTCGCATCTGTTTCTTCACTGACTTCTTCACTGACTTTTTCACTGACTTTTTCACTGACTTTTTCACTGACTTTTTCACTGAAAAGGGGCGGGGTGGGGGCATTTTCCGCTTCCTGCGCCGACAATGCAGGCGCGAACAGGGTCAGCACAATCAGTCCTGCCAGTTCTGGCAAACAGGAGGCTGAGGTCTTCAGACGTTTCTGCATGGCTTGCCTATCGCATCGGCTCGTCTTAACTGCAATCATCATAAGAAAAGGTTTCGTCAGTCCGAGGCCATCCAAACAGTATATCAATCGGAGTATACATGCAGATCAGTTTCATTGATTCGCTTCCGCCTGCAGCGCGGCTCGTGGCGTATATTACGGATCAGGGCAAGTTTCCTGCCCATATCGAACAGGTAGTGCAGGCCGGCGCTTCTGTAGCACGCTTTGCCGGACGGGCGGGGCAGAGCTTTGAATGTTTTGTCACGCGCGACGGTGAGGCGACACGTATCGCCCTTGCAGGAGCCGGAGAGGCCGATTCCCCGAACAGGCGCGCCCATTGTGAAAAGGCTGGTGCAGCCCTTGCCGCAAAATATATGACCTCTGGCGAGGAGAACATTGTTCTGGATCTGTCTGGCAGCGGTATGGCCGCCAGCGAAGCCGCATCCGTATTGCTGGGGCTCAGACTGCGCAACTGGCGATTTGATGCACATCGAACAACCCTGAAGGACGATCAGAAAGTTTCGCTCAAAACAGCGCAAATCATTGGTGCCCCTGCTGGAACTGATGCTGCATGGGCCGATGCCTCTGCCATTGCAGATGGCGTGGAATTTACTCGTGAACTTGTTACCCAGCCTGCCAATTTCATTTACCCTGAAAGTTTCGTTGCCCGTTGTCATGAGCGGTTTGCAGGAACAGGCGCGGAACTGACCGTACTTGATGAGGCGGAAATGGAAAAACTGGGCATGGGCGCCCTGCTTGGTGTCGGGCAAGGGTCGGCACGTGACTCGCGTATTCTGGCTATCCGGTGGAATGGTGATGCGGCAGGAATCGCTCCGACCGCCTTTGTCGGCAAGGGCGTAACCTTCGATACCGGAGGGATTTCACTCAAGCCCGGCGCGGGTATGGAAGAAATGAAGTGGGATATGGGCGGCGCAGGCGCTGTTGCCGGGGCTATGCTCACATTGGCAACGCGCAAAGCCAAAGCCAATATTGTCGGTGTGGTAGGACTGGTTGAAAACATGCCGGATGGACTGGCCCAGCGGCCCGGCGATGTCGTCACATCCATGTCTGGCCAGACAATCGAGGTGATCAATACCGACGCTGAAGGACGACTGGTATTGTGCGATGCCCTGCACTGGACACAGCAGCAGTTCAGGCCAGCCGCCATCATTGATCTGGCAACATTGACAGGGGCAATGATAATATCACTGGGAAGCGAACATGGAGGCCTGTTCTCCAATGATGATGATCTTGCAGAAAAGCTACTGGCCAGTGGCCTTGAGACGGGTGACAAACTCTGGCGTTTTCCGCTCTCTCCCGCCTATGACAAGCTGATTGACAGCCCGATTGCCGACATGAAAAATGTTGGTCCGCGCGGTGCAGGCTCCATCACCGCAGCACAGTTCTTGCAGCGTTTTATCGAAAAAGGCACTCCATGGGCGCATCTGGACATTGCCGGAATGGTATGGGCAGACAAGCCGGGTGCAACCTGGGGCAAGGGCGCAACCGGTTTTGGTGTGCGCGCTCTGGATGCCTATATCCGTAACACGATAGAGGGGTAGGGGTAGGGCCATGAAAATGAAACAGGAGCCACGCCCTGAAAGTTGATTTCTGGCAACTCGGCCACGATCCGGCAGAACGGGTCGTGGCTCTTATCGCGCGGCGCATCCGCGACGAGGGAGGGCGCTTACTTGTTGTCAATGCCGACACAGCGGCACTCGACAATATCAGCAAGGCCTTGTGGACAATATTTCCAGACGCCTTCCTTGCCCATGGGCTGAGCGGGCAGGGGAATGAGGCGCGCCAGCCTGTCCTCCTTTCCTCAGGGATAGACCGGGAAAACCAGGCAACGAACATTATCCTCGCAGATGGCCAGTGGCGTAAAGAAGCCTTGGCCTTCGAACGCAGTTTCCTCCTGTTTGATGACGACACCCTTCAGGCTGCCCGTGCGGCCTGGGCTGGTCTGAAAACATCCAGACAGGAACGATCACCCGACAGCGGGCAGGATCATGATCCGGATCTGGCCAATCTGGCCCTGAGCTATTTTGCACAGGAAAATGGTCGCTGGGTCCAGAAAGCCCAAGGGTAGCTTCATGAACAGGTCCACGCGCAGGCCCGGAAAGTGGCTGTGGATGCATGGATCTGCATTGTTTGTCCTGTCCTGTGGTCTGCCATCCTGTGACAGCAAGCCGGAAAACAGCCTGACATATGATACCCAAAAGGGAGAAACGCGCGCCACAATTTCCAATGACGATGGCACAATATCACTTTAT